>NZ_CP104694.1:2487038-2792547 GCF_025398735.1 Tahibacter amnicola
AGGGCGCCAAACTCCCGGTGTTGCGCGTCGGTGAGGTTCTGCACGGTCAAGGAGACAGCGAGGGCGTCATGGACGCGCCACTCCCAGCGCAGGTCTAACGCAGTGACCGACGGTACCGACGGATCCGGCAAGCGGCCCACGTGGTGCAGGTGGAGATCCAGGTCCTGGCTGGGTGAAAGGGCAATGGTCGAGCGCAGCTTCCACTGGTGTTCCGGATCGTTGCCGTTGGAACGGGTTCCGGTCGGATCCCCGCTGCCAGGCTTCTGGCGTAGATCCTTGCGCAGCTCGACAAAGCCCGCGCCGAGCGTCCAGCGGGGCAGCGGTTGCCAGCGCAGCCAGCCTTCCAGGCCATAGGAGGTGCCTTCCTGACGGTTGCCGAAGACGTATCGGCCCGGCGCGACCGGTTCGAAACTGCGCAGGTCGTCGTAGCGATGGTGGAAAGCGGTCAGCGAATACGACAGCAGCTGACTGGCTTCCGCCTTGTAGCCGAGCTCGGCAACATCGGCGGTTTCCGACTGGAATTCGGGCCCGCCGGCGAGTACGAAGGGCGGTTGTCCCGGCAGGAAGAAGTCGCGGTCGATGCGCGACGGCGCGCGCACCGCTCGCGACACGGCAGCCCACAGCGTGCGGGCGTCGGCCACCTTCCACCGTGCGCGCATGCTCGGAAGGAATTCCGTGCCGGTATATACGTTGCGCTCCCATTTCGCGCCGAGCGACAGGGTCATCCGCTCGCCCAGAGCGAGGTCGTCCTGCACGAAAACATTCGTCCACCGAAGGGATTTCTCGCCTGGAATGAAGGCCAGGCCGGCGCTATTGGTCACATCGTCGCGCGAATAGCGGTGGCCGGCACCCCAGGACCACTGGTGGCGGCCGTTGGGCGCCAGGGCGTGCTGGAATTCGATATCGACGGTATCGAGCGTTTCGGCGAAGGTGCCGGGGATCAGCCGCTCGGTGCGATCCACGTAGCATTGCAGTCTTGCCTGCGCGCCGGTATCCGAGCGGCGGTGCCAGCGCGCCAGCAGGTTGGCGCCTTCAATGCGACGGTCACGGGTGACCGGGTGATCCGCAACGCCGCTATAGGCGTCGCCCTGGACGGTGTAGTCGTCCGTACCGTTGCTCCAGTCGGTGCGAAATCCGACCTGGGCATTCTGCGCCGCGTCGAATGTCTTGCGGCCGTTGGCCAGGATGCTTGAATCCCGGTCGAGATACTTGGCGTAGAGGCGATACGCACCGTTGCCGGGCAAGGTGCCGCCGATGCGAAGCGCGGCCTTGTCCTCGTGGGTGCCAACCGCGCTGGCGACGAGCAGTCCCTGGGTGGCGGACGCGGCACGGGTCACGATATTGATCACGCCGTTGACAGCGTTGGAACCCCACAGGGTACCGCCGGGACCGGAAAGCACTTCGATCCGCTCGATGTCTTCCAGCAGCACATCCTGTGCGTCCCAGAACACGCCCGAGTACAACGGCGTGTATACGGTTCGCCCGTCGATCAGTACCAGCAGCTTGTTGGTGGTGGTGGTGTTGAAGCCGCGGGCGCTGATCGCGTACTCGCTGGCGCGGATGCGGGCAACCTGGAGTGTGGGTGCCAGGCGCAGGGCTTCCGGAATGCTGTTGGCGCCGGAACGCCGCACGTCTTCCCGCGTGATCACAAAGACCGAGGCCGGCGCGTGCACGAGCCGCTCGGCGCGCCGATTGACGCTGATCACCTCGATATCACCGAGCTGTTCCAGCGACAGGTCGGCAAGGTCGCCGATGTCTGGAACCTCCGCGACGGCGGGGAGAGCGGCCAGGCTGTACGCCAGGGCCATCGCCGTGCCGGACCACCGGTTGCGGCGAGCCGCCGGCGCCGGGGCAGCAGCGTCCGTCGGAGCCCCCTGTGGCCAGGTCGACTGCGTGGAACGTAGATCCATCGGCGTCCCCGGTTGAACCACCGGCCCCGGGTCGTGCGGGCCTTTCGCGCCAGCGGTTGCCGTGGCGGCAGGGTGGCTGGTGCGCGCTGGAATGCGTACCTCGATCGACGCCAGGATCTTCCGCCGACAACTGACAGAAATCAACTTGTTAGCGCCTCGTGAGGCAGGGAAGGCGGCTGCGACGGGGTGGAACCCCCGGTCGTTCGGCGGCAAGGCCCAGGCGGCCTGGGGCGCCGGACGGTGCCGATCGGGTAGCAACGACGGCCACGAAGTGCGAAATACTCCACGGTCTCTTGTGGATTCCGGTGGAATTGGTTAACGATCGACGTTCCGCCTTCTGCGCCATGTCGGGGAAGCATGCGTCCGGGGGACGATGCGGCCATGGTTCCGGCGGACTACGCAAACACATTCACATGGGGAAATCATGAAGAAACACGTTATGGTGCTCGCGTGCCTGTCGCTCCTGGCCGGAAACGCTTTCGCGCAGGGCACGATCACCTCCGGCGCCGCCAACTACGTCATTGCCGCGGGCCATTTCGACGCTTCGCCGGGCGTCAATTTCACGGGCGTAGGCACGAACGACCAGTTGTTCGAGGCCGGCTGGTGGTTCCGCGTCGACGGAGACTCGCAGGAAGCTTTCTTCCCGGCGCCCGATACGCAGAACTACAACGCGGCTGCGGCAACGCTCAACTGGGCCAACGTCGGCGGCCGTGGGTTCTCGGCCGTGAAAACGCACGTCGTGGCCTCGCCCGGCAGCGGTGCGGGCGAAACGACGAGCACGATGACGGTGACCAACACGGGCAGCAGCCCGGTCACCCTGCACCTTTTCCACATGGCCGACATTGACGTAAACGGTACTGCCGGTACCGATACGGCGGCGGTGGTCGACGGCAACAACCGTTACCTGCGCATCAATGACGCCACACAAGGGCAATGCGAATACCGCGCGCCGGGCTCCGTCGCGTTCATGGTGCGGCCGTGGGTGTCCGGCGCAACCGACGTGCCGGGCTTGCTGAGCGATACGACGATCACCAGTTTCGACAACTCCGGATTGCCGTTCACGGGTGACTTTACCGGCGGCTTCCAATGGACCTTGACCCTGGCGGCCGGCGCGCAGGCCAGCGTCACGGCCTACGTGGCCTGCAACACGGCGGCCACGCCGGTCTCGCTGATGCAGTACAGCGTCGACTGAGGCGTGTTGCGGCGGCGGACTCGCTACGGCGTTCCGCCGCTGCACCTAGGCAGCCGACAAGACCGCTGACGGCGGGTCGACGGTCGGCGGCGGCCGGTCCTGGCTGGCCGAGGTGATGGCCGCATACCAGTTGGTAAACGGCAGGTGAGCTGGCGCTGCCTGGAGGTCGTCCCATACGCGCCGGGCCACGTCGAGAAACGCCGGGTAGCGCTGTCGTTTCCAGGTGCTGGCTTGTGACGCGAACCGGCCGTCGGCCAGGTCGGCAATCGCAAACGATCGTCCGAAGCCGTGCTGCACCGGAACGACCAGGCCATCGTCCTGCAGCACCAGTGGCGATACCAGCGCGGCCAGCGGCTGCTCGCGGCTGATCGCGGGATCAGGTGTTGCAATCGCGAATGCGCGGTAGGGCTCCCGCTCGATCAGCGGACGGTCAGCCACGTCGAACTGGATCCGCAGCCGCTGGCCGTATTCCTTCTGCAGCCGCGCAACCTCCACGAAGGCGTAGGCCAGTTCCAGGTCGTCGGGCGGCAGCAGGGCGTAGTCGCGTGCCCGCCCGACCTGTTCCAGCGGGTGCACCTGCAGCAAGGCGGCGCCTTCGCCGGCCGCGAATTCGGCCACCCAGGCCAGTTCATCCAGGTTGTTCAAGGTCAGGGTGAAAATAAAGCCGAACGGCAGCCCGGTTTTTCGCAGCAGGTCCAGCCGGGCCCGCATGCGGTCGAACGCCCGCGGCATGGCGCGCATGCGGTCATGCTGTTCGGGCACGCCGTCGATACTGATGGCCACCAGCGACACGTGCGGCCCGATGGCTGCGAGATGCCGCTCATCGAGCAGCAGGCCGTTGGTGGTGACGGTCGTGTAGTAGCCCAGTGAGCGTGCATAGGCCAGCAGGCGGGGCAGGGGTCGGTAGACGAGCGGTTCGCCGCCGGAAAGACCGATTGCATTGAATCCTTCTGCGGCCGCGTCCGCCAGGAACGCCTCGATCCATTCGACCGGCAGTTCGCTCGTCACTTCCGGTCCCGACGTGGAGTAGCAGTGCTGACAGCGCAGGTTGCACCGGCGCGTCGGATGGATCTGGATGACATTGACGGTATCGCCGGTCGGGCCCATGAGTGACCTCGTGATCCTGGCCGGCCCCGGGCATGGCGCCCGAGGCCGGCGCATCGGTGACGATGAAAGCGGTGGTCCGCGGTGCCTTATCCGCGGGCGGGATTGCGGATGTCGGCTTCGATCCGGAACAGATCAGGCTTGGGAATACCGTAGGGGAAGCACTGCGCCGTGACCTGGAAATCCGGCCCGTTCATCTTCATCAGATGGTCCACCAGCGGGCCCAGGTTCTCGGCCTTCACTTCAAAGTGGGCGCGGACCAGATCGATCGCCGGCTGGCCGTACTTCCACCACCACTTCACCTGGTAATCATCGCGGGCGAAGCCGATGGCCCGGGTGATGGCGTCGCGGTCGTGCGCTTCGACCGCGAACAGCTTTGCCGAGCCGCGCGCTTCGGGTTTCACAGGAGTATCCATAGACAGTTCCTCTCAGGGGTAAAACCGCAGATGTGGAGCGTCGGCAGCGTCAGCGTGGCACGGGTGGTGGTCGTGACTGCACCGGGGAGCCTGCGGATGGTCCGTTCTGTGCTCTCTCCCGCGTCCGGATTCCGCAGTTGCCGTGGCGCACGGGTACGCCCGTGTTACCGGCGCTGAGCTGCCGGAGTGGAAAGAGCAATTGATATGCCATCTGGATAAGTGGAATAAAGGTCACTCAGATCAGGTGCTTGCGAGTGCTGGCCTTCCGCGCGGCGGGTGAGTGCAGACCCGCGCCGCTGCGCCGGGAAGGGTGTCGGCCGACCCGGCGCCTGCCGCGTGTTCGGATGGATCCTGCGCCGGCGTTCTCCAGACGTGAGCCTGCACGCCGCGGCCGAGCCCGCTTCGAGGAGGAACCTGTGCGTCGACCTTCCCTGGTGGTGCCTGCTGGTGGCCGGAACACGGCGCGGGTTTCCGGTTTCCGCGTGGCGATGCGTCTTGCGATGCTGCTCGCGCTGGTGTCGGGTGTAGCAGGCGCGCTCCAGGGCGCATCGCGGCGCACGCCAGGTACCGAGGGCGCGCCGGCGATGCGTCGCGGCGAGACGATGGCGATCGTCAGCCGCGCCCGGCTGGCGCTGACGCCGGACAACCTGGTCGATCCCCTGCTGCGCGGCGATGTGACCATCGTCGAGGCACTGCTCTCGGCCGGCGTGGACGTGAAGGCACGCGCCAGCATGCTCCAGTCGCCCATGCAACTGGCCGTCAGCGCCTGTGCCAACCTGCGTGGCCAGGGGCAGAGGGGCGCCGCCAGCGCCCTGGCAATGATCGAGGTGCTGCTGCGTCATGGCGCCGAGCTGGACCGGCCGGGACCGGGAGGGCTGACGGCATTGATGGTGGCCGCACAGCATTGCCCGGGAGCGGTCATCACGCGTCTGGTGCAGGCGGGCGCCGACACCTCGGTGCGCACAACCCAGGGTTACACAGCGCTCTCGCTGGCACTTTTCGCGGGCAATCACGACGCGGCTGAGGTGTTGCTGGCGGCCGGCGCACGCACTGGTGGCGTTGTGCTGACGCGCCTGATGGAGGGGCGTCCCGCCGATGCGCGAACGGCCGAGCTGATCCGGCGCGCCGGATTACCGTAGTACCAAAAACCCGCCGACCCGATTGGCGGGCCGCGGCGCCGACGTGACCGCGTGGCACTGTTTTTGACAGTTCGTATCAATCGGATGCAGGCCGCATTCGATGCACTCGCGCATAAGAGAAAAACCCTGAAATCTGCGTATTTGCGGCGTATTTTCCTCCGCCAGGCGTAGCGCCGGCGGCCGGAAAAGGGACTTGCGTACTTCTTCACCGTGTTGACCCACCCCCTGTCACTCCTAGTATTTCTTCAACGCTCGCGCCGTCAGCCGCCCTTTTTGTGGCATGGATCGTCACGTCCGAAGAGGAAGTACGTCATGCTCAAGAATTTGAAGATCTGGCAGAAGCTGCTACTGGCCAGCGTCGTGTTCCTGCCGCCGATGGGTTACTTGTTGTACGTCGGCGTCCAGGGTATCAACTACGACATCCGGTTCAGCCAGTGGGAAATCTACGGCGACCGTTACCAGCGACCGCTGGAACGGCTGCTCAAGACGATCTCCGAACACGGATTCCTGACCCACCAGTACCTGGACAGCAAGTCCGATGATCTGAAAAAGGCACTGCGTGCGAAAGAAGCGGAAGTCGACGCCGCGTTCGTCGAGCTGCAGGCCATCGACAAGGAACTGGGCGAAGCACTGCAGTTCACGCAGGAAGGTCTGCTCAAGCGCAACCGCGTTCACACGCAAGTGAAGAATCTGCTGCCGGAATGGACCGACCTCAAAGGCAAAGAGGACTCGATCACGGCGGCCGCGTCTCGCGAGAAGCATTTCCATCTCGCTGCGGACCTGCGCAGCATGATCACCCACGCGGGCGACATGTCGAACCTGATTCTCGATCCGGACCTGGATACCTACTACATCATGGACGTGACGCTGCTGGCCTTGCCGCAGAGTCAGGACCGGCTCTCGTCCGTGCTGATGGACGGTTACGACATCCTCAAGGCCGGTGGTGAAATCTCGTCGCAGGACCGCACCAAGCTTGCCGTGTACGCGGCGATGCTCAAGGAGGCGGATCGCGAACGTGTCTTCACCAGCACCAACACGGCGCTCAACGAAGACAAGAATTTCTATGGCATTGTGCAGAGCTTCCACCTCGACATTCCGTTGGCGCTGGATGTCTACGGCGACAAGACCAAGTTTCTGATCGACATGCTCAACGACATTGCATTGTCGCCGAGCACGACGATCACGCCGGCGGAGTTTTCCAAGGCCGGTACGGCGGCGCACCAGGCCTCCTTCGAGTTCTGGGACAAGATGGTGGCCAGCAACGATGCGCTGATCACTGATCGTCTCAACGGTTTGCGCAAGCAGAGGCTGATGACCTACGCCATCGCCGGTGGTTCGCTGGTGCTGGCAATACTTCTGTTCGTTTTCATTACGCGGCGCGTGGCGCGCGACTCCGCCGCCTGACGCCTGTCTGCCCGGCTCGAAGCCGCCGGAAGGGCATGCTTCCGGCGGCTTCGCCACATCAGGACAGGAAACCCAGGTCTGCCGTGGCAAATCGGCCAAGGTTCGGAAAAATGTCGCTGATGCCGCTGTTGTTCACGCCGAACCACCGCGCAATCGTCGCGGCATACTGGTCCACTGCCAGCGTGGGAATGATCTGTCCGTAGCCGGTATCGTCCGGATTGTTGGTGGATGCCAGACTGGGCATGCGTCCGTAGAACCGGCGGCCGCGCACCGCGCCACCGACGACGAAGTGATGGCCACCCCAGCCGTGGTCGGTGCCGTCACCGTTGATCGAGGTACTGCGGCCAAACTCCGAGGTGGTGTAGGCGGTGACGCTATTCTGTACGCCCATGGCGACCGTCGCGTCGTAGAACGCCTTGAGGCTGCGGGACAGGTCCTCGAGGATCGGCGCGTGCGCGGTGAGCTGGCCGTTGTGGTGATCAAGGCCCGGCAAGGCCACGAAGAACACCTGACGGCGCATATTGAGCGTGTTGCGCGCGCTGATCAGTCGCGCCACCATTTTCAGCTGCAGGCCCAGTTCCGAGGTCGGGAACGCCGGGAAGTCAGTCGCTGCCTGCAGCCCGCTATTGATCAACGCGTAATTGCTCATCGAGCGACGCATGGCGTTGGTGAATGCGCGTTCGAACACATGGTGCTGCGGCGCCTCGGTGGCGAGTGCGTTGAACACGGCGTTGGCAGTGGCGCTTTCCCGCTCCTCGTACTCCAGCGGTTTGACGCCCTGGTGGCTCATCACGTACTGCGGTACGTTGTCGCCGCGCTGGAACTGGTTATCGCCGAACAGCGAAATGGACATGGTCAGCTGCTGGTTCGGATTGCCCGGATGCAGCAGGTCGGCAATGCGTCCGCCCCAGCCATTGGCTTTCACGTCGTCGACGCGCGATGTCTGCCAGAAGGTCGTCTGTTCGCCATGCGAGAACAGCTGCAGCGGCGATGGCACCGTGCCTGCCTGGTACTGGGCGGCGGTGATCGGGTACTGCAGCGTGCCCACGTTGGCAATGACGGCGGCATGGCCCGCATTGAACAGGTCTGCCAGCTCCGGCATGTTTTCGTGAAGCCCATAGTGCGCGCCGTCACCGGGTAGTCCGTCATTGAGCGGCGACAGCGCACGCAGTCGCTCCCGATCGATTGCCAGGCCGCGGCGGGTCGCCTGATACGTGCTGTAGTGCGGCGGGTCGCTCGGAACGATCATGTTGAACGAATCGTTTCCGCCGTACAGGAAGATGCACACGAGGGCGCGGTAGTCGGGAAAGCTGCCCAGTTGCGCGGCCGCTGCCGATTCGATCAGGCGCAGTCCACCGAAAGCGCTGTAGATCGAGGCGCCGCCGATTGCGGAATGGATGCAGCGGCGCAGGAATTCGCGACGATTGACAGTCATGGTCGGCCACTCACTTCTGGATCGAATATTCGGAGGAGGTCAGCAGCAGGTAGAGCGCATGCTGCACGCGATGGCGACCGCCGTCGCTGTTGGGCAGGGTCGTCAGGAAGTTCACCAGCGTGTCGCGCATGAACGGCGACATCTGCCCCGACATGAAGAGCAGGTTCAGTCGTTCCACCAGCGCCGCGGGCGTGGCGGCCAGGCTGTTGAGGGTCGTGTAGTCGAGCAGTGGTTGCCCGGGTTCCAGTGCGTAGGTGTAATCGCTGCCGAGGTAGTAGTAGAAGATGCGCCAATACAGGTGGTTGGGTGCCGAGATCAGCCGGTTGTCGGTGGCAATCTGGAATTCGGGGCTGACCAGCCCCAGCGCCTTGATTTCGCCCGGTTGCTGAAAGTCGGGCCGGAAAAAGTTGAAAACGGTCGGCGAGCGCAACGGACCCTGGCCATACTCCTGGAACGGGTCATAGAGCATATAGGCGCGACGGTTGTCCGAGCGCACGCCCACCGTGCGGAAGAGTTGCACCAGCTTGAGAAAGGGTTCGCGCAGCTTGCCGTAGCGGTCCGACGGATTGAGATGCCCGTAGCGCGCCTCAACGTCGAGCAGGATCGCCTTGACCACGGCCTTGAGGTCGCCGCGCACGCCCTGCCCGTTGTTGTTGAACACGTTGGCGACGCGTTGCACGTAGGCCGGTGACGGATTGCTCGTGACCAACCGCTGGATCAGCTGCTTTCCGATGAAGGGCCCGACGTTGGGATGATTGGCGATGTTGTCCAGCGCCGCGGCCAGCTCCTGCTGCGCGGTGCCTCCGTGCAGGAGGCGGCCGCCCGGCAAGGTCACGCCAGGGTAGGTGAGGAGTTGTTTGTCTGTCGTGTTGTCATGGCGGTCCTCGATGGCATGCATCGGCGTGCGCCAGGCCGGATCGTTGGGCGGGTAGTAGCTGCATTCCTCGTTGGGATCGCAGGGCGCGTAGGTCCATCCGGTGAACACGTGTGCGAAGCCGCGTACGACGATCTGGCCATAGGTGGGAACGGGCTGGCCGTTCTGCATGACGGGTGTGCCGTCGGGATTGAGCTGGTACAGGCCGATCGAAAACAGCTGGAGAATCTCGCGCGCGAAATTCTCATCCGGCCGCGTATTGGCTTCCGGATCGGGCTTGCGGTTGCCGAGCATCGACAGGTAGACACCCATCGCAGGGTGCAGCGTGACGTCCTGCAGCAATGTGCGGTAGTTGCCGAATGCATTCCGCACCAGCATGTCGTAGTAGGTGCCGGTGGCCCAGGCTTCGACGTCGAGCGCCGAGGCGTTGTCGGAAACCACGAAGATCTCCGACAGCGCCAACGCAACGCGTTGGCGCAGAAAGTCCGAATGCACCCGGGGGAGGTTGCTCGGATCGACCAGGCCGATGCTGTTGATCAGCCACGTTTCCAGACGCGTGTACTGATAGACGCTGCCGACGCCCTCATTGGCGGCTACCCAGTCGAGGAACGGCTCTTCATAGGACGGCTGCGCGGCGAACTGCTCGTCGAGCCAGGCGTTGTAGCCGATCTGGCGCAGGCGTTGAATGTCCGCGAGCGTGGCGCCGAATGTAGCCTGGGTGAGAAAGCGCGCGGCCTCCGCATCCGTGTGAGGGCCTGACGCTATGGATTCGAAACCCTGGCGCAGCAACCCGTCCGGACGATGATCCGTGCTCTGGGCAAACGCCGGTTGTGCCGCGGCGGCGAGAATGCCAGCGTGCAGGCATGCTCCGGAAAGACGCTTCAGCGTGCGCCATGCAACAGTGAACACCATGATTGCCCCCGACTCGAAAGTGCGCAAAGCCTAGTGAGCCATTCTGGCAAGAAGGGTGAAGCGCGCCACGATTTTCGGGCGCGTGACGCGGCATTTGAACGGCTTGGGGGAAGTGGTCCACACCAAAGCGCCGCAAAGCCTGTTAATGATCCTTGTATGCGTGTTTTGGGGGCCATTTAGAGTCTGGCCGCGGCATTCGGGCGCGCAAAGTGGTCCAGCGGGTGTTCCGGCAGGGCGGCAATATGATCCTTGCCCGAAAATGGGGGAGGTGCTGGGGCCCGTCGGGTACGGCGCGTCCAAGTCCACGCACCACGGTGGTGTAATAGAAGAGAAGTGTATTAGTGCGTGACGGGAGCGTCTTCTACGGAACCGATGCGGCGTTCAGCTCGTCACGGCGCGCGCGAAACTCATCAATGAGCAGCCGCAGCGGTGGAGACAGGCGGCGGTCGGTGTAGACCAGGCTGAGCGGAACCGTTTCGCCCGCCCAGTCGGGCAGGATCCGCTGCAGCCGGCCGGCGCCGATGTCAGCCGCGACGTCCGCCCAGATGCGATAGATCACGCCGTGGCCTTCGATGGCCCAGCGGCGCACCATTTCCGCGTCGTTGAAGATCCAGCGCGGATCCACCTCCACGTCCACCGATTCGCCGTCCTGTTCGAATCGCCAGCGATCCGCGGGTCGCTGATGGACCATGTAGCAAATGGCCGCATGGTCGCGCAGTGCGTGTGGATTGGGCGGAGTGCCATGGCGCAGCAGGTAAGCGGGTGCGGCGCAGGCCACGCGTGTCAGTGTCGCCAGCGGCAACGCGATCAAACTGGAATCGCTGAGCTTTCCGTAGCGCAGGGCCACGTCGACCGGCGAGGAGAAGAAGTCGGCCACCGCGTCGTCGAAGGTCACCTGGAAGCGCAATCGGGGATGGCGTTCGGAAAATGGCAACAGCCAGCTCATCAGGCGGTTGCGGCCCAGGTCAGCGGGTGCACTGATCCGCAACGTACCCTCGACCTGCGTGCTGTCCGCTGCCAGCGCCAGGCGCCCTTCGCCCAGGGCCTGCAGCGCCGCACGGGCATGTGGCAGGTAGTCCTCACCTTGCTGGGTCAACCGCAGCTGCCGGGTGCTGCGCAAAATGAGCTGGGTGCCCAGGGATGCTTCGAGTCGCTTGAGCGCTGCGCTGGCTGCTGCCGGCGTGATGCCGAGCGCGCGCGCGGCGCCGGCAAGACGGCCGCTGTCGGCGCTGGCGACGAACACGCGGATGTCGCTGAGAGTCTCGTTCATTATCAACCGTTGTTTGATTCTGTGTCTGGCGCCGCGCGACTGTCGGGGCTGGCCCCCACCTCGCTACTCTGCCGAGTGTGTCGACTTTGGCCCCCAAGAGTACGCCCGTGCGCACCGACGTTTCCTCCGACGGCCAGCCGGCCAGCCCGTGGACCCGCACCGTCATCCTGGCCGTTGCCTGCGGCGCACTGATCGTGACGATCAGCATGGGTGTACGCCAGAGCTTCGGATTGTTCATGCAACCGATCGGGCGCGACTTCGGCATGGGGCGCGAATCGTTTGCGCTGGCCGTGGCGGTGCAGAACCTGCTGTTTGGCCTGGTACAGCCGTTCATCGGTGCGCTGAGCGACCGGTGGGGCGCACGGTGCGTGCTGGTCGTGGGAGCGGTGGTATACGCGGCGGGTCTCGTGCTCGCTGCCTTCGCGCAGGCGCCCGCGACCATCATGGCTGCGCTGGGCATCATGGTAGGCCTTGCGCTGAGTGCGACGACCTTCGTTGTCGTGCTGGGAGCGGTCGGGCGCCTGGTGAGCCCCGCTCATCGCAGCACGGCTTTTGGCCTGGTCACGGCCGGCGGGTCCTTCGGGCAGTTTGCCGTCGTGCCGATCGCACAGCAGTGGATCTCCGGACTGGGCTGGCGCGACGCGCTGGTCGGTCTGGCCGCACTGTTCCTTGTGCTGATCATCGCCGCATGGGGGCTGGCCAGGCCGCAGTCCGCCGCGAACGGTTCGACTGCGGGTGACGGTGAACCGCTGGCGCGGGCGCTGGCCGGTGCTTTTCGCAGTCCGCACTACGGGCTGCTCAACCTCGGCTTTTTCGTCTGCGGTTTCCATATCGCGTTTGTGGGCACGCATTTTCCCGCCTACCTGGTCGACCAGGGCCTGCCCGCCTGGGTCGGTGCCTATGCCCTGGCCCTGGTGGGTCTGTTCAACATCGCCGGATCGTACCTGTTTGGCGTGTGGGGTGGCCGGCAGTCGCGTCCGCGCCTGCTGAGTGCCCTGTATGCCGGGCGGGCACTGATGATCGCCGTGTTCCTGGTGGCGCCGCTCAGCCCGTCCTCGGCCCTGGTCTTTGCCGCCGCGTTCGGGTTCCTCTGGCTGGGCACGGTTCCCCTCACCAGCGGTGCGGTCGCGAACATGTTCGGGCTGACGCACCTGTCCACGCTCTATGGCATCGTGTTCCTGAGCCACCAGATCGGCAGCTTTCTGGGGGCCTGGTCGGCCGGCCGCTGGTTTGATATTACGGGCAACTACCAGCCGATCTGGATCGCCAGCATCGTGCTGGGCCTTGCCGCGGCAGTGGTGAGTTTCTTCACCGACGACCGGCATGTGCCGCGCGCGGTGATGGCTGTTCGCGGCGCGCCCGCATGAGTGCGGTGCGCATTGCGATCTGGTGCAGCAGCCTCCTGGCGGTGCTGGTGCTGGCGCACCTGTGGCTGCGTTGGGGCGAGCTGGTGTTCGTCCGCACGCTGTCGATGATGTGCTGAGTGAGAATAGGGTCCGCTATGAACGCTGCCGTGAATGCCCGTTCGATCGCCGCTGCGCTGACAGACCTCTGGTCGCCTCGCGTGGTGGCGGAAGTCGACGACGCTTACGTGAAAGTGGCGCGTATCCAGGGCGTGCTCGACTGGCATACGCACGCCGACGAGGACGAATTGTTCCTCGTGCTTGCGGGGGAGTTGCGACTGCGGATGCACGCGGGCGACGTCGTGCTGCGCGAAGGCGACCTGTATGTCGTGCCCAAGGGCGTGGCGCACAGCCCGCTGGCCGAATCCGAATGCCTGGTGCTGCTGGTGGAGCGCAAGTCCACCTTGCATACCGGCTCGACCGTGACCGCGCAGACGCGTTCGATCGAGGAGCAATTGCGGGCCTTTTCCCGCTGACGGCACCTTGTACTTGCCGGGTGTACGTTATCCCACTGTACTTTCGTACATCTATCCACCGGGTGGTGGCGTGCGACACTGCGGCACTGGCTGAATCACCGGTCGCGGGGGTGTCATGCGCGTGTCAGTAGGCTTTTGTGCGTTGCTGTTCGCGGCCGTTTCGCCGATGGCTGCCGAAGCGGCGTGCGTGGATGCGGTGGTGCTCGTGCACGGCAATACCGGGTCACCGTCGGATTTCGATGCCACCGTCAGCCAGCTGCTGCGCCGCGGCTACGCTGCCTCGGACATCCGTCGCCCGCGCTGGGGATCATCCGTGTGCGCCGCCTGCAACGACCACAGTGGCAGCGAGGCGCTGCCGGTGGAACAGGCGCTGATCGACGCCGCAGCGGCGTCCTGTACGGGACGCGTGGACGTGATCGGGCATTCCATGGGCGTCACCCTCCTGGCGCGGGAAATCACGCGCCTGGGCATGTCCGGATACATCGACAGCTTCATCGGTATTGCCGGTGCCTACCGCGGCCTGCGCAGCTGCGGCCTGTACCCGTTCAACGTCGCCACACCGACCTGTGGCGAGTGGGGCCTTTCACTGGGCAGTCCGTTGCTGCAGGGACTGCGTGACCGGCCGCTCGCACGCCGGGTGCATTCGATCAAATCCTGGTATGACGAGATCGTGTGCGCGACCGGCATCTGCACCGTGGGCGGCATCCATTCGTCGGCGATAGACGGCGAGTGGAGCAGCACCACGCTTCCGCTCGGGCACTTCGGCCTGGCGCGGCACACATCGGTTTTGCAGGCGGATCTGCTGCAATAAGTGTGTCGAGCGTGACGTCCGTCGCAAACGGCGGATGAGTCGGTAGCGAGCATGTCGCCCGCGGTTCCCCGGGCGCGTCATCGACCTCAAGAACCCGACTTCTCTCCGGGTGGGCGAGGCCACTATGTTGCGACGACTCTTGTGTGTGCTGGCGCTGTCCAGCTTGGTGCTCTCCGCGGTGCACGCGGCATCGCTGAACATTCCCGCGGGCCATCCGCGCCTGTGGTATGGCAATGCGACGCGCCTGGCGCAGGCACGGACCTACAACCAGACCGTTCCCTTCACGCCCACCGGCAGCACCACGCAGCTCAATGCAGGCCGCGCCCTGCGTGGCCTGCTCACCAACAACACCACTGATTGCGACCAGGCGGCCGCTTACCTGGCGGGATGGCGCGCCGAAGACCAGGGTGGTTTCCGCGATGCGATCCGCCAGCAGGGCGACAGCCTGTTGCTCATCTATGACTGGTGCCATAGCCGCCTGACGGCGCCGCAGATCGCCACCCTGGTGACGCGCTGGAACGGCTACATGGACACGGAGAACGCCGATGGTTTCGCCAACCAGGGATCGGAAGCCAACAACTATTTCTGGGGCCGCGTCCGCAACAATCTGATGTGGGGCATCGCCAGCTTCGGCGACAATCCCCGTGCCCAGGAATTCATCAACAACGCGCTGGATCTGCGACTGTCCACCTGGTTCAGTCGCTGGTATGGCGATTTCGGCCGGGGCGGCGTCTTCGTGGAAGGCGCCGACTATGGCTCGGTGATGCTGTCGTATCCGATCATCCCGTTCGCCTCGGCAGCAGATTTCGGCTATGACCCCTACACCGCGACACCGTTCTTCCGCGAGGCTATCTACGCCCTGATCTACGGCACCACGCCGGGACCCACGACCATCACCGACGGATTCTCGGGCGGCGCACTGCTGTTCCCGTTCAATGACGACGAATCGTTCCGCCAGGGCAGCGTCATCAATAACCGGCAATATCTCGGCGATTTCGCGCGCTATTTCGGGCATCGCGACAACACCAGTGGGAACGCCGTGCACATGCGCGCCTGGCTGGCGGCGACCAACGCCGGCCGCAGCTGGATGTTCGATGCCCTGGGCGGCACCGGGCAGGCCGCGGATCTGGCAACCTTGCCCACAGACTATTACGCGCCGGGCGCGGGTGTCTTCTACGCGCGCACCGGTCACGATGCCAATGCCACGGCCGTTCACGTGCAGCTGGGTACGCCGGGAGGCATTGAGCATCGCCACCGCGATGCGGGAAATTTCCAGATGTGGCGAAAGGGGCGCTGGATCACCCGCGAAACGACGGGCTATTCCGATCAGATCGCCGGATTCGCGGGCAACGGTTCGGTCGACTCGGAGGATCACCTGGCGCACAACGGCCTGCAATTCCAGGGCCGTACGACGGCGATGTGGATCGGTACCGGCCCCACGGTGATTCCACCCGGCGAAGATCGCGGCGACCAGCCCGATGGCCTGCCGGAGGTGGTACGCGTGCAGCACGCAACGGATTTCGGCTACGTCGCGGTCGATTTCACCAAGTCCTACCGCAACACCAATGGCCGTCGCGTGGACTGGCCCTATGCCGACAAAGCCGTGCGTGAATTTCTGTTCGTGCGCCCGCTGGGCGCGCTGATCGTGCTTGATCGCATGCGCGGCAGCGCCGACTCCACCTTGCCGTTCTACTCCACCGGCAACTGGGTCAACGCCAATGCGCCGCTGTCGGATCACCTGGCGCCCGAACAGGTTCGTCGCACCTTCCTCATGCACTTTGAAACCCAGCCGACGATCGCCGGCTCGCGCGTGCAGGCGGCGCTGGGAACACAGGTGTCGGAACTGCGCACCCTGGTGCCGGCCTCGCCGATGTACCGGCTGGTCAACGAAGACCGGCCCGGTGACGAGCCGGCTGGCCAGTACCGCCTGGAACTGGATTCCAGCGGCACGCTGGAAAGCTATTTCATCAACGTGATTCATGGCCGCGACAGCGCGGAAGCCGCCATCACCGCCACCGCGGTCGACAACGGCATGAGCTGGACGGTGCAGTTGACCCATCCCACGCGCGGCAGCGCCACGATCCTGCTGAACAAGGGCATGGCGTCGCAGGGGGGCAGCGTCACGATCAACGGCGGCGCACCGGTTGCGCTGATCAGCGGCCTGCAGGGCATCAGCGTGACGCCGGCCGGCCCGGTCTGGGCCTCGGCCTCGGACAGCATCTTCCGGAACGGTTTCGACGCAGCGCCGTAATCCGTGCCGCGCCCGTGGCCTGTTGCCACGGGCGCCTTTTGCACGCGTATGGAGGGCGTACGACTCGGAATCGCCGATCCGACCCGGCATCATGTGGGGCACGCGACACCCTGTGTCGTGTAATCCGACCTGCTGAGGTGTGCGCCGATGGTGTCCAGATGGATGGCTTTTCTGATCCTGCTAGTTCCCCTGTCTGCTTTTGCGTGGGAGCAGCGGGCGTGCGGGCTGTCGGCGAAGGAAATCGCTTCGGCATCCGTCGAGGCGGCGACCGAGGCACTCCTGTCGAGCGCATGCGCGGCTTATCGCGAACCCCTGGTCGCACGGCTGGAGGAGCTGGCGAGCACGGGAAAGTGGGCTGACGAGGCGGGCAGTGATCCGGAACAGTGGCGGGAAATGGAAGGCGTGCTCGCGCTGGCGCGATTGAAGGTCGAGCTGCTCGGCGGAAATCTGCTGCGGGTCCGGCGTCAGCTGGACGTTGTGGAAACGCTGGCACAGTCCGGTGCGATGGCCGACATGGATGGCGAGGACCTCCGCTCGCTGGTGAGCAGTGTGAAGGGCATCCTGGACGGAACAGATCGTCCGGAGTGGCGTGCCTCGCTGCCTGGTCCGGATGAGGAATGGATCGCCAGGCCCGGCAAGTGCGGGATGGGGCGGTGGTTGAAGGCATGACGAACCTGCTGCCCGGCGCGTCCGACGCATGGGTGGCGGCCGGCCGGCCCGACGTTGCCGTCCAGCAGCTGCTGGTGGAGTCCTGGCGACCCGCGCTGGCGTCGGCAAGCCGGCTACCGATGTTGCGGGAATACACCGAACGGGCGTTCGGGCCGGGCAGTTATCGGCGCGAAGTCGAGGCAGCGCTGGCCAGTATCCGCATAACGGCCGGGCTGAAGGGGCTGGAAGGCCGGATGTCGCTGCTGGGTCTATCGGTCCCGGTGCCGCTGGGATACTACTCTTCGCGCGACGAGGAGCCCCGGCGTTTCGAGACGCCGGACGAGATTGCCCGGTGGCTTCGGCCGTTGCTCCTCCCGGAGTGAACCCGCGGCGCGCCGGTTTCCCCGGCGCGAACAGCTCCGCCGGCGCGCGAGCGTTCAGTCGATCGTGAACGACTGCAAGCCCACTGGCACCCCGTTGTCGCCGGTCACCGACATCACGATCTGCATGCCCGGAAAATTGATCGCGGCCAGCGAGGTGATCTCCGTGACGCCACAGTCGCTAGCCTTGATGTAGCTCGGTGCTACTTCGCCAGCATTGTTCGAGCCGACGAAGAACGAGTGACTGTTGATCATCCCGTCCGGCGTGTAGATCTCGACGACGAGGATATCCGTGCTGACATTCAACACCGGTGGTGCCGTGATCGGCACGCTCACCAGCGTGCCTGATGCGGTGTCCTGCACGGTGGTGGATTCGCTGGTCAGCAACGTGAGCGACGCGGTTGTCGGTGGATTGCTGGAACTCTTGTAGAGATTCACCTGGACCGGCTGCCCGGCGTTGGCGCCGTCATTGGCCAGTTCGACCCCATAGGTGATGTTCTGGATGCGGAAATGGGGCTGGGTGAGTATCGGAAATTTCGACAGGGTGAAGGCGCGGTAGTAGCCGTTGGCGGTGTGCAGTCCCTGCGCATTGCAGGACACCGAATTGTTGGCGGTGATGGCCGAGCTGTTGGACTGGGCGATGGTCTGCGCCGTCTGCGGGAACGCCATCGGCGGCCGTTGCGGCGAAGGATTGCGGTGGGGGCTGAAGCTCTGTGCGAAAAGGACCGCCGGGAGAACAAACAGGGCGACGGAAAGGCAAGTGCGTCGTGCGTGCATGGCTGCTCCTTGGCAAAAGGAAAGAGCACAGGTACGGCAGCGCGATCACCAAGACCCAGCCCGGGCAATGCCATGACACAGCCTGCGAGGCTGGCGGTCCGATACTCCCACATTGGCCGCGTTCTGCACAGGTACACGCGTGGCACGGTCTTTGCCACTTTCCGCCTGGAGCAGATTCCGCGCTTTGCAAGCGCGGATTCGCAATCACGACGAGAGACTGTCTTGGCGGTGCGCGATGTTTCCGGTGACGACTCATTGGGGCTAGGCTGTTGGCGTTCTCCGGAGATACTCCCATGCGCGCCGTCGGCTTGAATCGTTACCTTCCCATCACCGAGCCCGACTCCCTGGTCGACCTGGAACTGCCCGTGCCGCAGCCGACGGGAACGGATCTGCTGGTCCGCGTGCAGGCGATCTCGGTGAACCCGGTGGACGTGAAGGTGCGGGCGCCGAAGGCGCTGGTGGAACCGGCGCCGCGCGTGCTGGGGTGGGACGCGGCCGGTGTGGTGGAGGCGGTCGGTGACTCGGTCACGTTGTTCCGGCCGGGCGATGCGGTGTATTACGCCGGCGATATCACGCGGCCGGGCTGCAATGCCCAATTTCACCTGGTGGACCAGCACATCGTGGCGGCGATGCCACGGTCCCTCGACTTCGCACACGCCGCGGCCCTGCCGCTGACGGCGATCACAGCCTGGGAGCTGCTATTTGACCGGTTCGGGATTGATCCGGACGGATTCCATTCGGGCCGCAGCCTGTTGATTCTTGGCGGTGCAGGCGGGCTGGGATCGATGGTAATCCAGCTGGCGCGCCTGGCGGGGTTGCGGGTCATCGCCACGGCGTCCCGTCCCGAAAGTGCCGACTGGTGTCGTTCTCTGGGGGCCGAAGCGGTGCTCGATCACGGCATGCCGCTGCGTCCCCAGCTGGAATCACTGGGGTTGGCGCATGTGGATTACATCGCCAACCTCGTGGACGTGGTGGCGTACTGGGAGGTGATGGCCGACCTCATCGCGCCACAGGGCTGCATCGGCCTGGTGAGTGAACCTTCGGGCCCGGTTCGCCTGGGAGGGCCGCTGAAGGAGAAGAGCGTCAGCCTGCATTGGGAATTCATGTTCACGCGGCCGATGTTCTCCACGGCAGATCGCCTCGAACAGCACCGTTTGCTGACGCGTATCGCGGCATTGGTTGACGCCGGCACCGTGCGTGGCACGGCACGCCAGGTCCTGACGCCGATCAACGCGCGGCAGCTGCGCGAGGCGCATGCGCGCATCGAATCCGGACGCACGGTCGGGAAAATCGTCCTGGAAGGGTGGTGACCTATAGCGCTGTCAGTTGCGTAGCATGGGGTGGTCCACTCCGGGCGCCAGTCAGAACCCGTCGCGGAAAATCACGTCTGCCGGATCCAGCTGTTCCACCCAGATTGGTGCCGACCAGAGCATGTCGTCGTCGTCCTGGACGATCCGGGCGTAGTAGAAGTGATGGCCCACCGACGGTGTCAGCGTCGCCGTCGCGGTGCTTGCGGCCACGGTGACCGTGCCGTTGCGGCCGGGCACGCCTTCGTAGATCTGCACCTGGTCGACGCTGTGTCCGGACGTGCTGGCATAGAGCGTTGACAGTTCCAGTGGTCCGACGTTGACGATTCGGCTACCCATGAGGTGGCCGTTGGCGGTGAAGATGATCTGTCCGGTCCGGTCCATCGTCGCAAACACGCGCCGCGCGCGTAGGGCCTCCACGAACGAGGCCATGCTGAGCGGTGTACCGTCGGGGATCAGCACGGCCGTGCGATTGGTATACGACAAACCCCAGTTGGCGCAGTGATTGTCCTGGTTGCTGGCCGGAGCGACATGGAATCCGCGTTCGAGCATCTTCTTCCACGCACTTTCGTAGGGCGTGTTGCTCGTCTCGGTCTCGGTAGTGTTCACCGAGAAGGCCGAGGTATTGAGCACTTCGGTCAGCACCATCACCGCGTCGCCGTCCTCGGTATAGCCCAGGGCCGTCGACCCCACCAGGAACTGCGTCGTGCTGGACGGGTGATTGAACTGCCCCAGCGCGCCTTCGCTACGCATCACGGTGTAGAGGGTGTCGTAGCGGTCCTTGGGTGTATACACCGAGCCGATCAGCTGGCCGCCATTGGTGTACTCCCATTCGTAGAGACCGGATGCGCCGAGAATGTTGAGGTGCCCGCCATTGGTCGTCACACCCCATTCCATGCCATAGAGCGCGAGAAAATTGCCGGCGTGATCGGTGTTGTACTGCGTGGCGATGGCCAGGCCCGCGTTGTACAGCGCAATCGCCGCCGCGGGATCGGCGGAGGCGTTGGTACTGGTCGATCCGTCGTACAGATGGTTGTGTTCGGATGCCATCAGGAAATCCAGTCCCCGATCGTTCTGCGCGTCGGCATAGGCGTAGGCATCGGCCGGGCCGAACGCGCCATCCTGCGGACCTTCCGCGCCGTTGCAGGTGGACAGGTCCCCGCCACCATCGCTGTGGTTGGTCTGGCTGTGAAGATTCCCCATGTATACGGTGTAGGGGAGGGTGCCGGAGGTCTGTGCTGGTGCCCGCAGTGCGCCGACCGCCCGGGCGTGCGGCAGGCCCTTGAACGCTGGCATGACCGGACGCGGCAGCTCACCGGCCTGGACGTCCCATTCGTGGATTACCGGTAGTTCGACGCGGGCCTGCAGCAGGGAATCGACGCTCGCGGCGGCCACGCCCCGGGCCAGGTCGCTCGCGGATCCGGCGATGGCGGCCAGCTGGACCACGTAGTGGCCGGCCGGCAGCCGCTTGCCGTGGCTGTCGAGGCCATCCCAGTGCAACGACTGACGGGTTCGGGTATCGCCGGTCGTCGCGGTGCCGGACCATTGCCTCAGCACGCGCCCTTGCGGTCCCAGCAACTGGACGCGCCAGTTAACGCCGACGGCCTGCTCGCCGGGATACTGGAAAGCCAGGCCAAACTGGCGTGAATCGTCGGCATTGCCGCGAAAAGGCGCCTTCAGCGTGGCCTCCAGTTCGCGGTGTTCAGTGGGCACTTCGCGGGCGGGCGCGGCAGAGGCCGCCAGGGCGGAAAGGGTTACGCACAACAACGACGTGGCAAACGGCGAACGCATCACGACATCCTCGCCGCAAACGCATGGGCGTCCCGGCGCATGAATCACCAGGCCCGGCCTTCCTGCCGCCCGCGACGATCCGACATGGACCGATGCCCCCCTGGCACCGGCGCTTGACGCGGATCCTTGCGGAAATCTGCGCTGGATCCGAGGATCCAGGCCTCCGAGTATAGAGGCCTTAAGCGCCACGGGCATGTGCGGTCGCAACACCGCGTATACGGAGGGTGAAACGCGCAAAACGGTAGATTTTTCCCTAGCCGCCCAGATCGGAGGCAAACAGCGTGTCATCGGCATGCATCCGCGCGACCATCACGTGGGTGCTTTCCGCCTCGCAGTAGGGCGCGGCGAGACCGGCCAGTACCGGTTTGCCCATCCAGTTGCTGTAGCGCACCGGTCGCTGTGAGGTCGGAATGTTGTTCGCGCAGGTGCCTCCGACGCCGCGATAAGAGAACGTGGTTGCGCCGTGATTGCCGAAATCGGTGTACACGCCGTCTTCGGTCGGCAGCGCGCCGAGCGTCACCACGCTGGCATAGGTGCCGACGTCCGAACCGGCAAGCTGCGGCGCATGCGACTCCTCGTGCAGAAGGCGCAAGCCGGCGCCGTATAGCACGCGTCCGCCCGCAATCGGTATCACCGAGCCGAACAGCCAGTGGCTGTTGATCGACAGGGGCTGTCCGGCGATCGCCGGCAGGTCAGGCAGTACGACTTCCGAAGCCCCGGTTTCGCGCAGCACCACCAGGCGTGGCTGCAGCGGTGCGTTGGACAGGTCCGGATTGCGCCAGGCGCTCGGCACGACCATCACGCCGGTGGGCAGGATGCGCCCGCTACCGACGGTGTAGTGCCCGCTGCCGGCGGTGACGACGGATTGCACCTGGCCGGAGACTGCGTCCAGTTCCGCCTTGAACCAGCGTGATTGATTGCTGGCAGGGTGCAGGCCGTGTCCGCCGACCCACAGGCGGTCGTTGGGGCCGATGCCCGCGGTGGTCGCCGCCGACGTTTCGAAGCCGGCGAAGTTCACCAGCCGGACCGCGGAGACCGTGCCCGTTGGCGTCAGGTGGGCGACGAAAGCGTCGCTGACGCCACTGGCCAGCGTGGCCGATCCGCTGATGTAGATGTCATTGCCTGCGCCGATATTGATGCCGAGCGGATACTCGGTGTTGCCCAGGCCCGACAGGTGTTCATCCAGATTGAGCGTCACCATGCCGGCGGCGCCGAAATTCGTGTCGAACACGCCGTCCTGGGTGAGTTTGACGAGCTGTATGTTCTGATCCAGGTCGGTACCGCGAATGACGCGCGCAACGAGAATCGCGCCGCTGCTCAGGCAGGTGCCGAGCTTGATGGTGGTGATGCTGGTGGTGGCCATGTTCGCCTGTACGCCGCTCAGGCCAAAGCTCGTGTCCAGTGCGCCGTTGGCTTTGATGCGGAACAGCGAGAGATTGCTGGTGCCGACTTCCGCTGCCACGTTGAGCGTGCCATTGGGGCCGGCGCAGGCGGCCAGACCGGTGCTTTGGAGATCGGCGGCGCCCAGGGCGGTGTAGGTTGCGATCCCGCCGCTGCCGAAACGGGTATCAAGGCCGATGGTTTGCGCCACGGCGGCGCCCATGGGGGTGGCAAGCATCAGGGAGATAAGAATGCGGCGCATAACGGAACCAGGCGGAGACGAAGTCGTCGGTGCCAGGACATGCGAAGTTGCGATGCCTTTTCTCCGCGGCGATCGTGTCGGAGTGCAACGATCGCTCTTCCAGCGCCTGGGTGAGCCAGGGAGGGATGACCGGCGGCGCGTGGGCTGTGACTGAGTTCAAAGGCGGCAGTGCCGCCACCGGCGATACTTCGTCTCCCTCGCCCAGATGTCTTCCGATGCGCCGCCTATCCGCCTTGCTGGCCCTTGTCATGCCCGTCGTGGCGATGGCGACGCAATACACGCCGCCGGTTACCCAGGACGACCTGGACAACCCGCACAAGGGATTCATGCTGTGGGGCACGACCTGGTCGCAGGGCGGCGCGGAGAATCACTACGGTGCCAGCATCTATCACGTCTATGTGCCCTGGCGTGAACTGGAAACGGCAGACCAGGTGTTTGACTGGGCCGGCTTCGAGCAGCGGCACCTGCAGCCCATCCTGAACGACGATCCACAGGCAACCTTCGTCCTGCGTCCTGTTGCGGACTATCCCGACAGTGTCGGAACGGGCCTGAGTTTCTATTACACCGGGGGGCAGCCGGAGCGCGACTACCCGCTGTTCCTGGAACAGCCGCCGCTGAACATCCCGGCATTCGACTACACCAGTTGCGACGGCGACGGACCGGGGCGGACGCCAGATTGGAACAATGCAGCATTTGCAACGCAGGCCCGGCAGCTGATAGTGGCACTGGGCCAACGCTACAACGGCGACCCGCGCATCACCGCGATCCAGGTGGGGCTGCTGGGGTTGTGGGGAGAATGGCACCAGACGGGTTGTCCTACGCCGGAGCCGAATGATGCGGTCAAGCGCCTTGTCCGCGATGCCTATGTCACGGCGTTTCCGCAAACCCGCCTGCAGACGCGGTACGCGCGCGATCCGGACGCCGTCGGCGTGAACTTCGGATTCCACGAAGATTACTTCCCCTCGTTCACCGCCAACTGCACCTTTGGATTTCCCTCCTGTGACGACAGCGGCGACTGGAATCTCGAATACGGACTGGCGCATGTCGTTCCCGCCGCGCGACAGAACTGGAAAGAAAACCCCGTCTCCGGCGAGAGCCCGTTCACGGCGCAGAAGAACGCCTGGGTCAACGACACGGCTGATATCCTGACGGTGATCCGCAATTACCACTTCAGCTTCCTGGGGCCGGCCGGCAAGCACGAGGAGGCGGGTTTCGCCACGCCGCTCAACTCGATCAAGCGGACGCTGGGCTACGATTTCGCGGTCAATCGCCTGGTGATTCCGGATGTGCTGGCCGCCGGCATGCCACTGGCGTTCACGCTCGAGGTCACCAATCGCGGCGCTGCGCCGGTCTACCACGGCTTCGCGCCGCAGCTGCATTTTGTCGACGGCGGCGGCGTGACACGGGGTACGGTGTCACTCACGGGCGATTTGCGCACGGTGTTGCCCGGCAGCACTACCACTTTCACCGGCCAGTTCTCGCTGCCGGCCATCGCACCCGGCAGCTACAGCCTGCGAATCAACCTGGGTGCGACGGCTGCCGGCCAACGCGCCATCACGCTGCAGAATTCGCCGCGCGATACGAGTGGCCGCGTCACTCTGGGGACAGTCACGGTGCAGGCGGCGCCGGACCGGATCTTTGCCTCCGGTTTCGAGTCGCCGTAAGCGATCTACAGCGTAATGCCGTAGAGGTCGACGTCGTGGTCGCCCGCACTGAGGCGGGTTCGTGTTTCGAAGCTGAACCCGATTTTGCACAGCAGGCTTGCCGAGGCGCTGTTCTGCGGTGAGACGATCGCCACCAGACGTCGCAAACCGATGTCTTCGCGCGCATGCACCAGCGTGGCGGCAGCAGCTTCGCGGGCGAAGCCCATCGCGCGGTAGCGGGGCAGAAACGCGAAGCCCAGGTCGACATCGGCCAAGGTATCGCGCTTGATCAGGCCGCAGATCCCCAGTGCTTCGCCGGTGTCCCGCGAAGTGACGCAATACAGGCCAAACCCCTTCGCGGCGATCATCGCCATTGGACCGTTGCGGATATAGGCGCAGGCGTCGTCCCGGTTGCGTACGCCCTTGTCGCCGATGTAACGCAGCCAGGCCGGGTCGGTGACGAGCTCGAAGATGAAGTCGGCGTCTGATTCGTCCAGGTGCCTCAAGGTGAGGCGTTCGGTGTGCAGAACGAGGGATGTCATCGGTGGAGGCGTCGTGGCTCGGCCCGGCAATGCGGAGTGGCGAGTATGCGGCGTGCGCCAACCTCGTCAAATCGACCTTCGTCTGTGGGCGAAAGCGGTGCGCCGTGCCGGCACGGCAACGGCGCACGTCCGCCTCACTGCGGCAGGCTTAGCCCGATGGCGCTCATCGCCGCACCGACATACGCAAACAAGGCTGGATCAAGTCCGCGCTCCGCCATCGCCTGCGGCTGCGCCGCATAGGCCTGTGACAGCTTGCGGGTGACAGCGACGTCGCCGCCGGTAAGTGCGGTGACCAGTGCATGCCATTGCCGCGCCAGTTCAGCCATCGACGGGTCGTGCGGTGGCAGGCCGGCCTGCATTGCGGCGCGCACTTTGCTGATAAGAGCGGGCCAGGCTTCCCGGCTCGCGGCAAGGGCAGCGGTGCCCAGCTGCGCCGCGCGCCCGCGCAGCGCTTCGCGTTCTTCGGCGGTAAATGAAACGTCCAGGGCTTTGGTCATGCTGAGGTTCTCCAGGAGTGCATCGATAGACAGGGTCGATGCCGAATCCACCTGGTGCGCCGCCTGCCGCAGCGCATCGAGTGCCTGTGTGCGTTGCTCCAGTTCCTGCTCCAGCCGGTGTATCCGCTGTGCCAGCAGGGTGGCGACAATGCGGGGATCGCGTTCGAGCAGACGCGCGATCTCGCCCAGGGCAAATCCACTTTGCTTGAGCAGCACGATCTGGTGCAGCCGCGCCAGCGCTTCGGCACCGTAGAGCCGGTAGCCGGCCGCCGAGTGTGTCGATGGTCTGAGCAGGCCGCGCTGCTCGTAGAGACGCAGAGCCTTGGCGCTGACGCGGCCGCGTTCGGCCAGTTCGCCGATGCGGAGGAATCGCGGTGCGGTGGAAGGTGAGTTCGACATCGCGGCCGACACTGCGGTTTGCCCCAGGGGCAAGGTCAAGCAGGATAGCCGAGACTGTCTTGGCGAGCGGAGCAGGCGGCAGGACAGACGGCTTGCCGGTCTGTATGGCCTGCCAGGAGGCGCGGGTAAACTACGGCCTTTGCGAGGGAGCAGGGGACAGCATGAACAGCAAGGCCATCAGCGGGTTGGTCGGTATTGTTGTCGGCGGCGCCTGGCTGGTGTGGAACCTGCAGCACCTGACTTCGCAGGGCTATGTGGCCATCGCGATGCCGCTGCTGATCTGCGTCCTGGGGGCGGTCTACTTTTTTCGTAGTCGCGACGAGTCCTGACGTTCCGCACGCCGGCAGACGAAAGGGCCCTGGTCAGGGCCCTCTCGCGATGGACCGTCACCGTTGCTGTGTCGCCGAGCCGTCGACGCACTGCGAGTATTCGTGGCTGGCGATCCTGCCATCACGGTCGATGTCGCAACTTTCAATGCTGGCCCGCGCCTGCAGATTGGTGTTGAGCTCATCCGAAGACACGTAGCCGTCGCGGTTGCGGTCGAGCAGGGTGAAACTCTGCTGCACGGACAGGGTCGGCTGGATCGTGCCGCCCACGGTGGTCGTGGTCGTCCCGTCGGCATTCAAGGTCGTCGTGGGAATAGTCGTGTTCGTGGCCGGGTTCGCCGTGGTGCTGGCCGTGTTCGGATTGGCCGGTGCGCTGAGCGTGGGATTGGCCGGTGCGCTCAGCGTGGGGTTGGGCGGCGAACTGAGGGTCGAATTCACCGGTGCGCTGGTCTGCGCGTTGACCGGTGTGGGGGGCGTGGCGGGCGTTGCTGGCGCCTGCGCATCGACGGGCTGCCGACGCGTTGCGCTGTTGTCCGTCGGGGCGGTCGCCGTGGGCGGCGTGCGCGCGCCACTCGCTTGTGCGGTCGCCGATGTGTTTGATGAAGCCGTTGAGCTCGACTGTTGCGCCGGCGCGCCCTGCGGCCCGGCCGCATTGCTCGTTACCGGCGCCGGTACGGACTGGGGCGCAGCGCCAGTCGATTGCGCCAGTGCCGTGCCAGAAACAAAAGCAAACTGTACCGCCAATACCAGGGTCGTCTTGTGCAGTGCCGTCATGGGGGATCTCCCGTGTTCAATCACGCAGGTCCCGCACGGAGCGTGCCACGCGCGCGCGCCGCAATTCCCACGGAAGATCGCGCCCTGCAACGGGCTGAAAGCGTGGCCGATCCTGCGGCGTGCACGGCAATGGCGGGCCGGTCGTGCGATGTTCACGCATGCCGGCAGCGAGCTGCGCTGGCGCCCCCAATGCACGTGGTTCACCACTTCACCAAGGCGCCCGGGTGCCGGACTGTACTGCGGGCAACTCATCGGGACGAAAGACCCAGGCCCTGGACGGCTTTGCCTGCGTGTGGTCTGTACGCCGCGCGGGCAGGCGCTTCGCCGCGACTAGACATTGGTCAATAGCGGTGCAATACCGATTGACGCTGCTGCGTCGGCAGCGCCACCATCTCTGGCTGACATCTGTGTCGCTCCTTCGCTGCCAGGATCTCCGTATGCCGGAAGCTGATCACCCCATTCAGTGTCAATGTGGAAAACTGCGCGGAACCCTGTCGCGCAGCGCCGCCTTCACGCGACTGCGCTGCTACTGCCGTGATTGCCAGGCCTATGCACGCGCATTGGGCAAGCCCGCGGAGATTGTCGATCCGCAGGGTGGCAGCGATATTGTCGCGACGCTGCAGCAGCACGTTGCGTTCAGCCAGGGCAAGGAACAGCTCGCGTGTCTGTCCCTCAGCGAGCAAGGCCTGCTGCGCTGGTATGCGCGCTGCTGCAACACGCCGATCGGCAACACGGCGCGAGACGTGAAGATGTGCTACATCGGCCTGATGCACAGTGCGCTTTCCAGTGCACCGGTAACGCTGGATGCCGCTTTCGGCAATGCCGCGATCGCGGTCAACGCGAAAAGCGCACGGGGGGCGGTCACCGAAAGCGGTATTCGGACGGTGCTTGCCACCGTCCGCATCATCGGACGGGTGCTGCAATCACGCTTCTCCGGAGCGTATCGGGCCAGCCCCTTCTTCTCCTATCCGGACGGACGCCCCGTTGCCGATCCGCGCGTGCTGGATGCGGCCGAACGCCAGCGCGCCTTCGACACCGCCTGAGACAGTAGCGGAACACCGAATTTCGCCACCGGGGCCCGCGTCGTCAGAGGCGCGCGCCTGGCCGAAGTGCTACTTTGCAGTCTCCGTTCGTGGGAGGCGCAGATGCGGGCTGATGAGGCCGGTCGGGCCCCGGCGAGTACTACCCGCAGGACTGCCCGGGTGGACAGCGTGCCGATGCGGGCGCGTCGTGATGGTGGGTCATGCGCCTGATCTGGCGGCTGGCCGTCAACCTGGTCAGCGGGTACTTGCATATCGCCATGATGGCGGCGATCACGATCCTGGTCGTGCCGGTGTATGCACGCACGATGGGGGCATCGCAGTGGGGCATCGTCGCGCTGTGCATGACCTTGCAGGGTCTGATGTTCTCGGTCGATGTCGCGCTGGGGCCGCTGATGTTGCGGGAGATTGCCCGTGCTGTGGGCAGCGGACGGCAGCGCCAGGTCGAGCGCCGTTTCCTGCGCATTTACCTGAGCATCGCCGCTGCGCTGTTTGTCGCAGGGCAGGCAGGAATCTCCCTGTTCGCGACTCCGCCGCAGGCAGGTAGTCCGGATGAGCTGACCACGGCATTACGTCTGGTCCTGGTTCAGTTCTTTTTCCAGTTCTCCAACAATGCGGCGATCGGTTACTGGAACGGCATGCAGCGCCAGGCCTTCGCCAATCTGCGGCTGGCGATGTTCACGCTCATGAAGCACGGCCTTGCCCTGGCGCTGGTGCTGGGGTGGAAGGCGAGCGCGCTGGTCTACCTGACCCCCTTTGCCATCATCGGCGGGCTGGAATTCCTGACCAACCAGTGGCGCGTACGCGCCAGCGTGGCAGGCATTCACACGGGGCCGCTGGACAGTGACCACGACGCTGTCAGCGGTTGGCGCGAGCTGGCGGCCTACGGTCCCACGGCGATCCTGGGTCTGCTCACGACCCAGATCGACCGCGTTGCGCTGTCGTTCCTGCTGCCGGCCAGTGAGTACGGCGTGTACTACCTCATCTCGGCACTGATGTTGTCGCTGCTGTCACTCCAGGCACCGATTCACCGCGCCTTTCTGCCGGCGCTGGTCACCGCCACGGCAGCGGCGCGCGTGGTGGCGGCGATGCGCCGCGTCTCGGTGCTGGCGCTAAGCCTGCCATGCCTTGCAATGGCCGTGTTTCCGGAGTTTCTGCTACGTGTCTGGTTGCACGATGCGACCATGGCGACGGCCGGGGCAGACTGCCTGCGCCTTCAGCTGCTGGCCGTCGCCCTGATCGCCTTCTATGCACCGACCGGTCAGCTGCTCTTCAGCCAGCACCGGTACCCGCTGATGTTTCGCATGAACGCCGTGATCCTGGTACTGCAGGGCGGCATCCTGGTGATCTTCGCGCCGACGCTGGGATTGCTCGCCGGCGGCCTGGCGTGGTGTGGCCTGGGCGTGGTGCAGGCGGTGATGGCAGTGGTCCTCTGGCCGCGCCGCGGGTCGGACGCGCCGGTAACCGGGTGAAGCGGCGGCGCATTCGTTCTGTGCGGGCGGGGCGGCTCCTGGCAAACTGAGCAGCCGTTCGCACAACAGGTGCGTATCGATTGGCGGATCCACGCCGCCGCTGCTGCGAAGATGCGCTGTTTTCGCCCCCTCGATCGACAAGGAAGCCCGATGTCCCTGCTGTTCCGCCTCTTCGCCGCAACCGGCCTGTGCCTGGGCGGCGTGTCCGCATCGTCCGGCGCCGACTGGCACTCGTCCGCCGACCTGGTCAAGCGCAGCCCCGACAGGTTCGTCCGGGCTGACAAGGCTGCCATCGAGGCCGCGCTGCAGCGCGCCGACAAGGTGGTTCACGTCGACGACTATCTGCGCGAGAAGAACCTGACGGTCTACCTGCACAAGGGCGACCTTGTCGTGGACGGTTCATTTTCCAACGACGACGCGTTGATCGTCGACGGCAACCTCACCATCCGGGGCAGCTACGACGACTACAACCCGGGTATCGGCGTGCTCCTGGTCACCGGCGACCTGCGCGTGGAAAACCTGGTGAGCTGGGGCACTGTGGCAGTCAATGGACGGCTGGACGCCAGCGGCCTGGTCTACGCCTACTACAACGACTTCACCTTTGAGGTCGGTGGCCCGGTGAAAGCGCAGGCATTGGTCGTGTACGACAAGATGAGCGACTATGGCCCGGTCGAGGCTGCCGTCGTGCAGACTCACGATGACATCCAGCACGCGCAGGCGCTGCGCCATTTCGTGCCGGAACTGATGATCGACGACGTGCTTGAACATGATCCGGAAGACGGCGAGGTGTCGGCCTGGGCCAGCTACGGCGCAGCCACGAGCCGCATTCACGACGAGCTGCCACTGTTTCGTGAATCGCCGGCGCCCGAGAACCTGCCGGCGGACGTCAACCGTCTGCTGCAGGCGTCAGTGGACGAGGCGACCATCGCGCGCCTGGCCAGCTCGGATCGACTCCTGGCAATGGTGGCAGCGGCACGCGAGAAACTGCCGTTGACCATCCAGCGCCAGCTGCTGGCCCAGGGCGATGCGAAGGTGCTGGAGCTTCTGGCCGGCAACCCGTCCACCAGCAAGGTCATCCTGGAACAGATCGCGAAGGCGAAGCCGCAGACGGCGTCTGCGATCGCGACTAACCCCAACGCGCCGTCTTCCGTGCTCGCTCCGATGGCGCAGAACACCGATCCCGCCGTGCGCATGGCCGTGCTGGAGCATGCTGATCCGCCGTTGGAACACCTGGTGAAGCTTGCCGGGGATGAATCGGCCGAGGTGCGCGAAGCGCTCGCACGCAGCCGGCATGTCCGGCGCCTGTCGGCGGCCGTCCTGGGTACGCTGGTGAACGACAAGGAAGCGGGCGTGCGCGCCGCGCTTCCGGTGCATGACTCGCTACTCACCGTGGAGCAGTACGCGGCGCTCGCGGCCGACACGAGCGCGGTCGTGCGGGTTGCCGTGGCCGAGTCGCTGAGCCGCCAGGCGGTGTGGGAACAAGTACCGGTGGGTGAGACGCCGGCGCGGGAAGCGCTGGCCTTGCGCCTTTCATCGGATGAAGACAAGCAGGTTGTCGCTGCGGTCCTGGCCGCGCTCGCGCCAGCCGAGCAGGAGCGCCTCGCGGCCTCGGCGCAGGCGCCCTTCAAGCGCGTCGTCGATGTCACGCTGGCCAGGCACACCCGCAGTGTCGCGCTGATGTCGCGCTATGCGGAGGGTGCGCAGGACCTGGCCGAGGAGCTGGCGGAAAACCTCGCGTTGCCTGCGGCGGTGCAGGAAAAGCTGGTGGCGCGCCTGCCGCCTGCGGCATCCCATCCCCATGTGTCGCGCTTCGATCTGGAGGCTTTTGTCGCACAAAGCCAGACCTGGGACGCGGTCGTTGCCAAGCTCATGGAAAACGAGAATGCCGCCGCCTCCGCTGTCCTGGCGACGGCGAAGTACTGCAAGGCGATTCGCGGTGACGCGACCTTCTGCTCCAGCCTGATGGACCGGGACGACCTCAGCGCGGACGTGTTCGACGTATTGGCCGGAACCGGAGACATGGAATTCCGTGAAGACTGGGCGCTGACGGTGCTGGGTAGCATCCACGCGTCGCGTGCCCAGATCGAACGTGCCGTGCCGCTGTGGTACGACGACGACAAGGCCCTGCAATCGGCCGTGAAGGCGCTGGGCAAGCACTCCGATGACGCGGCCTGGTTTGGCGCGCTGGCGCAATCGGAACACGCACAGTTGCGCGAGATTGCCGCCACTAACGCGGCCACGCCGCCGGCGGTGGTTGCACGCCTGCTGGAAGACCCGGAAGAAGATGTCCGTGGTCCTGCATCGGCCAACCCGTCGTTGCCTGCGGACGTTCTTGCCAGGACGGCGAAGTCGCCCTCCTGGGCACTGAGCAATCCGGCAATCCCCGACGCGTTGCTGCGCGAATTGCTGGACCGGGCGCTGGCAGGCGCCGAGGCGACACCCGACGCGGATGACGTGAAGGAAGTGATTGCGCGCCGGTTCCTGAGGGCCAGGGCCGGGCAATAGTCCCGTCACCGGTGGCTTTCGTGCCGCGCACGAAAGCCACCGGCATTTCTCGCATCACGGGTTGGGGGGATAGCGTTCCCAATAGCCGGGTTTCGGTGCCGTCTGTTCCACCACGTCGATCCAGGTTCCCGACGGATCCTTCACCGCGAAACGACGCTGGCCCCAGTCCTCGTCGTGCAGGTCATAGGCCATCTCGACGCCACGGGCACGCAGCCGCTCGTACACGGCACCGGCGTCCGCTACCTGCAAAGTCAGGAATACGCCCTGGCCGCCGTACGTCTCGGGGCCTGGTGGACGCGACGGGTGGTCGGGGCGCATGAAGGCGATGCCATGGACGCCGTCCGGCGACTGCAGATAGACGAACCAGCTTGATTCAAACGCGACAGCGTAGCCCAGTACATCGCGCCAGTAGTCACGGCTCTGGGTGAATGCGGCGGTCACGATAACCGGATAGTGCGATTGCAGCTTCATGTCATGGCCCGGTTGTGTACGACTTGCCGTCGTGGACGACCCGGCCGGCGCCGGTGTCGATGCGGAAATGGACAGGCTATGCAGGCCCAGGAGCAACGCGCAGGCGAACTTCATCATCGCAAGGTCTCCGGCACTCAGCACAGGGGAACCGCGATCTGGGTGCGCAACTGGTGGGGTGGCACCGTGCGTACATCGTTGAGGTATTCCTCGACACACGGCCCGTCGCGGCCTTCCTCGCCGCTCTGGGGCAGCCAGCTGCAGAACAGCCAGTGATAGGCGCGATCAAGCTCCGCGTAGGGGCCGACGTGTTCGATCACCGCATAGCGTCCGCCGGCAATGACCTGCCAATGCACGCTGTCATCCAGCGGGGTTTCGCCCGGGCGCGTGACTGATTCGGTCATGAATGCCGCGGTCGAGCGCAGCTCGGCCTCCGGTTTGGCGCTCGGGTCATCCGGGTACATGCCGAACCAGCGGGTGGAATCGCGCAGCAATTGCCGCGCAGCGGCCCAGACCTGCAGATGCTCGAACACCTGGCCGATCTGGTGGTAGGCGCCGTGGTGCGTGCGTGCGATGACCGTGATTTCCGGCCTGTTTTCGATGCGAACTTCGTACATATCCATTGCCTCCGGTGGAGTGAACCTGGGCAGCAGTGACGGCGCCTGACCGCGCTGGCGATAGCGTGCCGGCGCCTGGCCGTACGCGTTCGCAAAGGCGCGGGTGAACGCCGCCTGGCTGCCGTAACCGGCACGCTGTGCAATCGTCTTGATCGGATCGGTGCTGCCCAGCAGGCTGATGGCGGCCTGATGCAGACGCAACCGTCGTTGCGTGTCCTTGACGGTTTCGCCGGTCATCGCGTGGTAGATCCGGTGAAAATGAAACGGCGAGAACAGTCCGATCGCCGCCAGTTGTTCGAGCGAGGGATCCTGCTCCGGGTGCCGCACCAGATGCTGCACGACACGCAGCACGCGGTCGGCGTAACTCAGGCGGGTGCGGGAGCGTTTCATCAGGGTTCCTCGTGCTCAACGACGGGGCAGGACGATTGCCGTGCCGGTGGCCATGATGCGGCGACGGCTTTTGATCCGGGTTGCTCAGTTGGACGGGCGGGACCGCTCAGCCCCGGCGAGGCGGTGGCGTGGGTGCTGTCCGGCGGCGGGGGGCGCAGGGGCGGCGCCGGCCTCCGCCGCCGTGCGGTTCACGCGTGCAGTTCCGGCTCGTGCCGCAGACGTATCTTGGCCTGCGATACGCGCAGGCGGATCTGGCTGAGCGCGGCACCGAGGTCCTGGCCGGTGTGCAGTGCGTTGGCCATGTCGCTGCAGGCGAGGATACCGGGGTGGAAGTCCGCGCTCTGGAACACATTGCGTAGCACGTGGAGGTGATCGAGTGCCGCCGCGGTCTCGCCGGCCTGCATGGCCTGGTCCATGCCCTGCAAGGCCGTGTCCATCTCTTCGATGAGCGCATTGAGGTAGGTGCGGACGGCCTCGGTGGAACCGAGCTGGCGCAGGACGTCCGTTGGCGACTGGCGCGGCTCGTCTGCTGCCGCTGGGAACGCCGGTGCCAACCGTTCGGATTCGCGCGACCGTTCCGCGTTCTGAAAAGCGATCTGGCGCAGTACGTCGAGCAGCCGCTGCGGCACGATCGGCTTGGGCAGGTACGCGGTCGCGCCGCGTCGCAGCGACGCGGCGATGGATTCGGGATCCGAATCGGCGCTGAGGACGACGACCGGCGGCGTCAACGGCCACACGCCGGGGCGACGCAGTTCCGCCAGGACGTCCATGCCGCTCATACCGGGCATGTGCAGGTCCAGGAAGACGGCGTCGTAGGTGGATTCACGCGTCAGCGCGAGACCGGCAGGACCCGTTGCGGCAAAGTCCGCGGTATGCCCGGCGCGGGTGAGCAGGCGCTGCAGAATGTCGCGATTGGGTCCGTTGTCTTCGATCACCAGGCAGCGCAACGAGGGTACCGCGGCACGGTGCTGATCCAGCGCGGCCAAGGTGTTGAGCGCGGACGGCAGAGCCTGACCCGGCGCGGCGCAGGCGAAGCTCACGCGCCACTGGAAGACCGTACCGCCACCGGGGTTGTCCGACACAGCCAGGGTGCCGCCGAGGCGGTCCGACACGCTGCGCACGATATGCAGGCCGAGGCCTACACCCCCATGGCGTCGCGCCGATCCGGCACTGACCTGGTGGAAAGGCAGGAAGATCTTCGCCTTGTCGCTGTCGGCGATGCCGATGCCGGTGTCGCTGACGCTGCACAGCAGGGAAAGACGCCCGTCGTTGCCGGGGGCGTGGTCGTCGCGTGCGACGTGGACGCGTACATGGCCGTTCGCGGGCGTGAACTTGATGGCATTGCTGACCAGGTTAGTCAGTACCTGTTCGACCCGCCCGGCATCGCCCATCACGACCTCGTCCAAGCCGTCATCGAGCTGGACTTCCAGTCGTATGGGCTTGTCGCGGGCCTGCTGTCCAACCACATTCTGCATGGCGTGCAGCACGCTGGAGAAGCGGAACGGTTCGTTGGCGATGTGCAGCTGTCCGCGGTCGATGGCCGCGACGTCCAGCACTTCGTTCACCCGGTGCAGCAGTACGGCGGCGTTGGCGGCGAGGGATTCGATCAACTCCCTGTCGCCGCTGGAAAGCCGTTCCGTCTCGATCAGCGCGGCGGCCGGAATGATGGCGTTGAGCGGCGTGCGCAGCTCGTGCGACATCGTGGCGATGAAGCGGCTCTGCGCATCGCGCGAGCGCACGGCTGCCTGCGACACCGCATGGAGCGCACCGAGCACGCGGTTGACCGTCATCGGCAGGCCGACCAGCAGCACTACGGCGAACACGGCGAAGGCCGGGCGGGTGATCCAGTAGCCCTCGGGTGCGGCGCCGCCGACGATCACGACCGACGCCGCCATGCTGGCCCAGAAGGCATAGCGGCTGAAACGCACGCAGATCACGATGCTGGCCAGCGGTAACAAGGGCACTGCCCACAGGTTCAGGTTCCACGACAGTTTCAGCAGCACGGCAATGCCGATGAAGTTGGCGACGCTGCCGGCGGCGTCCGGCCACAGGCCCGGCTTGATGCGTCCGCTGCGCACGGCGTAGAGCCAGATCAGCGAGATCACGAAGAACGCCACCGCGTAGGGGAGCACGCGTGCGCCTTCGATCGGAAGTACCTTGCCCAGCGCCATCCGGGCGAGATTCTCCGGTGAATTCGGATCACCGCCGCGTCCCCAGAAATACGCCCAGACGCAGGTGATGGCCATGATCAGCACGCGGCGCAGGGCGACGTGGTACTCGCGATAGCCGGCAACGACGCGATCGATGCGCTCGTTGCGCAGTCGCTCGGCGACAGCGACCAGGCTCAACGGTTTCTGGTCGGGTGGGTCAGCGTGATACATGGTCGGGTCCGATGGGCGTGGGCTGGCGGGCTGGAGCCGGGGCAACGCAAAGGCGGTGGTGCGCTACACCGTCATCGTGACGGTCTTGCTATCGCGTCCTATCCCCTCGCCGGGGGATTCCAGCCGAGCGCGTTATACACATGGAAACGCGCGATACCGAGGTATTCGTGCAGGGCGAAATCGGTGGCCATCAGGTTGTAGGCCAATGGGAGAACGCTGCCCGCGGCGTCCAGGTAGTCCGCCCGCACCGGAATGGTGCGGATGCCGAAGTGCTCAAAGTAGAGCATGCTGCGCGTGAGGTGAAGGCCGGAGGTGACCAGATATACCCGGTCCGGCTGCAGCGCGGCGAGTAACGGTTCGCAGTAGCGGGCGTTTTCCCAGGTGTTCTGACTGCGGGTTTCCGCGATGAGGTCGGTTTCGGGCACGCCCAGCTTTGCCAGCTGACGTACGTAAACGGCGCCCTCGCTGTCACCGTTGCCGTGCACGTCGCCGCCGCTGGCCACCACCTTGCACTCGCCGCCCGCCTGGCGACATCCGTGATAGAGCTCAGCGGCTTTGGTGACCCGGCTGTGTGCCAGCGGGCTGACCTCGGCGGCCATGCGGGCCGCGGGGCTGACGGTGCCTGCCCCGAGCAGCACGATGGCGCTGCGCACGCCAAACGACGCCGCCATCGGCTGGGCATAGGGGGCTTGCAGCGGCTGCAGCAGGAGCTGCGGCAGCGGGCCGCAGCCGGCGGCCAGGAACAGGCCGACGACGAGTGCCGCCATCGTGCCGCGAAGACGGTGTCGTCCCCAGCGATGGAACATCACGATCAAGCCGGTCAGCAGGATCAGGATCAGCAGCACGCCAGTCATCCCCGGAAGTCAACGTCGGCTGCCCCTCGCTGTGGCTGAAGCCGGGCTGGCAGCGGGCCTTCAAAGGGGGCAGGACCGGCAAGCATAGCCGCCGCGCCGGCCGGGCAGAAGCGCCACCGGTCATCGCGTATCCGGCGTGACACAGCCGCTGGCTCGGCCGCGTTGAATCCAGGGGCTGCCGATGCCGCGTATCTACCCGGTATTCGAACGTCGTCGCCGGACCTGCCGGCACCAGGGAGATCACCATGATCGTGTCGCGGGTCGTCGCCGGAATTGCCCTTGCGCTGGGCATGGCGGGAAGCACCCCGGACAGCGGTGCGCGTGCGCCGGATGAGAGGGTCACGGCGAAGCAGGTCTGCGACGTGCTCCATCGGCTACCTGCGCAGCACCGGCAGGCCTGCTGCGGGGTACCGGAATCCGATCTTTCCGGTGTCTGCGAGGTGGCGCTGGACGCGGCGCTACGGCGTGGCGCCGTTCATCTGAAGGCCGATCGCCTTGCCCGCTGCAGGGCCGCCAGCGAATCGGCGATGGTCGGATGCGATCGCATCGGACCACTGCTGCCCGCGCTGCCGGACGCGTGCAATGGCCTGCTCGCAGGCACACGCAAGATCGGCAGTACCTGCGCCTCTTCGGTGGAATGTCGCGAGGGCCTGTATTGCCAGGGTGTTGGCGACGATGGCAAGGGCGTCTGCGCGTCGCCGGCGCCGGTGAATGCGCGCTGCGAATCGCCGTCGGATTCGCTACAGGTGTTCACACGTACTGTCGGGGACCCGCGCCACCCGACCTGCGATGGCATTTGCGTCAAAGGGCAATGCCTGGCGCAGGCGCCGAAGGACGCGGCTTGTTCGAGCGCCGTGCGATGCGCCGCGGGCCTGCAGTGCACGGATGGCCGCTGCACCGAAGCGCCACTGGCGGCACTCGGGCAATTCTGCTCGCCGACGGCGGGCTGCGCAGGTGAGGCGACCTGCCAGGCGGGACGCTGCGCCTTGCCCAAGGCCGGCGGCGAGGCATGCATGTCGCCATTCGAGTGCCGTTCGCTCGCGTGTGCCCGGACCGGCGAGGCGGGACCGGGCCAGTGCGTCGACGCGTGCAAGGTGGCGGCCTCGCGACCTTTCGCGCTGCCGGTCAAGCCGCCCGGTGACGAGGGCTAGCGTGTCGCGGCGCCACTAGCGGCCTGTAGCCGAAGTAGCGGGTGACTGGCGAAGGGCTGGTCGTGCTGGGCGCCGCTCCGGCGTGAGGGATGTAGCAGCGCTACAGCCCGAATGAGAAGCAAGTCCAGCGCGGCCGGGACGAGTCAGTCACTTCCGATTCGAGTGCTGCAGGCCACTAGGCCTGGCCCAGGCTCCACAGGCGTTGCGTGAACCAGGCCAGACCCGCCAGCACCACGGCACCATTGAGCGCGGGAAGCGCAATGCGCCGGTAGTTGCGGGCCCGCGCGGCCAGCCACAGCAGCGGCAGGACCAGCATCACCACCGCCAGCTGTCCCGCCTCGACACCGAGATTGAAGGTCAGCAGTGCGAAGGGAATGTGTGCCTGCGGCAGCGTGATTTCCTGCAATGCGCCGGCGAAACCGAAACCGTGGATCAGGCCGAAAGCGAAGGTCAGGCGCCAGCGTCCCGGCCGGTCGCCGACGCGCCAGTTCTCGATGCCGACATAGACGATCGACAGGGCGATCACCGGCTCCACCCAGCGCGGGCCTGGCGCAACCACACCGGTCACGGCCAGTGCCAGGGTGATCGAATGCGCCACGGTGAATGCCGTGATCATGAGAAGCAGCCCGCGCATCCGGGTTCCGGCGAGGAGCAGTCCCATTACGAAGACGAGATGGTCGTAGCCGGTGAGAATGTGCTCAAGGCCGAGGAGGAACCATTCGGCGGAGGAGGGCTTGGGTGCAACGCCGCTCTGCACGGTCCATCGGGATTGCGCGCGATGCAGCACGACGGGCGCCGACGGCGTATCCGCGACGGCCGTCGCGAGGTGGCGGTGCCCATCGCCCAGGGAACTGAACAGATCAAAGTGAATGGAAAAAGTGGAACTGTTTCCATTGCAGCGATGGCGCAGTCGCAGCCAGAGGCCGTCCTGGTCGGACAATCCCGTCTCTTCAAGTGAGCCCGGGCACGTGGAATCATCCGCGCGCACAGGGATTCCTTCTACAAACGTCGCAGCCAGCGTTGCGTGACCGGCTGCGAGTTCCTCATGGGACACGGAACCATCGCGATCGGTATCGATTGTCGGTATCGCCAGGGCGATTTCGCGCCGCGCAAACGTGAGTTCGGTCGCCAGCGTTCCTGGCGTCGCCGTGTACGCGCCGCGTGACAGCCCCACCGAATGGGCGGCGGACACGGATATGGTCGCGATGCTGGCGATGACAACCACTACTGCCGCGATCAGATGCGATGACCGGCGTTTCATCGGGCCACCATCGCTGAGTCGGTAGCGGAGAGAAGCGCGCGCGCCTCATCCGCTTCCCGGGGTGAGAAGTGGGGATTGAGTGCCAGCGCCTTGCGGACCATCGCGCGGCCGTTGTCCCGCTCACCCGCGGCGATGGCGATTGCGCCGGCATGGAACAATAGCCGTGCATCGGGTGTGCCCAGGCGGAGCGCGCGTTGGCTGGCGGCGGTGGCTTCGGCGATATGCCCGCTGCGATAGAGCGCCCAGGCATAGGCATCGTCGACGTAGATGCCGCCACGAACCGTGCGTTCCTGTTCGATCAGTTGCAGCGCTTCCCCGCTGCTTTCGTTTCGCTCAAGCAGGAAGAGGGCAAGCCCCATCGGATCGTCGCGTCCACCCTGCTGTCGGGCCCTGGATGACCAGGTCTGCGCGAGGTCGGGCTGATGGAGACGCCGGTACGACTCGCCCAGGAGGGCGGCGGCGTCGAGCGTCGGATGCGCGGCATAGGCCAGTTCCAGGTCCTGGATCGCCTCGGCGACGTTGCCGCGGGCCAGCGCGATCCGTGCGCGGCCGATGCGCGATGCCGGCTGTTCCGCATGCCATTTCAGGGCTTCGCTGTACAAGGCGTGGGCGCCGTCGTAGTCGCCCTCGTGCCAGTACAGTGTCGCCGCATCCGCCAGTGCCCAGGCCCAGGGTTCCGGGTCCGCCGGGTTGCGGTTGTGCAGGGCATCGCGCAGCAGCGCCTTTGCGCCATCGCGATCACCGTGCAGCCAGCGCAGGTGGGCACCACGCACTTCGGCGGCCATGCCCGGCTGTGCCGTCATCTGGCGCTGCGCGGCGGAAAGTGCCTGTTCGTAGTCGCCCAGTTCCAGCAGTGCATCGCTGAGGATACCCAGCACCAACGGATCTTCCGTGCCCGCAGCGAGGATGTCCCGCGCCAGGGTTGCGGCTTCCTCGAAGCGATGGGCATTCATCGCCGCCAGTGCGCGCAGCGCGAGCGCGGGAGCGAACGCGGCGGTGCGATGCAGCGCTTCGGTCGCGCACGCCTCGGCGTTGAGATAGAAGCCGGGGTCCGTGGTGTAGCGTGCCTTGCGCACCCACTGTTCGCCGATGGAAACCCAGGTGGCCGCGGCCTGGGGTGTGTGCCGCGCGAGCCGTTGTGCGCGGCGCAGCGGAGTGTCTGTGCGCGGCGTGCCGTCCGCCGGAGCCATGCACAGTGCCTGCGATTCGCGCGTTGTTTCGGTTGCGCTCGTGTCGGTTATTTCCGGGGGTTGGCAGCCGCCGAGAAATACCGGAAGCAGCGTTGCTGCAAACAGGAGTCGATTCATGGGACCACCGGCAAAAGAGCGGCGGCCCCGAAACGAGGCCGCCAAGATCACGCGTTGTTCAGCGCGGTGTCGTCGCGTGGATGTCGTTAGTGCCACCGTGTCCGCCATTCAGGCCGTCGTGCGGCAGCGGCACGAAGGGAAACTCGGTGAGATAGTCCTTGTCGTTGAAGTTCACGCCGTCGCCGGCGCCGGCTGCGGGGTTGCCGGCCACCACCAGGCTGATGATCACGTCGCTGACGTCGACGTGTTCCTTGTTCGGTGCCGATCCGCTATCGAGCCGGCGGCCGTTGGGAAACTTCGAGTCGATCGCAGCATCCAGCGTGATCACATCACCCGTGCTGCCGTCGACGATCGGAATCGGCCGGCCGAGGTTGATTGCATTGATGATGTCCACGCGCGGGCCCTTGAGGCCGGCCGCATTGGGATCTATGCCCAGCGCTGCGTAGATGCCCAGTAGTTCCGCATCGCGAACCAGTACCGGGAACAGGATGTCGCCGCCGAAATTGCTGACGTCCTTCATCGGCGAGGATCGCAAATATTTCGTCTGTCGCGCCGTGCCCACCAGCCCGGCATTGAACAACGGCAATGCGTTGCGACCCACCTGGCGCCAGCGGCCGGTGTAGCGATAGCCTGTCACCACGTTATCCGGATCGACGATCTGCTGTTCGCGCCGGCTGATGTTGAACCACACGCGCAGCAGGCTATCCGTCGTCTGGGGCCGCAGCTCGCCGTTGTGCGGAATACCGCCGGGGAAGATTTCCTCGGTGGGGATCTCCAGGGCCACGGTAAACACGTTGAAGCCGGTGAAGACGTCTTCGCAGTCGCCGTCGCGCGCGCCGGCGATACCGAACAGGCCGTCACGGCAGAGGTTTACAAGATCAAAAATACCTTTTTCGTCGAGATAGTAGGGGTCGTCACGCTGCCCGGAGAAGGCGCGACCACCGTTGGAAAGGGTGTGGATGAAGTTCGCTGCAACGAATGCGTCGTCGTAAAGGTTCTGCTTGCGGCTGGTGTTGTCGCCGGACTCATACCCCTTGAACGGCCCCAGTCCATTGACCAGGCGGTCGGTCTGCGGACCGTGGTTGTTCGGCGCCACCGGCAGGTTGCTGCCGATCACGGTCGCGTGGCCATGGCGATCCAGGCGCGTCACGGTGTAGGTTTCCGCACCGCCGGTGATCTGCCACAGCAACTCGTTGCCACCCAGCGGCGGGTCGGTCGCACTGGGGGCACCGTCGGTGGGTTCGGTGTTGTTGAACGTGATGCGATACACGAACTGGTCGTTGAGGTATCGGCCTTTGCCGATGTGAAACTCATAGCGGTACCCGTTGCAGGCGCGTAGTCCCTGGTTGCCCTGGCCGGGTTCGTGCAATGGATTGAAATTGGCGATCAGGTAGAGCTTCTTGTGGTCTCCCGGGGACACCCAGGCATAGGTATCGGTGTTGTCCGCGCACGGTTCATTGAGAACGGCCAGCGCCTCCCGGTGACTGGAAGCCTGCGCGGCCGGTACGGCCAGGAAGAACCCGGCGGATGCGGCCAGCGCGATGGCGGTCTTGCGTATGTCCATCTCTCTCTCCTCGCGAGCTGTGTTGGGCGCTCGTACCGATACTTACGAAGGCATTCACGGGTTGGATGCAGCTGCGATGGCGTGAAACAGGTGGAAGGTGGTATTTGTGGATCTGCCGGGCGCGGCGGCCGCGTGCCGCGGGTCTTTAAACCCGCCGGAGTGAATCTGCATCCGACAGTGCTCACGTAGGGGGACAAAGCATGATGGGTTTTGGCAGGCGTTTGACGGGGTTTGTGGGGGCGTTCGGCGTGAGTTTCCTGGCCTTCCCGGCCTGGGCGGCGCTCACGCCCGGCATTTACGAGGGATTGCTCGACACCGGGCACGGCGGCCCGCAAGGACTGTTCCGCCTGGTCGTCAGCCAGAAGGCGGGGGCCTGGGAAGGTGTCCTCGCCGCCGTGGCAAAGCCCGATGCGCCGCCGCCGATGACGATTCCCTTGGTGGTCGACGGCAGGCTGCTGAGTCTCTCACTGCCGTCAAAAGCAGGCGCGCTGACCTGCAAGGCGCGAATTGCCAAGGACGCATTGGCGCCGGTCGAGACGACGCCGGCCTGCCGCCTGTCGATGGTGACCGTGGCGCCGCAAAGCCGCGCTTCGGGCCTGTCGGGTGCGTGGCGCGCGGCCGACGGCCGGATTTTCGCCGTCGCCACCCTGGCCGACTGGGATAATCCGCTGTGGGTCGACTACAACAGTGGCCGCTGGAATCACCTGTTCGACCGGGGTGACGAATTGCAAGGCGGCTCGGGCTTCGTGGATCCCCGGTCGCCGTACCTGTCGCTCAAACCTGGCCGTGACGGCTCATGGACGCTCAAATCCGAGGGGCGTCGTCGCGTCGCCCTGCAGCGTGTCACTTTCCGGGAGGAACCGATCGCCTGGACGAACGCTGGTATCGAGCTGCGCGGCACGCTGATCCTGCCTGAAGGCGAGGGCCCGTTTCCGGCAGTCGTGCTGACGCAGATGAGTGCGCCCGCGGCCCGCGACGGCTATCGGCTCAATGCCTACTTCTTCGCCCACCATGGCATTGCCAGCCTGATCTACGATCGCCGCGGCCTGGGTGAATCCGGTGGCAAGGAAGCCTCGGCGGGCATGCGCGACCTGGCGGACGATGCCGTTGCCGGGGCGCATGCGCTGCAAGCGCGCGCGGACATCCGCAGGAACCGCGTCGGTGTGTGGGGGCACAGCCAGGGCGGATGGATTGCACCCATCGCCGCCGCGCGCAGCAAGGACATCGCGTTTGTCATCGCCCAGTCCGCGCCGGCGGTCACCGCGGCAGAGCAGGAAATTTTCCGCGTCGAGAACGTGGCGCGCTCCGCCGGGCTCTCCGACGCCGATATCGCCGAGGCGGTCGACTACGAAAAGCGTCTGATGGAGTGGGTCCGGTCCGGCCAGGGGCGCGCGGAAATCCTCGCCCTTTCCAGGCACAGTGTCGACAAACCGTGGGCCTCCTTTGTCGAGCTGCGTGACGACCTGCCCGAGAAGCCCAGTGAACGCGCTCAGACGTTCTGGTACTTCGACCCGGTGCCGGATTTCCGCACGATCTCGGTGCCGGTGCTTGGCCTTTTCGGGGAGAAGGACAGCTTCGTTCCCGTGGCCAGGAGCGTGCCGATCTTCCGCGAAGCCCTCGCTGCCGGCGGCGCGCCGCAGGAAATCCATGTGTTCCCGAGCACGGCGCATGGCTTGTGGACGGGCCCGGACGACTCCCTGTCCGGCCTGCTGCGGTCACGGGGATTTCATCCGGACTACTGGAGCACGATGGGACGGTGGCTGAAGGCTACTGCGGCCACGAAATAGCGGCCGGCTTCGCCAGAGGGGTATGACGGGTGCCACCGGCACTAGCACCGCTAGCGAAGTGACGGGCCATTTGTCGGAATCCGATGGGCAAGTCTTGCCGTCACGAAACTTCCGGCGCTCATCAGCAAACGTGATTTCCGTACATTGCGGATATTTCTAGGATGCGGCGCGGCCATTGAAGGGCCGCTCCTGTCTGTGCGCCCGGCGTGCTATGCACCGGGTAGCGCAGCGCGCATCCACCTCCACGTCGGAAGTCACACCGTCATGAAACGGACGTTTTCTTCATTGTTGCTTGCCAGTCTTTCCGTGATTCCCCTCTCCGCTGCGGTCGCCGGGGCGACCGATGCCGGTCGCGCCGGACCGGGCGGCGCCCAGATTCGCTTCAACCCCAGTACGATCGTCGCTGGCCAGTACACGGTGCTGAGCTGGTCGTCGCCGCAGGCCGTGTATTGCGAAGTCCTGGGCATTCCGGATCTGGTGACCGGATCGCCCATGGGTTCGGAGGGCATGCGACCGACCCGTAACCTCACCGCGGAGCTCATCTGCGAAGGTGCGCCGGCAGGCGCAAACTACGCCCGGGCCGATCTCACGGTACTGCCGCCCGACACTAAGCCGGTCGTGCGCGCATCCTTCTCGCCCTCGTCCATCTACGCCGGGCAGTCGTCGAGCCTGGTGTGGAGCTCGGACTACGCCCTGAGCTGCAGCGCCAGCGGCAGCATCGCGGCGGCGGTCGGCGCCACCTCGGGCAGCACGACCGTTTCGCCGACCAGCAGCGGTTCGGTGACGGTGACCTGTTCCAACGACGCTGGCCAGACCTCTGCCACCGCCCATCTCACGGTCTCGCTCACGCCGCCGCCGCAGGTGTGGCTGTCGGTGTACCCGACAGTGCTGCAGCGTCCCGGCTGGGTTGATCTGCTGTGGAGCTCGGCGAATGCCACGCACTGCAGCTACGGTGGTCCGTCCGGCAGCTATCGCCAGTACTTCCTGTTCTCCGGCGCGGATGTCTTCCAGTGTTTCGGGCCGGGCGGCACGACCACCCGCTGGTACAGCGTCACGGTTCTGGGATTCACCGCAAAGGCGGGCAAGGCCGATACGTTTGACCTTGGGCGTTTGGGTATTGAAGCCGGTTCCAACGGCGTCTCGGCGAAAAGGGCGGACTTCAACAATGACGGTATCGATGACGTCCTGGTCGTCAACGCGCTCGATCACACGGCGCAGGTATTTGTCGGCACGAAGAAGGGCACCTTCCGTCTGGCCAAGACCGTCGAAGGCGTGCCGAGCCTGGAGTCGGTGAGCGAAGTGTTCTTCCCGGCAGACGGCGACGACAGCGGCATCCGTATTCAGTCTCAACAGTAACTGCCGGCAGTAGACGCTGGGCGGGGCGATCCGCCCGGCGCATCAAGCGGCTTTACTGCGGAGGTGTTCCATTGAGAACGCCGGCGCAGGTCTGCGTGCGCGTCAGGGCAAAGAACTGCGGGTCCATTGCGCCGCACCGCCAGGAGATCTCGTGGCGCGTGTTCATCGTGCAGGAGCCCGGAAAGGTGAGCACGCTGCGTGAGGCCGTGATGGGCGACAGAGTGTCGTAGGCGACCGCGGTGCTGGTGAGATCATTCACCGTAGCCGATACGGCCCGTACGATCCACGACGGCGGCGGAGGATACGGCCCGAATCCCGGTCCCGGCGCTCCCATGCGGGCCTCGGCCTGCGGGGCATCCACCATCGCGATATTCGCGGTGAAGCGCGACGGCAAGCCGTAGATACCCGCGCAGACTTGTGCCGAATAGGAGAAGGGTTCCTGGGTGGCGCGCGTGGCGTTTCCCTGGCGCCTGGTGGAATTGGCGGCCTCCAGGCGCGCAATGCTCGCCTTCAGGAAATCTGCGGTATTCCGGGCGTTTTTCGCCACTTCCGGGTCCGTCGCGCGGAGCAGCTCCTGGCTGCGCTGCCAGTGGTCACGGAGAGTCGACAGATACAGGCGGCGCCCCTCATCGCCGGCATAGACACGCGTCAACTCACCATCGCGGCCCTTGCCCTCGACGAATCCGGGTGCCACCTGTTGCCAGTGCGCCACATCCGGCACGCTCAAACCCAGCGCTGCCGTGATCGCAGCAGTTGGCTCATTTTTCACGTCTTGCGCGATAGCGGCGGTAGCGCCCAGCAGCGCGACGGCCAGAACACTGGTGCGGTGACGCAGACCATGAATCGGCATGTTTCCCTCGGGAAGATATGTGATTGGCGCGCCGTGGAGCGGCCAGGCCCGGAAATTCCGGTGCGTCGCGGTTGCGACGCCAGAACCTGAAACTCGGATTTGTGCGCATTTGCGGCTCACGCAACAACGCCGGGATTGTTGCGTAGGGAACATCCATGCCGGAGCGACGAGGCGCTATTGCTGCTATGGCCGCGCGTGGTGCGCGCTACTTGCGCCGGTTGCTCCGTTTGGCGCTGTCCGTGAAGTCGTCGGGCTTGCTGCGTACCCAGCGGACGAAGGATTGGACATCGGGATGTTCCAGCAGTGCCTCGGCGCTGTTGTAGGTGCGGGCCAGCTCCGTTTCACTGAAGAGGGCGTGGATCTGCCGATGGCAGATCCGATGCAGCTCCTGAGTAACACGCCCGCCCTTCATGCGGGGCACCAGATGATGCTTGTCGACCTGTGACGGGGGAATCGGCCGGCCGCACAAGGGGCAGCATTTCGGTGGTGCCGAAATGCCGTAGCCAGTCAAATCATGTTGTCGGCGCTTGGATGCCAAGGGCGTTCTACCGGAATTGGCACGTCCGTGAGCGGACGCTTCTGTGGGGAATGCCAACGGAACGCCGTTGCAGGGGCTGAGGCCGCGACATGTGGCCGGATCTGCACCGTACAAGGGTGCCATGAATGTGACGCCAGATTGCAAGACGATGGCGCAAGGTATACAACCGGCGCTGCCGTGCGGCGATCCGGTGCAGCCGGCTGCCGGGCGGACCGCCGGCGCGACGGCCTCGCGCCGTACCTGGGCAAGCGAGGAGGGAAAGATCATGCCATCGAACAATTCGAAGAATGCCGGCAGCGCGGGACGGTCGCCCGGCAACGACGCGGGTACCAAGGGCACGGGCAGCGCCGGCCGCACACCCGGCGGCGACGCGGGTACGAAGGGAACTGGCAGCGCCGGCAAGTCGGCCGCGCCGACCAAGTCCGGCTCCAATCGCACAAAGAACGCACGTTAGCATCCACGTGCAATGCCTGCCCTGGCCTTGCCGGGGCAGGCGACTTCTGACAGCCGCATCACGAAATAACGAACGGTCGTATCGAACCCTGGCTGATCGGCCAGGGTGCCCACCCGGTGCTGCTTCTACTGTCTGACGCATCCGCCGGTTCCGCGGCGCGGCATCAGACCGACTCGCGCGTCGCAACACCGTGTCGTCGTGCCCCTGCGTCCGGCGGATCTGTTCCCGCCGTCGCCGAGGTGCGCCATGCTCGTCCGCTCGCTGTGTACTTTCTTGTTCCTGCCGGTCGCCGTCGGGGCGACGCAGATCGTGCCGTCTGCCTGGCAGGTTGAACAGGCACTGGAACCCAGGGCTGTCCGTTCGGCAGCGGCTACCCACGCCAGCCGGATCACCATCGATGCGCAGGCCCTGCGCCGGGCCGAGCAACTGCAATTGCACCTGCCGGGCGGTGCCGTCCACACGGTTCAGGTCAATGCGCGTACCGAGCGCGGTGGCGGGGATTTCACCCTTTCGGGCGCCCTCGCGGCAGGCCCGGAATACACCGTCACGCTGACGATGCATGCGGGTTTGCTTGCCGGGCTGGTGACCGCCCCGGAGGGCAACTACGAGGTGTCGCCCCTTGCTGATGGCGGCCAATCCGTCTTTGCGCTGGATCAGGCGGCATTTCCGGAATGCGCCGGCGGCGACGTGCCTGAACACGTTCCCGACGCGGCCGTTCCTGCCGCCGTGACGGCCGATCCTCCCAATCGGATCGAACTGCTGGTGATGTACTCGCCACAGGCGCTGGAGGGGGCCGGGGGCGTCACGCAGATCCGCACCCTGGCCCAGGCAGCGGTGGATGCGGCCAACACCGCCTTCCGCAACAGCGACATGGTCGCGCGCTTCGTCCTGCTTGATGTGCGTCCGGTCACCCGCGACGAAGACGAGGATGACCTGAACTGGATCGTGAACAATGCCGAGGTTGCGCGGATCCGCAACGAGGTAGGCGCAGACCTGGTCTCGCTGATCGTGGAGTCGTCGCTGGACGGGTGCGGCGTCGCGAAAGTGATGCGCAATCCGGGCCCAGGCTTTGCGAATCTTGCCTACCAGGTGACCAAGCGCAGCTGTGCGGTCGGAAACCTGAGTTTTGCCCACGAGCATGGCCACAACATGGGCATGGAGCACAACCCGGAAGATGGCACGGACCAGGACAACGCGTCCTACGACTGGTCCTACGGGCACTACGTCAGCGGTAGCTACCGCACCGTCATGTCCTATTCGGACCCGTGCAGCAGCTCCTGCCCGCGACGGCCGTATTTCTCCAATCCGGCGGTGACCTTCAATGGTGTGCCGACCGGCATCGCCGGTGCGCGTGACAACCATCGCACCGGAAACCTGACTGCGCCGATCGTTGCCAATTTCCGGCCGTCGGAACGGTTGTTCGCCAACGGCTTCAACTGAAAACCCCGTGGTGCCGGGCGCTGCTGCTCTCCCGGCAGCGCCCGCGGCGCGGCGGCGGGTCAGGCCGCCGCCGCGGCCGGTTTGGTCGTGGTGCGTGCGCCGCGCGAACGCAGCCAGGTAGCGTATTCGTCCAGGTCACCCTGGAAGGCTTCGACCTTGCCGTCGGCAACGCGCCAGAAGGTGTCGCAGACCAGGCCCGTGAGATGGCGGTCGTGGGAAACCAGCACGATGGCGCCGGGGAAGTCGCTCAAGGCTTCGGCCAGCGCCTCGCGCATTTCCAGGTCCAGGTGGTTGGTCGGTTCGTCCAGGAGCAACACGTTCGGGCGGCGCCAGGCAATCAGCGCCAGCGCCAGCCGGGCGCGTTCGCCGCCGGAGAAATTGTCGATCACCTCGAACGCGCGGTTGCCGGGGAAATTCCAGCGCGCAAGGAAATCGCGAAACACCTGCGTGGCCGTGCCCGGCGCGATTTCCTTGAGGTGGTCGATCGGGCTCAAGCCGTCATGGAGCGATTCCACCGTGTGCTGCGCGAAATAGCCCAGCTGCATTTCCCGGTGCGCCACGCGTTCGCCGGCGCGCAGTGGCAATTCGCCGACCAGGGTCTTGACCAGGGTGGACTTGCCCGCACCGTTGGGCCCCAGCAGGCCGATGCGGTCGCCGGCCTCCAGCCCGAATCCGACGTCCTGGAGGATGGTGGCGGTTTCATAGCCGGCGTCCGTGTCGTTGAGGCGGATCAGCGAATGCGGCAGCTTCACCGGTTCATCGAACTGGATGCGGATCTGGCGTTCCGCGCGCACGGCTTCGGTGCCAGTCAGCTTTGCCAGCCGCTTGACGCGTGACTGCGCCTGGCGCGCCTTGCTCGCCTTGGCCTTGAAGCGGTCGATGAACGCCTGCAGGTGGGCGCGCTCGGCCTGTTCCTTTTCGAAGGCGATCTGCTGCTGGCGCAGGTGTTCGGCGCGCTGGCGCTCGAAACTGGTGTAATCGCCCGTGTAGAGCTTTGCCCGGCCGTCATGGATGTGCAGCGTGTGCGTGCTGACACCGTCGAGGAACTCGCGGTCATGCGAGATCATGAGCAGCATGCCGGGATATTTCAGCAGCCACTGCTCCAGCCACAGCACCGCGTCGAGGTCCAGGTGGTTGGTCGGCTCGTCCAGCAGCAGCACGTCGCTGGGCATCATCAGTGCGCGGGCCAGGTTCAGCCGCACGCGCCAGCCACCGGAAAAGGCGGACACCGGCATCTCGTGCGTATCCGGCGAAAATCCCAGGCCATGCAGCAGGCGTCCGGCCCGGGCGGTGGCGTCATAGCCATTGATCGCCGCCAGTTCCTGGTGGGCGGCGGCGACGCCGTCCCAATCCTCGCGGGCCATCGCCTCGGCCTCGGCGCGCAGGATCCGATGCACTTCCACGTCGCCGGAAAGTACGAAATCGATCGCCGGGTCAGGCAGGGACGGCGTCTCCTGTGCCACGCTGGCGATGCGCAGGCGGGCGGGCAGGTCCAGGTCACCGCGGTCGGGCTCGACTTCGCGCTGAATCGCGGCAAACAGGCTGGATTTTCCACAGCCGTTGCGGCCGACAACGCCGACGCGCGCACCCGCATGCAGGGCGATATCCACGTCGGACAGGAGCAGGCGTTCGCCACGCCGCAGGGCGAAATTCCGGAAGGCAATCATGGGGACGTGCAGAAAAACGGGCGCGTAGTGTAGCGGAACTGGCGCCGTGTCCCGCCGTCAGGCACCTGCTGAGCCGGTTATTGACCGGAATTCACGATCGACAGGGGATGCCCGGCCGGCGTCAGGGAGGTTCGGATGCCCGGGGCGGTACCGCCACCGTGGCGGATTCTTCAAACCATTCGTGGCGCCAGGTGCTGGGACCGCGCGCCTGCGCGGTGATCCGGATGGCGCGGCGGTGGCGATCGGCCCAGCTCATTGAATAGGAGAACTCGACGCGCTCGCCGGCAATATCCAGCACCTGTTCGAGCGGGGCTGAACCGACGAGGGGAATGAGGTCCTGCGGATCGTATTGGCGCAGGACTTCCAGCTCGTGGACAAGACAGGCATACGCGTTGGCGATATTCATGCGGCAGGTATCCGAATGGTTCAGGCCGTTTCGATCTCACCGTCATCCGGTCCACGCCACCAGGGGGTGGCTGCGGTGGGTTCGGGCAATTCGCAGTCGCGGTTGGCCAGTCCGTCGAAATGACGGTCCGGGCTGCCATGGATCCATTGCTTGAGGAGGTCTTCGACGGAGGCGAGGTCAACGGCGGCAATGCCGAGGTTGCGTTCGGGCTGCCAGGGCGATGCACCGGAGGATTCGTGCGTGTGCGGAGTGCCGTAACTGCAACGCATGCAGTAGTGGCGAATGCTGGTGGTCCAGTCTTCCACCATGCCGATGCCGGGCGCGATCGCATGCAGCAGCGCGTCGACATCCCTGAGCGTCGCGGCGCGGACGAACACGACAAACGTGCGGTATTCCGATACGTGCAGTCGCGACAGCGCATTAAAGACGGGGACCCGGCTATCGCCCCACTGCCGTTCGCCCGTGCGGGCGCCGTCGTGCAGCACGATATCGCCGAAACGGTGGCCGCTTTCCGGTAGCGGCACGTTGAGCAGCCGCGCGCGCACCACGTCGATGCGTTCGGCGAAAACGGTTTCGGCGCAACTGTCCGGGTTCAGCCGGATGGACACGTTGCCGTAGTGGTGGTTGATGGGTTCGTCGCAATCAGCGACGTCGATGCCGGCGTTGCGCCAGTGACGGCGTGCTTCGCGCCAGTGGCGCAACGCCGTTGCCGCAATGCCTGCATTCCAGGTCGCGGCGTCGTTGGGCTCGCTGCCCAGGGACAGTGCGCGCTGGTTGTGGTGCAGCGAGCGCGCCCAATTGCGCAGGTACTTCTGCGTCAGCCCCTGCATGTAGTGGAAATCTGCCGACTCCGGTTCGATCCCGAGCAGTGCATCGAAGGCGCGGGCGGCGCGCTGCAGGTCGCCCTTGTCGAAGGCGCTGTAGGCGTCGGCTTCGAGTGCTTCGGGGTCGTCGGGAAGGGGGGAGACAGGCGCATGCGCATACCGGACAAATGACGAGGCTTTGATTGTGGGACAAGGTGCTCTGCGGTGCACGTGCCGTTCGACGGACATTTGTGCCAAAAGCGACAGTAGCGTGACCGACGACGACAACATGCCGACGGACGTTGGTGATTGGACCATTTAGCGGTCGTTTGCGTTCCCCCTTTCTGCGGGCCGGTTGTTACGCTATGAGTGCGTACGCTTCGCGGAACGGTTGCCATTCCGGACCGCGAAAACCCCCGGCTGTGCCCACGGATGCCGTGTCCCAGGCATCCGTGGGCCAGCGGACAGGCGAGCCACGCCGCCCGGGTATTCCAGACGGCGCCAGGCACTGAACGCAGATCGTGGCACTTTTCGTCGCCGGGAAATCCGGTGGGCAATTCCGGCAACATCGCCCTCCGCCGACGTGCTACCTCGTCAATAGCGACACCGCGCAATGATCAGGGCGAGTGCCGCGTCGGTATCCATCCGGACGCTGTCGCCGCGTCCGCATCGCGAATCCGATAGCGAGCCGGTCGTTCGTACAGCGTCATCCAGTAGCAGCCGTGGTCGCGGGTAATGCCAAAGCGTCTTTCGCTGCTGGCGAGCGTGCCCTGCGCCTGGTTCGTGGTCAGTACGACCAGGCCGGGTGCTGACACGGATTCGTACAGGAGCCCGCCATCGATGTCTTCGCGAATGAAGGATTCGCCCGCGTCGATGGCCACGTCCTTGAAGGCTGGCTTGAGCAAGCCCAGGAGCTGCCGCAGTTCGCTGCGTGCGGTCCGTGCGGAGTAACCCCGCCATAACACCAGGCCGGATAGACGGATGCCGTTGCGCGTTCTGAGTGCGTCACGCACTTGCTGTTGCAGCTCCTGGGGGGTGCGTGCACACGTCTCGCGGTGCGCGCGGCGCGAAGCGGGTCGCGATGCCTGCGAGGTGTCCTTGCCCGATGCACAGTACTGGGCAAATACCGGTTCACCGGCGCTGCCGACGCAACGCTGGGGCGTGCGTGCATCAGTAGCGCCCGGGATCAGCAACAGGCTGGCGCAGAACGGAAGGATTCGTGGATGCATGACGGGCCTCCTGCAGCATGGCAGCGGACCGTGCCGACCGGATGCAGGCGATCGGAATGGCCCAGGACGGCTGCCGATACTGCGGTCACGCACGCGACCTCCGCGACGCAGGAGCCCGCGCAAAGGCAATGCCACGGGTTCGCCGCGTCCTGCGCTGTTGTTTCGCGCGGCGGGAATACCGAGGGGTTGCAGGCTGCCCGAACGGCCTCACGCCGAGCGGCAATACGCAGGATCTGTGCAGCTGGGGGAGGCACCCCAGGTTTCGGAAGGGTTGAAAGGTGTGGAAGCCCGGCGAATCCGACGCTGGCGCCGTATCGCCGGGCCTTCAGTCGCTAGTTGCTGCTGGTGCTGCTTCCGCTGGTGTGCGGGGGCGCGTATCCGGCGGACCAGACGTTGCCACTGCCCGCGTCGCAGGACACATTGGGCTGGCCGACCTGGAAGGGGCCGGTGTAGATCGGGCACCGACAAGTGGCAAATCCGGAACGCTTACCCTTCTTGTCGTTCTCGAAGGTGCACGATGCGGTCATGCAACCGGCGTAGGGCGCCGGCGTGCTGGTGCAGCTGGTCTGGCCGGAGGCGTAGCGTTTGGCACGTGCCAGGCTGAACGTGGATACCACCTGCGCGTCCGGTGCCATCGGCGCGATACCGTCGCTGCCGGCAATCAGGTAGCTGCACGCCGGTGCAACCGGCAACGATCCGAGCGAGGCGCCGGTGCTGGTGGTGACGTCGCCGGGCAGGGCGTCTGTCAGCAGGTTGCGACAACCTGCACCGTCCTGGCCACAGATACGAATGGTTTCGATGTAAGCCTCAGTGTTGCGGATGGCGTGGATATCGATGTACGAGATGCCGTTTTCCGCGTAGCACCGGCATTCGGCAATTTCCGGATCATCCTTGGATACCTTGCACGGCAGGCTGGGCAGCTTGCCACCCTGCGCTGCCTTCGGCGGTGTGTCCGGACCGGAATAGAAGCACAGGGCGTAGGGGCCGGCCGGACACGACAGGAAATTGGTTGGCGACAGCACGACGTCGGCGGCGGCCGGGCCGTATTCGGTGGTCCAGAACGTGTTTGGTACATAGGGCGCCGGGCAGTTCTGGGTACAGGTACCGTCCGCTTCGCCGGCGATAGCGGGCAGTGCAAGTCCTGCCCACAGCAGGCAGGCGTGGACAAGACGGATTGCGTGGACGCTCATTGGGGGGCTCCCGGAAGGAGGGCGTTCGGTTCGAACCGGTTCCGCGTCCCTGCGCCTGCGTGGGAAGTGCTGACGGCACGCACACGGCGTGCCGTCGTGGTCATCAGTGCACCGCCGTGGTGGTCAGGAGAAACTCGCCGGTGTCCACTGGGGAACGTTGCCGGCCTGCCATACCTTCACCGCATCGGTGAGGAGGTTGGTCATCGACCAGATGTTGCCCTGTCCGGTCGTCCACAAGGTATTCATCGATGCGATGAGGTTGGCGAAATCGGTCTGCAGCGTCACGTTCTGCTGAGATGCGGGTGCCGAGGTGCCGGTGTAGACGTTGGCCGTGGTCAGTCCCAGTGCCTGCACCGCGAGGAACCGTCCGAAGTGGCTGTACTCGGCCTGGCCCGGTGGATCGGAGCTCATGCCGACCAGGCGGTCGGCCACATCCGGAATCATGAATTCCTGCGGCGTGAACGGCGGGTTTGGCGGTGGCGACTGGGCCTTGCCTTCGCCCTGTTCGCAGATGACATCGATCGCCGTCACCAGGTCCTGGTAGTTGGTGATGACCTGGGGGAAGGCCTGTGTATTGAAGTAGCTCTGCTGGTTGGCCGTGGTCCACGGCGCGCTGCTGCGGGCCAGCCGCGCCAGTCCCTTCAGGGCATCGTACATCTGGCCGATGGAGTGATACGGGGGCACCAGGGCGCCGGTCTCGAATTCGGTCGGCACTTCGATATCGAGCATCGTGGGCAGCAGGTCGACCAGGTTGCCGATGCGCGCATTGAGGATGCCCGAGTCGCCGGTCGCGGGATCGGTTGGGTCGAGTATCGGCGTTCCATCGGGGAAGCTGGGCACCTGTCCGTAGACCGGCGCGGTGAAGTTGGGCGTGGTTCCCAGTGCCAGGCAGATGTTGGCGGCCAGCTGCAGGTGGAGCATTTCCTCGGTGCACACGCTCAGCACAGCGGCGTAGGCCGATTGGGCCGCGCTGCCCGTGGACGTGTTGATGGACGCCAGGGCGCTGAGGTAAAGGGGAATAGTATACAGTTCAACGGCGACGGCGACCTGCGCATGCTGCTGCGCCGCAGCAAGGCTGGTGGAAACCGCGGTCGGCGTGCTACGGGCGCGAACATCGAACGAATCGCGAAGCTGCGGATTGGCGGGCATGTTCATTGGCTAACTCCAGGCAGGTACAACGAATGGACCAGGGAGCGGCTTGAGAGGCGGCGGAATCACCGGAGCGGACGGCGGAGGGCGCTGCCGCGGGCAAGAATACCGCATTACCGTTTCACGCAAGAATGCGCACTGCAGTACGAATCCACAAACAGCCTTTCAACAATTCGTGTGTTGGTATACTCTGATCTCCACTGTCTGTCGTGGGTTCTGGGGTCAGGAGTGCGCCCTCGGGGCAGTGCGCCGGAAGGCGCGCCAACGTCATTGCGGCCGTTGAACCGGCGGCGATGGCGGGTGCGTGAGGTCGCACTGTCGCGGGAGCAGCGATCCTCCCATCCCAGTGCCGGCCGCAGTCGTCGGACCGGGGGATCGATGAAGCGCCTTCGCGTGGCCGTTCTGTCTGTCCTTGCCCTGGCGGCAGCCTGCAGCCAGCCCGACCAGCGGTCCAGCCCGCCACCGGCCGCTTCCCGTGAGTTATCCACCCGGTCTTGCCGCATTGATGATGCGGACGGGGCCCGATGGTGGTCGGACGTGCCGTCGAACGCCGACAACTGCCTGATGCAGCGCTTCGTTTTCAATAATTTCCTGTATCTGGCCCGGGACGATGCCACCGGGCATCCGCGACTGATGACCTTGGCGCCCTGGTACGAGGCGATACCCCGTGACGGATCGGCACCCGCGTGGAAGGCGGGCTACAAGCCGCTCTCGCCAACGGCGCTGCGCAAGACCGCGCACGAGGGCGAGGCGGGTGACGGTTTCGCGCTTCTGGCGGCGGATGGGCGCCGGGTCGCTTTTGACATACGCGTGAACCGTACCTTCCTCGACTACATCGCTGCATCGGGCACCTACAAGGCCAGCGTGCTCCAGGCCATGGCCAGTGCGTTTCAGGCCAATCCTGCCAGCGGTGGCGTGTGGCTGCCCGGTGGATCGGCAACGCAGGAGGGCGCGGTCACGGTGAAGACGTCCTGGCGTCGCTTCGCCACTGAATGTCCGGTGGAACGAATGCATTGTGAAAAAGACTCCAAAGGACACTGGTGGGGCCTGATCGGCGTCCATCTGGTTCAGAAGACGCCGATCCTGGGAGAGATGACCTGGGCGACCTTCGAGCACGTGGCCAACGCGCCGGACTGTGCGCCGGGCGGTACGCGTGCCATCGCGCCGGCACCGCACGATCCGGCGAACCCGGACCGTCTGCTGGAAGGTGGCTGGAACCTCTTCGACTGGGAACGCTACCGCGCCGCAGGCGGCGACGGCCGGCGCTGTCCGGTGCCCGACGGCGCTTACATCTACACCGTGGCTGCCGATGGCCAGACATTGCAGGACCAAGGCTGCGGCGCACCGACAGCGCCACCGCTGTGCAATACCGATCCGCGCCAGCCGCTGGTCGACGGCGTCGCCCACGACGGCTTCTACCGCATCAACGTCTGTCGGACACAACCACAGCCGCCGTGCACGGGCAGCGGCAGTGCCGCTGACGTCGTGGCCTGTCTCAACGCGGATTTCGCGCAGCACTTTCCGCCGGGGCTTGCGGCGAAGTGGCGCCACTATTTCCTGGTTGGCTCGGAATACGTGCTGCCGCATCCGCCGGGCACAGGCTGCTTCCGCTACGACGACGGACCAGTGCTGACAACGACGCCGCCGCGTTCGCGATTCCCGAGCAGCTGCAACGGTCTTTCCACGTCGCCCCTGGTCACGCGTGAAGGCAACACAGCCGTGGCGAATACCTCGATGGAAACGTGGATGCAGCCCGGCACCTGCCTGGTCAGCTCGCCCGGTAGCACGCCACTGATGGGCCGGGATTGCCTGGCCTGTCATACACCGGCCACCAATCCACCCGGCTGGCCATTCGGCATGGGTGACATGAGTTTCCTCTTTGACCGGGTGCGCCTGCCGGCGCCGCAGGAAGGTAGCCCATGAACAGCAACGATATCCCTGGTGCCCAGCAGGCCTGGCATTCCACCACGTCATCGCGGCGTCACTGTCTTGTGACGATCACCGACGACGGCTTTGTGGCGGGCACGCAGATGCTGCTGTTCACCTTTCTGCGCTACAACCCCTGGTTTCGCGGCACGGTCGTCGTGATCGTCGGTGGTGAACTGGGCGCCGCGGCGCGGGCACGGCTGCAGGCGCTGACGCCGATCTGCTTCGTCGAGCCGGGTGCAGACCTGGTCCATCGGGTCGCGCAGCTCACCCGTGCGCTGCCAGGCTTGCGTGTTGCCGGCCCGCGTTTTGCGTCGCTGGAAGCCTTTGGCATGGACGCATTCGACCGGGTCGTCTATATCGACAGCGACGCCTTCGTCACGGGCGATCTGTCACGCCTGTTCATGACGGATGAGCCGCTGCTGTGTTGCGGCGACGGCAGTCACTACGATGCACTGCTCGGTGATCCGGAGGCGGCGTTGCAGGCGAACCGGCGCCGCTACGGCAAAGCCTTGTCGACGTGCTTCAACGCCGGAATGATTTCCATCGGCCGGGCTTGTCTCGCACGCGCGCTGCGCGACGAACTTGTCGGCCTGATTGACCCGCAAACCTGGCGCGACGTGGAAACCCTGGGCTGGACCGACCAGCTCATACTCAATCGCCGTTTCGCCGGTTTCGCGACCTTGCTGGACGCGCGCTACAACTACATGCCGATCCTGGAGGCACGGATCCGCAAGGCCGATGGATTGAGCTTCTGCGATGCCCGCGTGATCCACATGGCCGGGCGCGACAAACCCTGGGAAACGCCATCCACCGAGCGGCCGCCGAGTGTCGCGAAGTTCCACGAGCTGTGGCAGCAGTTGTCCGAGCTGATGCCGGGCCAGGACGCACGGGCGTCGGAAGAGCGCCTGGCGCTGGAGTCGGCGCAGATGCACTCCCTGATGCAGCCCCGCACCGAAATCGAGGCCTCGTCATGAAAATTCCGACCGCTGCCTGCGCACGCCTGCCCGTCGATGTCGGTGCGTTCCAGACCACGGTGTTTGACGCCTATGACGGCAAGGAGCACGTCGCGCTGACGATGGGCGAACTGGCGGATGGCCCGCCGGCGCTGGTGCGAATTCACTCGGAATGCTTCACCGGCGACGTGCTGGGTTCCCACCGCTGCGACTGCGGCGAGCAACTGGCCGAATCGATGCGGCGGATTGCGCGCGAAGGTCGCGGTGCGGTGTTGTACCTGCGCCAGGAAGGGCGGGGGATCGGCCTGGCCGAGAAGCTGCGCGCCTATCAGCTGCAGGACCTGGGTTTCGACACGGTGGATGCGAACATCGAGCTGGGACATGCGGCCGACGCACGCGACTACGGTGTGGCGGCCAGCATCCTGCGGGACCTGGGCGTCCATGCGTTGCAGCTGATGACGAACAATCCGGCCAAGGTGGCGGCGCTGACACGCCTGGGCATCGAAGTGGTTGCGCGGGTGCCGTTGGTGATTCCGCCCCGCCCGGAGAATCGCGAATACCTCAATGCCAAGGCGCGCCGTATGGGGCATCTGCTGGACTCACCCGATGTCGCAGAGACCAAGGCGCAGATCGTCGTGCCGGCGGCCAAGGTGCCTTCGGACCGCTCCGAGCCCCTGTTTGATCTCCTGAGTCGGGTTTCCGCACGACGCGACCGTCCCTTCGTCACGCTCAGCTACGCCCAGAGCCTGGATGGGAGCTCAGCCGCACTGGGCAATCGGCCGCTCGCGATCAGCGGCGGCGCATCGCGCTGTTTCACGCACCGGTTGCGCGCGGCGCACGACGCCATCCTGGTGGGCATTGGAACCATCCTCGCCGACGATCCACGCCTGACGGTGAGGGAGGCGCATGGGGTGGACCCGCAGCCGGTCATCGTCGACAGCCGCCTGCGCTTCCCGCTCGACGCACGCCTGCTGACCCATCCCACGCGCAAGGTGTGGATCGCGACGACGCCGCTGGCCAACCCCTCGCGCATGCGCCGGCTGGAATCGCTGGGTGCGGAGTTGCTGGTCGTACCAGTCGACACGATGGAGCGGGTCGACCTGTCGGCGTTGCTGGCGCTGCTGCGTGCCCGTGGTGTCCGCAATCTGATGATCGAAGGCGGCGGGCGTGTGCTGACCCAGGTCGTGGACCAGCGCCTGTTTGACCTGCTCGTATTGACGGTCGCACCGATGATGGTGGGTGGCACCCCGGCGTTTGCGCCGCACCAGAGTCTGCGTAACCGCGAACACACGCGCATTGACCGACCGAACTACCTGCAGGTTGGCGATGACCTGGTGATATGGGGAGCACCGCAGGTGCCCGGCGCTACCGGTGAAGGAGCACGTGACGCATGAGATCCGACGAAGCCTTTGTCTATGGCGTGCTGGATGTCCGCGACCGCCTGTCCGATACGGAACTGGCGGAACGCTGCCGGGAACTGACGTTCGCCTGGTCGCGCTGGTCGTATTCGGGGCCGATCATCGAGCACGATGATCCGCAGACGCTGTTGCGACTGGCGGCGCAGCGGAATGCCCGCTATTGCCTGGTACAGGCGGGCGGACACCTGGTCGTCGAAACGCTGCGTCCGAAGGGCGCGGAGGCGCCCGAACTGGTGGACCTGCTGGTGAGGGCACTGGGCAGCCAGCACTGGCTGGTGGGGCACTCGGTGGCGCCTGGCGCCATCCGCGAGAGTTGCTGGCTGGTGGACCTGGACCGCTGGCAGTTGGCCGGACAGCCGACCTTGCGCCGGGACGCGGGCAGGCCCTGGCTGTGGTGCGACGACCTGTGGGGCATGGCGCCGTTTCCGATGGCTGCGCGCGCACTGGGCCGGGAACTGCAGCCGGAACGTGCCGCGCACGCGGACGCACTCCGCAGCACGCCCGAGCGCGCGGACCGGGATTCCCTGACACCGGAGCTGGCGAGTTTCGTCGACGGCCTTTCGCGCACGCTGGACCGCAGCCAGCGCGGTGTGTTCGTGTGGAACCTCGAAGGTTACGACGACGTCTCGCTGCTCGAACCCGAGCCGCTGGCAGCGCTCTACTGTGTGGCTGCCGGATTCAAGCCGAATGCGATCCTGCGTCGCTGCGGATTCCGCCCGGATGCCCAGGTGGTCTTCCTCGACTACAGCCGCGACGCGCTGCGATTCCGGCGCCAGTTGGTCGAAGCGTGGAATGGACGTGATCTGCCCGCCTTCCTCTGGCCTCGCCTGGAACCGTCATCCACTCACTATTGGCTGAGGTCCACCGCCCACGACGGCATGCCCGATCGCGCGGAACTGGAGCAACTGTGGCAGCGCGAGCTGGACGACTGGGGCGGAGCCGACACCTTTGCCGCGCATTGGCAGGCGACGCGACGGCTCGTGCATCACTATGTCCACGTCGACCTGCTACGCCATCCGGAGCGCGCGATCACGATGACGCCGCAGGGGCCGTCCGTGGTGTGGTGGAGCAACGCATTCTCATCGGTGCATGCGCTGTGGCATCTGCGGTACGCGGCGCGGGCCGATGCCTTCACCCGTTGGATCGACGTACTGGCCGAGGCCTGCCCGGAGGCCCAGCTACTGGGCGCCGACGCCGACAACGTGCCCGTCGCGGACACGCGTGCCGCCGAATATGCCGCCATGCGTGCCGTCTGGCAGGGCGGGATGCACGAACCGCTGCGCTGCTGCACGACATCGTTGCGATTCTGATCGCCGCTGGTCCACATTACGGAGGATTCATCCATGCAGGAGATGAAGTTCAGTCGTCATCGCGGGCCGGTGACCTCGGCGGCCTGGATACCCGGCACGCGGCAGGTGATCACTTCTGCCTACGATGGTGCGGTGGCGCGCTTCGACGTCGATACGGGCAGTGTGGACCTGCTCGGCTACCACGAACACCTGGCCAACCGCGTCGTCGTCGACGACAGCGGACGGCGTGCGGCATCGGTGTCATCGGATTACAGCATCATCCTGTGGGACCTGCTGGCGGGAAGCCGTGAGCGCGTATTGCTGGGCCACAGCGACGACGTCGAGGACTTCTGCTTTCTCGACGGCAACAAGGGCGCCTCCGTGTCACGCGATCGCCGCATCCTCGTGTGGGATCTGGCGAGCGGCGCTGTCATCCGCGTGATCGAAGGTCACGAGCGTGATGTGCTCAGCGTCTGCGCGCACGATGGACGTCTCTACAGTTCCGGCGATGACAGCACCCTGCGCGTCTGGGATCTGGATGGCGGCAGGCCGCTGCACGTATTCGGTCCCTTCGAGACGGAAACCGATACCTGTGCGATCGATCCGCAGCGCCGGCGCGTCGTGCTCGGGTGTGACGACGGTTGCCTGCGCATCTTCGACATCGAGCGTGGCGAGTTGATCACGGTCATCCATGCGCATCGCTCCGGGATCAAGAAAGTGGCCTGCTCGCCGCGGGACGGCAGCATTCTGAGTGCGGCCTACGACCAGCAGATTCGCGTGTGGGACGGCAATGATTTCGCACCGCGCCTGAGCCTGGAGAACCGCGCCAGCAAATGGGAGCGCTCGTTCAACTGGTCGCAGGACGGCACGCATATCGTCGCGGGTACCTTCGACGGCACGGTATTGGTCTGGCAGTCGGATACGGGGCAGTGCCTGCGCGAGCTCGGCGCACATCCCGGCGGCAACGCCTGCCTCAACGACGTGGCCGGCGATGGCCACGGCGCAATCGCCGTGGTCGGCGATGACGGGCTGGTCCGTGTCGGTACCCTGACGCCGGGCGAGGCGTGCTGGCGCGACGAATGCCAGCCGGCACCCGAGCGCATGCTGATGAACGCGGTGACCTGGGACGCGGGATCCGGCTTGATCGTCTGCGGCGCGCACGACCAGCAGGTGCACGTCTGCACAATGGCCGACGAGGGCCTGCACCGGAAGGTATCGGCGCATCTGGATGAAGGCCCGGTCAACTGCCTGCGCGTCGCCAATCATGGCGACTGGCAGGGGCAGATCTTCGTCGCCTGCTATTCCGGTGCCATCGTCCGAATGGCGCAGGATGGAACGGTACTCGGCCGTTTCCGCGTGCACGAAAACGCTGTCAAGGCCTTGCGGCTTCATCCCGAACGGGCGATCGGGGTGAGCTGCAGCGCCGACGGCATGCTGTGCGCCTGGCAATTTGGCGGGCAGCTGTTGCGACGCTATCCGGGGCATACGGCAATCATCGACGATGTGGACCTGGATCCCACCGGGCAGTGGCTGGCCAGCACCGGGCGAGACTTTCACGTCAAGGTATACCGGCTCGATGACGGCGTGCTCGCGCATTCGTTCGACCTGGGGCGTCGCTCGCCCAAGGCCCTGTGTTTTCTCGACACGCACACGGTGGTCGTCTCGAACTACTGGGGCGAGCTGCTGCGCGTGGACCTCTCGCGGTCGCGGATCCTGCGCAGGACCGTCGCGCGCAATGGCATCAGCGCGGTGACGCGTGCGGATGCGGCCGGTACGCATCTGCTGGCCTCGTCGTACGACGGTGCGGCCTATCTGGTACGCGCCGACGACCTGTCCGTGGTCAACGAGCTGCGTGCCATGCAGCAACGGCCGAATGTCCGGCACTGAAGCGCCGGTGCGGTTTGTCGTGGTGTCGGCCCGGCGGTCCGGCAGCAACATGCTGTGCACGTTGCTGGACGCACATCCGGATGTGTTGTGTCATCACGAGCTGTTCAATCCGCGTGGCGTGTTCGCCGCACTGTCCTGCCGCACCGCGCCATGGTGCATGGATGAGCTGCGACAGCGTGACGCCGACCCGTCGGGATTTCTTGCGCAGGTGTGGCGTCGTTCCGCAGGGTACCGTGCCGTCGGCTTCAAGATGACGCCGGGCCAGTCGCCATCGGTGCTCGCGGCGATGCTGGATGACCCGGGCATCCGCAAGATCGTGCTGCGCCGGCGGAACCTGGTCAGAACCTTTGTATCGGAGCGCATCGCCGAGGCAATCGACCAGTGGGAACTCTACGACGCGGCCGAGCGCATGCCGGATCGCCCCCGGGTGCGCGTCGATGTCGGTGCCTTGCTGCACCATGTGGCGGACGTGCAGGGCTTCTACCGTGCGGTGACCGGGCAGATGCGCGCGACCGGCCAGCGCTGGCTGGAAGTCGCGTACGAAACACTCGCTGTACATGATGCGCAGTCGCGGCTGTTCGACTGGCTCGATGTGCCGGCGTTGCCGGAGGCGGTGACGGCGCGCAGTGTGCGACAGAATCCGGAGCCGCTGGAGCAGCTGATCGCGAACTTTCGCGAAGTTCAGGCTCTGCTGAAAAATCATCCCCTTTCCCGTGCCCTGCGGGACGCCGACTAGGACGACGATGCGTATCCTCTTTTATCCACAATTCCCGGCGATCGACGGTTACACCCTGGTCGCGATCTGCCACGAGTTGGGCTACCAGGGCGTGGCATCGCCCGAAGATCCCTTCGACATCGCCGTGGCCTGGGCCGACGAGACGTGGCTGGCCAGCGATCCCGTGCTGGAAGCGGTCGCCCGCGAACGGCCCGTGTGGAACATCGACTGCCGCGACATCAGCAAGCGTCGCGTCGACGTCCTGATGCACGAGGTATTTGGCTATGGCGCGGAGATCGATCCGCGGCGTTTTCACGGCGTATGCGCGGTCAAGACCGACGAGAACGCCCGGGGGCGGGGAAGCGTGGTGCAGGCGCCAACCACGCAGGTGGACCCGGCGTTCGTCTACCAGCGTTACATCCAGTGCAGCGAACACGGACATACCGTGAACTACCGGGTGCCGGTGATCGCAGGCAGCATCCCCGTGTGCTACGTGCTGGGTCGGGAACCGCCGTTGCGCGTGCTCAAGACCGACGCCACCTCCTGCCGCCTGGAATCCCCGGACGTGCTGTTTTCCCGCGACGAGCAGCGCAAGATCCTCCAGTTGTGCGAGCACATGGGGTTGGACTTCGGCGAGCTGGACGTGCTGCGCGACGATGCCGACGGTCGCTTGTACGTGATCGATGTAAACAAGACGCCCGCGGGAATGGGTATCGCCTACCGGCACAAGTGGACCGTGACGCAGCGGCGCGACGCGCTGCACCTTCTGGCGCGGGCATTCGACGCGGCGGTGAAACAGGGATTGCCGCGACGACGCGGTCAGGCGACGGAAGCCGGGATCCAGTCGCTGCAAGCGTGAGAGGCTGGTCGACCCTCCCGGCCGTTGGCTATGCTGGCGTGGTGCATCTACGGGTTTCCGGCGGGTAGGGTGATGTCGAGGCCGAAGGTTTTGCCGCGTTTGCTGGCGGTGGCGCTGGCGCTGGTCAGTGCGTGCGTCGCCGCGGAGCCGGTCAACTGGGTCTGGGCATGGGATCGTCCGGAAGACCTGCGCTGGCTGCCCCCCGATGTCGGAGTCGCCTGGTTTGCGGGGCAGTTCGACGCCCGCGGCGAGGCGTTCCGGTTTACCGGACGACGCGCTGTGCTGCGAATACGGCCCGAAACGAAGCGGATGCCGGTACTGCACATCGAGGCCTTCGACCGTCGTTACCCGCCCGTGCTGGATGACGCGGCGGTCGCACGCTGGAGCGACGCGCTGTTCGAGGCGATCCGTCGCCTGGACGCACCTGTCGTGCAGATCGATTTCGAAGCCCGCTCGGGGCAGCAGCGGTTTTATCGCGATGTCCTGGCTGCGTTGCGCGGCCGGTTGCCGGCCGCCCAGCGGATTTCGGCGACCGCGCTGGCGTCCTGGTGTGGCGACGCGGCCTGGGTCGACGGATTGCCGGTGGACGAGCTGGTGCCGATGTATTTCCGCATGGGGGCTGCCGAGCGCGGACTCTGGCAACGCCGCATGCGCCAATCCGATTCCTTGCCGAGGGCATGCCGGAAGGCGGCTGGCATCGCGACGGACGAATGGACGCGCCATGGCAGCGCGTTCGGTCCGGACCCGATGGGGGCGTTCGCAGGCCGCGTTCTTTATCTGTTCTCCCCGCGATCCTGGCAGCCTGATGGCTTGCGCCAGCTGTCCGGGTGGCCGCGCAGCGTCTCCGTGGGCAAGGTGGAAGACAGTGATAAAGGGAAAAATAGATGAGCCTGCGAGTGAGTGGCGGTACGCGGCGTTTGGCTGTGCTGGTGCTGTCCCTGGCGCCGGCGACGTGCCTGGGATCCGGCGGCGGCCCGATACCCAGCCCGGTGTCCACGTCCCGGGTCCGGCCCGAAGCCGCTGCCATGGAGCGCTATCTGCAAGGAAAGCTCGGCATCCTCTGGCCCAGCTACGACCGTGCCATGCTACTGGTGGCGTATCGGACCTCGCGCGGCCTGCGTGGCGTCTCTGATGCGGACCGCGAGCGCCTGGTCCAGGTGACAGGCCTTTCCAGTCCGGTGCTATGGCCTGATCTGGAGGCCTGGAGTCAGGCCCGCGTCAACGCAGGCGGCCCGGAATTGCCGTATCGCCTGGATTTCGGATGGCGGATGCAGTCTGAATTCAGCGGCGCCGTCAATTGCCAGCCGCATGCATTTCGCATGGCCACGAAAACGCTGAAGGCGCGGCAGGCGACGTACGCTGCAGACACCGCTGCCGTCCAGCACTGGCTCGCGGCGCAGGACAGCGTGTTCTCCTACTGCCAGCAATCCGGATCACCGGTGCCCCTGCCCGAGCTGGCAGCCGATGCGCCGGAATGGCTGGTCAAGGACCACGCCTATCAACATGCCGCCGTGCTGCTGTACCAGCACCAGCCGGATCCGGCGATCGAGGCGTTTTCCGCGATCGCGAAAGACCCGGCATCCCCCTGGCGTGAGTGGGCGGCGTATCTAAAGGTACGCACCTGGTGGCGACATACGTTCAACGTGCCGGAAGACTACGCCACGTTCGTGGCGCAGACGCCGGAGTTGTCTGCTCACCCGCAGGTTCGGCAGCTGATATCAGTGGGCCAGTCCGCGAAAGATCCGGAAGTAAAGGCTGCCGCCGAGGAACTCCGCAGTGCGATTGCGGCGCGTCATACGCCTGCCCGCACACATCGTGACCTGTGGCAGCTTGCCGGCGCTGCCGAGCCGGTGCCTGATCTGCAAGCCTGGATCCGCGACATCCGCTTTCTGTGGGCGGTACTCAAGCAGGAGGACTACGCCACGGATTGGCTTTTCGCGACCCGTTCGCAGAACGCGGATTTCGGCGAGGCATCGGTCACGCTGGCGCGCGAGCGATTGGCAGCGGCCTGGAATGAACGTCACGAACCCATCGTGTTGGCGAGCCTGCTGATGGGGGCGACTCCCACGACTGACGGTGTCGATGATTGGGTCCAGGCCAGCCGGAAAATCGCTTCCGACGATCCGCTCTATCTGCATTTTGCCTACCAGCGTGCGCGTCTTGCATTGACGCGTGGCGATCGCGAGGCCGCTCGGGCCGAGCTAACGCGGGCCGCACCGGCCGTAGGCGAAGCGTCGTTGGGCACACGCCAGGCATTTGATCAGCTGGCCATGCTGCTTGCGCCCTCGTTGGAAGTCCTTTCGGCCCACCTGCTGCGGGTGCCGGTGAGCAGCGAGACCACCGATATCGAAATGGAGCCGATCTTCGAATCGCTCACACTGGCCGATCCCATTCTCGACGGGCCGACGCAGCAGTGGCTGGTGCAGCAACTGACGGGTGAGGAGTTGCTGTCCTTGTCGGAATCGACAACGCTGGCGGCGTCGCACCAGATACTGTTCGCGAGCGAGGCGTGGCGCTGGGGTGCATTCACGCAGGATGCGGCGTTAGAGCGTCGCGCCGCCCGGCGCCTGGCAACCTTGACGGCAGATGCGCCGGTGGTCGCAGCCCTGGCGTCCGATGATGCGGAACAGATGCGCTTCCTCATGGCACATCGTCTTCTGGAAGGCAAGGTCCAGCAGCTCGGCGGGTTCTTTCCGCACGGCGCCGGGCCGGAGACTGCCGAGGCGCACTGGCAGCTGCCGCCCGCATTCCGAGACACGACCGAAGCCGCGAAACAACAGTCGGACCGGGAGCGGCGAAACGGCGTCAATACCACCACCTGGATGGGCGAGCAGATTCTTCCATGGATCTCCGCCCACACGGACCATGCGGACGCGGCGGCGATTCTGAAGGATCTGGTCTATGCCTCGCGCTACGGGGCGCCCGACAAGGCGACCTCACGCAAAGCGTTCCTGCTGCTGCACAAGCTCTACCCGGAAAGCGAGGAAGCTAAAAGTACAAAATACTACTACTGAGCGTGCCGGGCTGCGGAGGCAGCCCTGGCCGATGTGTTGTCCGTGCGCAGACCGGCCTGATACGCTCGTGATTTCCCACCGCGAACGGCGCTGACCGGTGGCGCGCGGTCAGTCCAGGAAGACGCCATCCATGTCCAATGCAATGCGTGCCACTCTCAAGCGCTGGGTAGAGCGCGCCGGGCTGTTGGGCGTGGCGTTCCGCGTCCACGAGTACCTGAAGGCCCGCGAAGCCCGGCGCCGGCATCCGGCGGCGTTTCGCGGGCTGGCGGCGGATGGACTACCCATGCCGCCGGCAGGGCACCTGGTGCTGGTCGGCGGCGAAACCAATGCGGAGGCATTTCTGCAGGGTGGCGCCCACACGGCCCAGACCATTCGCAGCGTTCTTGCCGCGCACGGCGCCGACATCGGGCAGTTTCGCGCGATTCTTGATTTCGGCTGCGGGTGCGGTCGCGTCATGCGCCACTGGCAGTCGCTGCCGGGTCGCGTGGAATTGCACGGTACCGACTACAACGCCGCCCTGATCGAATGGTCGCGCAAGAACCTGCCGTTCGGCCGGTTTCACATCAACTCGCTGGCGCCGCCGCTGAGTCACGCCGACGGCAGCTTCGACCTGGTCTACGCGTTTTCCGTGTTCACGCACCTGACGGCCGCGCTGCAGGTGGCATGGATTGCCGAACTCACGCGTGTCCTCGCGCCGGGCGGGTATTTGTTCATCACGGTGCACGGCGAGAGCTTCCGCAACCAACTTTCCGTGGACGAAGCCCGCCAGTTTGATGCCGGCGATCTCGTCGTGCGGCACGCCGGCATGGCAGGAAGCAATCTCTGCGCCGCTTTTCACCCGCTGCCGTACCTGCGACGGATGGCCGGGGAGCTGGAGGTGATCGACCACCGGCCGGCGTTGCTGGGGCAGGATGTCGTTCTGCTGCGCAAGCGCGCCGCGTAATTGCGTCACGCTATACGGGCTCGCTGCCCACATGTGTTGAATACACGGTGATCCAGTGGCCGGCCGGCTCACGTACGCGAAATCGCTCGTGATCGATGGCGGGCACCGCCTCGATCGGCGAAGGGGATAAGCCCATCGTCGTGAATCGCCGGTGGGTGTCGTGGATATCGTCCACCATCAGGTCGAACGGGGCATCGCCCGCTTCGATGCCGGATTTCGCCTGGAGGATCAGGTGGGTGCCGCCGCGCATTTCGAAAATGGAGACCTGCGGCCCTTCGAAGATCGAACGCATGCCGATCCGATGCATGAACTGCGCGGATTCGAGCATGCGGTCCGTAGGCAGGGCGACGTGTCCGATCCACACGGCAGGGCGGCGATCAAACGGGCTCATGGGCGTACCCCGTCAGCGGCGTGATGCAGGGACGAGATAGCAGAAACGGCGTTAACGCCTCGTCGCAACGCCAGGTCGCGACCTCGGCGAAGAGGTCGTTGCTTTTCCGCGTTTGCGTGCTTTGCTAATTTGCGCAGACCTCAACGCTGGAGTACCGGTCCCGATGTGTCGTGCTACACGATTGCGCGTGTTGTTTGCCGGATGCCTGGTGATCTCCCTGCCGGTTGAGGCGGCGTTGCAGTGCACCGAACGCGCCCTGGAGGCGCCTGCCACGCCGGAAGGGGTGTACGTCAACCTGATGACCGGCATCACCGGCGAAACCGAAGCCAGCGTGCCGGGCTTCGATATCAATCTCTATGCGCCGGCCAACGCGGATCCACCGGGCCAGCTCAAGTTCTACTGGGGGCAGTCGAGCATTGGCGGTGCCGGTGTCGCCAGTATCGCAGACACCTACGCGGTGCTGGCGCCCGGCGATACCATCGGCCCGGCTTCGCTCTTCACGCGTGCCGCGTTTGCGGGAAATACCTCGGCCTGGCAGGCGGGCACCACGGGGTTCCTGGGGCTGCGTTTCCGCAACGAAGCCTCCGCGGTCATCAACTACGGCTGGGTGCAACTGGCTACCACGCCACCCTTCGGCTTTCCAGCCACGATCCTGCGCTGGTGCTACGAGGACAGCGGCGCCGCGATCACGATTCCCGCCCCACCGGACAGCCTGTTTGCGGATGGCTTTGATCCCGGCACGTAGCACAGGGCCCGCCGGCCGCGCCGGTGTCGCTATAGCGGATTGAAGTCCTTATCGCGCAGGCCGGCGAGGACCGCGTCGCCCGCCCCGGTGACGCGGACTTCGCCGAACCGTGCCGTGGCATAACGCTCGGCCGATCCCTCGGCGAAATAGAAGGCGTCGGTGACAACGTAGGGCGCGCGACTGACGGGAACCTGGAAACGCAGCGCGTATTCGCCTTCTGCGAGCGGCTCTGCTGCCGGTTGGAGACGCCGAAACTGCGCCACTCTCCGGGCATCCAGCGTCACGATCGCAAAGCCCTCGGCAGCCGGCGAGGGCGGGCGGTCGGGGCGGGCACGGAGCGCGTCGTTGACCAGCGCAAAGCGCAGGGTCATGTAGTCGCCCTGGATGAGCGAGCGCGGATCTGCCGGTTCCAGCGGGAGGAACACGACAGTGCCGGATCGCAGCACCGCGTCGCGCGAGGCAATGAACGCATTGCACAACAGCAGGACGAGGGCGAGCCCGATCCAGGCCAGGCGTGGCTGCCATTCGCTCATGCGAACTTCTCCGACACGCCTCGTGCGATCCATCGCAATGCCAACAGCAGCAGTCCGTTGCCGACCAGCAGCAGCGACTTCTGCAGCAGCGGCAGTTCCATTCCGATATAGAACTGGGCGAGGCTGATGCCGCTGGCGATGAGCGACAGCGCGACCAGCAGCGGCCGGCCCGCATGAAATCCGATCACGGCCAGGCAAAGCCCGAGAAGCAGGCCGCTGGCAGGCCACGCGAGTGCCGCGAAGCCCAGCGCAGCGACCCCGGCGATGATCGGGAGCACGCTCCCGCGCCGGGCGTACTGCCCCAGCGATACGAGCGTGACCACGGGCAGCATGCCGGCGACGACGAGATGTCCCATGAAATGCGCGTCTTCCATCGGGCGACGGAGGTGGTGGCTGTGGTCGAAGGCGAACAGCTCCAGTGCCAGCGCAACCAGTGTCCAACCCCAGGCAGCCGGCACGAGATCCCACCAGCGGCCCTGCACGGCCAGGCACCAGATCAACACGGCGCCCACCGCGAACGTCGCCGTCATGTAGTGCTTGGCGCCCACATCGGCCTTTTCCAGGATCATGCCGATGGCCAGTGCGGCCACCAGGCTGCACAGGAAGCGATGCACGACCGGCGGGGCCAGGGCGTACTGGATGATCGCGACGACGAGCGCCGCGTACCACAGGCCGTCCGCATCGCGCCAGAAGCTCGCCGCAGCGACGATCAGGCATTGTGCCGACAGGCTGGCCACCGTCGCCACCTGTTCAAGGTAGAGATTGCCGGGCGCGAAGCGCAGCGCGCCTACCGCGGCGGTGGCGGTGACGGCAACGTATACGAAGAGCCCGGCGTATTCCTTGTGGTCCAGGATGGTGATGGCGGCAAACGCCGTGACGAGGACGGTAGCCAGCCAGATTCCGGCGCTGACCAGCACGTGGATGTACCACGGGACGGTCGTGTCATCGGGCGGGCGTTCCGCTGACACGAGCCCCGCCTCGCGCAGGCGTTGCCAGAGCAGGGCGCCGGTCGTGGTCACGAGGCCTCCGACCGGGCAAGCCGACGCAGGATCACGACGACACCCACCAGCTGCCCGACGATCGCCACCGCCAGCATCAGCAATACCCAGATGGCGTCGCGTAGCAGTTCCAGCAGGATCCGGCCAAGGACGACATTCGCCACGACCAGGGCGCTCAGGGCGAGTCCGCTGAGGCCGAGCAGGTTACGCGGCCGGTTCCTGGCAAAGTAGATTCCGAAGCCGATCATGAGTACGAGCCAGAACCCGACGCTGCCAACCGCCGCCCCGCGATCTCCGGCGACGTCACGCACGGCTGCCGCCGAAACGAAGGCCAGTGCGGTAAAGGCGAGAATCAACGGACCCTGCCGGCCGCGCAGTTCCGGCAGCCGCAGCGCCGCTGCCACCCACGCGATGAACAACGCCGTGTTGAAGACGCTCAGATTCACCAGGTCATTGGCCGGGATGTAGCGCAGTGAGTTGTCTCTGAGCCACAGCGCGAAGGTCAGATTGGCCAACGCGATGGCTGCCAGCCACAGGACGGCGCTGCGCGAGGCGACGACCCATGGCAGCGACAACGCAGTCCAGGCCGCGAACAGATGCCAGGCATCGGCTTCGATGCGATAGGTCTGCCCGATCAGTCCGAGAAAGGCACCCACTATCATCATGGCGAGGAACAGCCCGGCTTCAAACACCCGGGCTTTGCCGCGGAAGTACCACGCTGCGCCGACCGTGCCGACCAGCAGCAGCTGTATGCCGCCCAGCCTTGCCATCACGCCCAGTGCGTCCCAGTTTGCCGCGATGAAGCTGATGACGCCGGTGCCGATCAGGCTGACCCCACCCCACAGGCCCAGGCGATCGAGGAACCACGCCCAGGGCGGCGTTGGATCGATGCCCAGGGCCGTCGCCGCGGCATCCGCGGAGCGGAGCACGCCGTCGCGCTGCCAGCGCGCGAGCCGGTGCCGTTGCCGGTTCTGGTCAAGCCAATGCCCGAGTGTGCTCATGGACGTCAGCCTACCATGCGGCCACGAGTGGGCTCCTTGTCACATTGTCCAGTGGCAATCGGCCAAGGCCACTCGCCGGACCTCCCGTGTGACCGAAACCGACGCCTCCGGCGCGCATTTAGACAAGCGGTGGACTGGCGAACAGCGCTACCTTGCAGGACAGCGTGATATCGCCGTCGCCGGAAGCCGCCATGATTCGGACCTGCCCACGTGTGAACCACCGTTACCGCCGGCTCGGCGTGCTACTGCTGGTGTTGCTGGGCACAGCCTCGCCGCTCACTGGAGCAGTGGCAGCGCCTCCCTACAGCGGCACGATCTGGATTGCGCCAAACCTCATCACGTCCGCCGATCCCACGGAATTCACGACGCTTGCGTACCAAGGGCAGGGCATGCGCCTGATGTTCGACCGGCGCGTCAATGCCTTCGTGGAGTACAACGCCTACCTTTTCAACGCCAGTTTCGTCGGCGGCAGCACCGTCGAAGTGCAGGTCAATCCGGAATTCGGCAGTGCCGCTGCGGCGCAGGCGGAAGCTGAAATCTACCTGCCGGTGATCGGACGGTTGCCGCGCGCACTCCGGCGCGACGTGCAGACAGTGTGGTTGCATCGGGGCGACCAGCCCTTCGGCGGCGGCAACAACAATCTGCTGATTCACAATGGCAGTGTGGCGCAGGGGTACATTCGCGATGGCGTGCTTGAAGAGACGCTGGCGCACGAAGCCTCGCACACCTCGCTGGATGCGGATTTTGCCGCGGCGCCGGGTTGGATCGCCGCACAGACAGCCGATCCGGAGTTCATTTCCACCTATGCCCGCGACAATCCCACGCGCGAAGATATCGCCGAGAGTTTCGTTCCCTGGCTGGCGTCGCGCTGCGGCAATGGTCGCGTCCCGCCGGCGGTGATCTCGACGGTCGACGCCACGATTCCCCACCGCCTGCACTATTTCGATGCACGCAATCGCGATCTGCGTCCCCTGTCCGGATGTGATCCGATTTTCGTCAGCGACCTGGAAGCGCCCTGAGAGAATCTTCGCGCTGCCCTGTCATCGTTGCTGCCCTCGCCGTATGTCAGGAGTGACGGAAATGCCGTCGCTAGCGGTAAAGGGAGAGGTTCGATGCGGTCCATACGAAGTTCGCTCGTGGGGGTGTGGCTGCTGTTGACAGCGACAACGGGCGTACTGGTTGCCAGTGAGGCTGGCGCTGCCGGGCGGCCCGGCGCGGGGGAGCCGATAGCCGAGGCGGCGCAAGCGCAGTCGCTGCGATACCGGCAGCAACTCGTGCGGCGATTGGCTGGCAGCCACACGCGTGACGAATTGATTGTTGCCGTCATGCTGGGAATGCCGCGGAACGGCGAAACGGGCACGGTGGACGGATACCAAGAGGCCAGCGCGCGGCTGGCGCGGAGCCGCCCGGACGACGCGCTGGCGGCGTACGTTCTGGCCGTGGGATGCCAGGAAGCCAGCGCTTGTGCAGTGCCATCCCACGGTGCCGTCGCCCGGCTTGAACCGGCCAACGCCGTACACTGGCTGGTAAATCCCGCGGGCACGACACTCGATGCGGCCGCACTCGCCCAGGCTGCGCAGGCGCAATACGCCGATTCCCACCTCGATACGCTCATCGACATGATCCGCACCGTGCTGGATGGCGAGCCCGCGCCGGAAGCAGTGGTTGGAGCCGATCCGGTCGCGGTGGCACGGCGGCTGCGCCGGGATGCGGCCGAACGGGTGCTGGTGCCGCGCCTCGGAAGCGTTCTGACGCTATGCCGCGACGCAGCCGGTGCGCTGCGCGAAGATTGCATGCGCGTAGGACGTCACCTTTTTGCAGACCGTAGCGGTTCCGTTCTCACCCGCATGATCGGAAGTGTCCTGCTGCGTCGTCTCGTGCCCGGCACCGAAGAAGCCGTACGGGCCCTGGCGTTCCGGCGGAACTACACGTGGCTCGCCGAAAAGGTGTCTGTACGGTCCGCCGATGTCCTCGACCGCGTGCAGGACGAGATGGCCGAGGTCGGCGAATGGGAGGCCTTGCAGCGCAGTGCGGAACGAATGGGGTGGTCGCGGACGCCGCCCATCGGGTGGCAACCGGCAGACCCAAACGTCTTGCTGTTGCCGGAGGAACGCCCCGTGCCGCCGACAGTGCAGTAACGATCGGATACCGCTACGCTCATCGTCGCTGCGGCCGTCCCGGAATCGCCCATGGTCTCTTTTCCCACAACCCGCTGGAGCCGCATTCTTGCCAGCGATTCCCGCTGTGACGACCGTGCAGGCACCTGGGAGGGGCTGGTACGCGACTACCAGCCGGCAATCCTCGGCTTTTTCCGGCGTAGTGTACTGGCCCGGGATGCGGAGGATCTGACCCAGGAATTTCTGCTGCGCTCGTTGCGCGACGGCTGGTGGGCCCGGGCGACGCCGGAGGCCGGTAGTTTCCGGCGTTTCCTGTTTGCCCTGCTTCATCGGTTTCTGGCACAGCAACGCAACCGCGGCCATCGCCGTTTCGAAGAGGCTGCCGCGGAACCGTTGGAGCTGCCGTCGATGGACTCGCCCGAACAGCGGTTCGACCTGGCCTTTGCGCTGTGTCTGACGCGCTCAGCGCTGGATAGTCTGCAGCAAGCGTATGCCGAAGAAGGCCGCGGCGAAGTATTCGACGCGTTGCAGCCCTGGTTGTCGGAAACACCGCCACCCGGCGAGCTCGTGCGCATCGCGACATTGCGTGGTATCGCGCCGAACACGCTGGCCGTGCAGCTCAAGCGGCTGCGTGGGCGGTTCCAGAAGGCGGTGCGGGACTCGCTTGCTGCCCTGTGTGCGGATCCGGCCGACGTTGAGAATGAACTGGTGGCGCTTCGCATGGCCCTGGCCACAGGCGGGGCCGATGCATGAGCGCGCCGGACGATCCTCGCACCCAACGCACCCTGCACGCCGCAGCAACGGACTGGACATCTGTGGCGCGGCTTGGCGTTGAAGAGGCTGACCCGGACCACCTGCTGGGCGAGTCGCTGGACCTCGCTGACCCTGACGAACGTCGTTTCGGCGATTTTGAATTGCTGGAACGCCTCGGGCGTGGCGGCATGGGCGTTGTGTTCCGCGCCCGGCAGGTCAGTCTGGACCGCCAGGTCGCGGTCAAGTTCGTGACCACCCGCATGGCGGGCGACGAAAGGACCATAAACCGGTTTCGCGAAGAAGCGCGCATTGCGGCGCGCCTGCACCATCCGCACATCGTGGCCATCTACGAGGTGGGTGCAACGGATGGGTTGCACTACTTCTCCATGCCACTGCTGCGTGGCGGCACGCTCGCCGCCCGGCTCGCTGCGGCGCCGATGCCTGCGCGTCTAGCGGTGGAGGTGATCACAGCGGTTGCTTCCGCCGTGGAGTACGCCCACAGCTTGCAGCTGCTGCACCTGGACCTCAAGCCTGCGAACGTGCTGTTCAACGACCAGGGCCAGCCCATGGTCGCAGACTTCGGTCTGGCTCGCGTAATGGGATCCGGCGGTGGCGTGCTGGCGCAAGAGTGTGCCGGCACGCCCGGATACATGGCGCCGGAGCAATCCAGGCCCGGCGCATTTCTCGATGCATGCACGGATATTTATGCACTGGGTGCCATCCTGTACGAAATGCTGGGGGGCGTGGCGCCGCGGCGGACTGACACGCCCAGTGCACCCACCTTGGCGGGCGGAATAGCTGGCATGGCCTTGTCGCAACGCGTTGCCGGGACGCTGGATCGCGATCTCGCCGCGATCTGCGAGCGATGCCTGCAGCCGGATCCGGAGCGGCGCTACGCGACGGTCGGTGCATTGCGCGCGGACCTGTCGCGCTGGCAGGACGGTACCGCCGTCAGTGTGCGCGCGCGGCGATGGCCGGAGCGCGCGTGGCGTTCGGTGAGACGTAATCGGCTTGTGACACTGGTCACTGCTGTCGCAATTGCGGCGCTGATCGGCGGTCTGGCGGCCACGCTGTGGCAATGGCGCCGCGCGGAAACCGCGCGAATCGCCGCGCACGAGTCGCAGTTGCAGACACACCAGGAGTCCCGGCGGGTGGCGCACCTTTCTGGCCTGCTGGCAGCCGCGTTTCCGGCGGGTGCAGGCGAAGAGCGCGAACGCAGTGCCCGGCGCTCGGTGGCTTGGCTGAAACAAGCCTTGCGGGGGGATGCGGCGGCACAGGGCGAGGTACTGGCCCGTTTTCGCGAAGCGCTGACAGCTGCGGGAAACGGCGATGCGGTCAACGACCTGGTGTCGCAGATCGCCGCGCAACTGGGCGAGGATTATCGACGGACCCAGATCGACACGCTGGCCGGTTCTTCCGACCGTGACCACTGGATCGCCGCAGCCCTGATCGGTATTGCCACCGCGCGGGAAGCTGGTAATGGCGACGCGTACGAGACGGTTCTGTCGCGCTTGTCGGACGAGCGTGGCAATGAACTGGCGCTCTACGTGGCAGCCCTTGCCTGCCATGCGCAACACCATCCCTGCCGCCATCCGGAGTACCGCGAGCGCTTGATCCGGCACTTCCCGGACAACGCTATCCACTGGTTCCTGCTGCCCCGGGGCGAAAAGCGAAGTGATGCGGCCCTTGCGAACGTGATCCTGCAGGCGGCGAAAGCCAGTCGCGCGGACGATCACTTGCCCGATATCGTCCGCATCCTGCGCCCCGTTGTCGGACGCGAGCCGTTGCCTTCGTCCATCGCACGACCGCTGCACGGCATGACCGGTGAGGCCGATATCGAACGCTGGTTCCGGCGCTATGCGATCAACAACGTACCGTTGCCCGCCTACGGCGATGTGGCCCGGCTATGTAAACCGGGCGATCCGATCCATCGTGCGGTGCCAGCCTTGCGCGATGCATGTGGAACCCTGGGTCAGCGGCTGATGCAATCGGACGCCAGCATCCTTGCGCGGATGATCGGGAGTGTCATCTTGCGCCGCCTGTACAAAGGGCGGCCGCAGGAAGCCCAGGCCCTTGCCTTCCGACGCCAGTACGTCTGGCTGGGCGAGCACGTGCGCGACGATCTCGTCACGTCGGAACGCCTGCAGCAGGATGTCACTGCGGTGGGCGAGTGGGAGGCGCTGCAGCGGCAGGCCGACTACCTTGGCGTCGCCCGTACGCCGCCCGATGCCTGGCATCCGGTCAATCCGCAAGTCCTGCTACTTCCCGAGGAGCGCGCACCCGCGCCCTGAGCGGCGGCACTACGACGCGGGCGGCTCCGGCATTGCGCAGGCGCGTTGGACCTCCGAGTGCTCGACAATTCCCTGTATGCCGAAGCTGTTCAGGGGCCAGCTGCCAACGTAGCGATCGACGCCGAGGCCCAGGGACTGCACCGTGGCGCACAGCTTGCGCGACCGCCCGCGTAGGGCCTGTCCTGGCCGGTACATCATCAGGTCGCCGGTCAAGAGCAGCTTTTGTGCCGGGAAGTGGAAGATGAAGTAGTCGTCGGTGTGGGCGGAGTCCACGTTGTAGATGTCCAGCCGGTTTGTCTCATCCGCGATGCGCTCGTGCGCGGCGATGGTGTGCAGTTTCAAGGGGGCGCGCACGGCAGCCTGGGCATCGGGATGCAGACGGTGCGGCGCAGCCAGCACGTCCTTGATCAGCGGTGCCGTTGATGGTGGCACGAGTATCGTTGCGCCCTCCGCCACCCAGCTGCGCACGCCGCCGACATATTGGCCATGCAGATGGCTGAACGCGAAATAGCGCACGGGTTTGCCGAAATGCCTGCGGATGGCCTGCGCCAACCGGTCGCCGACGGCGGAGCTGTAGGCGCCTTCCAGCACGATGACATGATCACCGAACTCGGCGACGAAGACCCGAAGATCCAGTGCGGCCAGGGCGATCATGTGCACGCCGGGCGCCAATTCAGTGAACTGGATTTCCCGGTCAGACACGACGCGTGCGCGATCATTCTGGCGGTCGATGGCACCGATGCCTTCCCACTCGAGTGCCGGCGTTCCTGCTGTGAAAGACAGGTCAGCCAGGGTGCGCTCAAAGGCAGTGACGGTGACGTGGGTGCCGCCTTCGCGCCGTTGCCGATACGAAACGGATTCCACCGTGTCGCCGAAGAGATCGTGCGCCACGTCGTGACGGAGCGCCGTAACGGCTTCGCCGCGACGCGCAAACGCCAGCGTCCACAGCACGTCATTCCAGGCGAACCACCCCTGGCTGCCGCGCCGGGCAAGATCCTCGCGCCGGATGGTCAAGGTGCTGTCGACCACGGCCGGGTGCAGTGCGGCGATCACGGCCGGCGACACATCGCCCAGGGACGATGCCGCGATTTCCCTGCCCTCGGCGTCGCGCTGGAATACGCGTCCATGGCCGATGAAATACTGTGCAATAGCTGATTTGCCGGCGAGGTCCGTTTCAATCGCGATCGACGCTTCTGCTGTCACGGGATCGAGCGTGACGGTGACGCGGACATCAATCCGGTGGCTGTCGCCCGGACGTTTCGGGTGCGTTGCGTCGGTGAGGTAGCCCTCGGCGCGATACGTCGTTGCAGCCGGGGCGAAGGACCCGAAACCCAGCAATGCGATGAGCAGAATCAGACGACAGGCGCGCATGGACGATCCTGGCTAGCGGGGAAGTGGCATGCTAGCGCAGGCAAAGCCCACGATTTTCAGGCCCGGCGCACCGAAGGCCTCGGCCCAACCCGCTGCACCGTCGTTTCGGCGCAGCGGTACGTTTAACGTGCGTGGGCCTGGAAATCACTCATCGTCCGGATGGCCGTGCTCCGATAGGAAGCCTTCCTCGAACACAACATCACCCTGGGATGTGGTGTAGCGGAAGCCCCAGGGATCCTCGTCGTAGTCGCCTTCGACGATGGCATGGATCTGTGGAGAGAGCTGAGCCAGGAATGAGGCGATCGATTCGGCGATTTCCATGCCCCAGGTGCCGTAGACAGCACACCAGACGATGCTGTCTTCCTCCTGCCGTTGTTCCTCGAGCGACAGATTCTCCCGGTGCTCCCCCATTGCCTGGATCAGGCCACGCGCCGCGTTGGCGCCGGCGTCGCCGAACTGCTCGGCGCAGCGGGCGACAAGGGCATCGTTGTCGCTGCCCGACTTGCCCACATTCATAGCCAGTACGCTGCGGAAAAACGCCTCCTGCGGCGGGGTGATACGAACGCTGACTTCAAACTGGCATTCCATGAGGGACCTTCTGGGCAGCAAAAGTGACGGACGGCGGTGGCTCGACGCGCCCGGAAACCGTCGATTGTGTCTCATTCTCCAGTCAATGGCACTTTCTGAAACGACCGTTGGCTCCTACCGCATGTCGGCTATTTCGGCCAAAGCGTGATTCGGGTCGCGTTCCCCGGAAAGATTGGGCCTTTTACCGACCCCGCCTCCGCAAAATGGTTCTGGAGGCTGGCAATTGTGCCACTGACAATGCCGCCGCCAATGAACCCCGTCGCCTGATCGACCGTGCGGGCGGGCCTTGATACCTCCAGGAACGGGAAATTCGCGTGCGCCTTGTCAACTGTCATTCATCGCTGGTCCTGCTGGCTGCTGCCGTCGGCGTAAACGTCCACGCGGCCGATCGCGTCGTGTACGACGAGCAGCTGCAGAACAACTTCACCAATATCAGCTGGGGCGGCACGGAGAATTTCGCCAACACGACGCCGGCTCACGCTGGCACCCGCTCCATCCGGTTTTTGCCGCGGGACTGGAACGGGCTGAGCGTGGTGACGACGGATGCGCTGGATACCACGACCTATCGCGGCCTGCGCTTCTGGGTCCACGGCGGTAGCGCGGGCGGGCAACGCGTGCGGCTTTTTGTGGGAAACCGGGTGGGCAGTTCGACCGATATCCGCGCCCAGGCGGATGTCGCCCCCATGGCCGGCGGCACGATCGCGGCCAACGCATGGACGCAGGTCGAGGTGTCGTTTGACAGTGGCGCGATGGCATTTTCGGGCACGTTCAACAATGTGTACCTGATGGACTGGGGCGTAGACGGTTCGGAGCAGACGCCGCTTTACCTCGATGACGTCGTGCTGCTGGAGCGCGCACCGACCGGTGGTCCGGACCCGATCTTCAGCGGCAATTTCGAACCGGTTATCGCCCCGCCGGACAATGGCATCGTGATCGAACCAGACGTCAATCTCGACGGGTTCCGTTCCGACCGCTACACCTGGCGCGACAGCGCAGGACGCCCGCGCAGTGCGGCCATGGTCCGCAATACCCAGCGTGATCCCGCCAGCAAGTACGGCGGTTATCTGCGCCAGCTGACCTACCAGCTGGCAGACCAGTCGACGCGTACGGTGACCGGTTCGTTCAACGGTCATCCGGGATTCGGTTACGTCGTATCTCATTTCGGCAATGGACTGGGCAGCTGGGGCGTGGCCGGCTATGACACGCCCGGCCAGTTCCGCACGCTGTTTGCCGGTCGTCACCACGCCATCCATCGCTATACGCAGACGTTCCAATTTGCCGGCATGAACGGCAGCGGCGGCGTCAGCCAGTACCCGGTGGGCATCACGATCGACTGGACCTTCGTCACCGGCCGCGATCACCCCCTCTGGTCGATCAGCTACGACATGAGCAGCGCGCCCGTGAATGCGCTGGAGGGCGACAGCCGCTCCCCCTACGGCGACATGACGTTCGACGGCGCCGCGCCAGGAACGGGCGATACGGTGATGGGCGCGGCATGGGGCGAGCGCTACAAGTTCACGACCACGGCCGGTCCGTTGACGCTGAACAGTCCCTGGGCCTGGACTGCGCCCAATACGGTTCCCTACGCAAATTTGTGGACGCAGAACGTCGACGCCGAAATGGGCATGGTGCAGACGCAGACCATCACCCAGCAGGACGCCGGCGGCTACTGGGGCTATGCGCGCTGGGGTTCGACCAGTGCGGCGGGTCCGGCCTGTACGTCCGGCACGACCTCAACCATGCCCTGCACCTGGAACTGGCCGTACCAGCTGAATCAGTACTCCTTCCTCGGTACCGATGACAGTACGATTTCCAAGCGCATCGCGTGGGGAACCAACTACGGTTTCCTGGGCAAGGCGAGCTATCCGGAGCTGGGCGACACGGGCATGCGGGCCGGCTGGCCGCGCCAGAGCTACAACCTGCACATCGTGCTCGATCGTCACTCGATCAGCCCGACCCTGAGCCAGGTGCAACAAGTGGAAACGGTGCAGAATGTCACCTTGACTGCGACGCAGGGACAGGTGCTGACCCAGGGGCCTGCCGGCGCGGGCCGGACCGACACCAAGCCCTACCAGCCGGCCGGCTACAACCACGTGTACGGCACCTGGGAGGTGCAGGCCGCGGGCAACGCGGTCAACCTCGGCGTGCAGGTCGGCAGCGGCACCCTGAACCGTCCCGTTCTTGTGGTGCGCGGTTACACCGGCAGCGCCCTTCCGGGTACGGTCCGGCTCAACGGCATGACGCTGGTGCGGGATGTGGACTACTTCCCGTCACTGGATGATGCCGGCGACGCGCTGTGGATCACGCTCAACCGCAATCTCTCGGGTAACAGCACGCTCATCGTGTCGCCCTGACGACCTCCGGTCGCCGCTGCGGCGGCGACCGCCTCCAATCCGACTTCTTCCGGAGCTGTCCATGCGTAACGGACTTTGGCTTTGGCTGCTGGCGTGCGCCCCGGTTTCGGCGCAGACGTCCGTGCCCGTCTACACCGATTCCCTGCAGTCCGACTTCCAGAATTGGAGCTGGGGCACCCATGCGCTGAACAATGCGACGCCCGTGCACGGTGGCAGCCAGTCGATAAGGTTTGATCCGGCTGACTGGGGTGGGCTGCTGTTTGCCCGTCCACAATCGAGCATCAACATCGCGGGAGTCGCCTCGCTCACGTTCTGGATTCACGGTGGCAGTGCGGGCAACCAGGTGCTCAAGCTCGCGCTGATCAACGGTGAGACCCGCGTGGCCGAGTTCGATGTGGCGCCGCGCACGGCAGGTGGCATCACGGCAGGTACGTGGCACCTTTTCACGCTGCCCTTCAACGCCAGCACTGGCCTGACCGGAGGCGAGTTCAACAAGCTGCAGATCATGGATTTCACTGGCGGCAGCCAGCCTGCCGTCTATATTGACGACATTGTCTTCAACGGCCGTCCGATCCAGTCCGTCACCCAGACGGTGACGGTGAACCTGGGCGTGAACCGCCGCCCGATCAATCCGGACATCTACGGCGTCAACTTCGGCAGCACCGCCCAGCATGCGGACCTGCGCTATCCGGTGCGCCGTCATGGCGGAAATGCCACGACGCGCGAAAACTGGCAGTTCGACACGCATAGCACGGCGTCCGACTGGTTCTACATGAACATCCCTGATGGCAACGGCACCGGCCTGCCCGGCAACTCGACCATCAACCAGTTCATCGACATCACCCGGCAGTACGGCGGAGAGCCGTTGATTACGGCTTCGATGATCGGATGGACCCCCAAGGATCGCGTCAAACGCTGGGGTTTCTCGATCGCCAAGTACGGGCCGCAGCTGAGCAACGAATGCCTCGCGGCGGGCAATCCGGACTGGTGCACGGCAGACGCCGGCAACGGCCTGTGCAATCCGCAGGTGAACACCACCGGCTACTGCGTGGCGAATCCGAACGGCAGCAATCCGCCGGGCTTCATCCGCAACAATGATCCGGCCGATACGTCGATCCCGATCACGCCGGCGTTCAACGCGCAACGCCTGGCGCACATCGCCAGCCGGCCGGGTGGCCCGGCGCGCTACGTATCGCTCGACAACGAGATCATGCTGTGGCACTTGACGCACGGCGACGTGCATCCACAGCCCGTCAGCTACGACGAACTGTGGACTCGCACGCTGCAGTACGCGGACGCCATGAAGATGCAGGATCCGTACGTGAAACTGTTCGGCCCGGTGACCTGGGGATGGTGTGACCTGTTCACCTCCGCGCAGGATGCCAGTCGCGGCGTGAGCTGTGTCACCGGTCCGGATCGCGATGCGCACCAGGGGATGCCGCTCGCCGAGTGGTACCTCAAGAAGGTGTGCGACTACCAGAGTACCAATGGCGTTCGCCTGGTCGACTACCTGGATGTGCATTACTATCCGCAGGGCGACGAGACGCACGACCTGGCCGGTACCAATCCGGATCATGTCGACGAATCGCCGGAAACGGCGGCGTGGCGGCTGCAGTCGCTGAAGGAGCTGTACGACCCGAACTACACGTCCCCGTCGTGGATACGGGACAAGCCGCGCCTGATCCCACGGCTGCGCGAGTGGATCGACGCGCGTTGCCCTGGTACGAAGCTGGCGATCACCGAGTACAAGTGGGGTCCGGACTCGGGGGCCACGGGCGCGCTGGCACAGGCCGAGGTGCTGGCGATCTTCGGCCGCGAAGGCGTGGATCTCGCCACGCGCTGGGTCGCACCGGCCGAGGGCAGCTACGCAGAGGACGCTTTCCGCATGTACCTGGACTACGACGGCGCCAACAGCCGCGTCGTCGGCGACAGTGTGCAGGCACTGTCCAGCGACGTCGACGCCCTGGGCGCGTATGCGGTGCACCAGGCGGGCCAGAAGGTCTTCGTGCTGTTGTTCAACAAATCCACATCGCCGCAGGATATCACCGTGAACCTGTCAACCCCGCTTACAGGTTCCTGGCGGATGTACCGCTTCGACGGCGCGCACCACTACGCCCAGGCGGGCACGGGTTCCATCGCGGGCAACAGCCTGGTCATACCCGCTGTTCCGGCCCGCTCGGCGAGCCTGCTCGTACTGCCGGAAAGCGACGTGCTCTTCCGGAACGGCTTCCAGTAAGCGGGCCCTGTTGACGATGCCGGCGCGACCTGCGGGAATGCCGTTCCGACGCCGGTTCCGCGGGGCGTTGCGTGCTGGCATCGGCATATGCGAGCCTTTCCCGGCGAAGGCGCGGCCCTCCCGCCGCCCGGGTCCTGCAGGGAGCGGCGTGGAACTGCGACGGGAATGCGAACATCTGGCCCGTCCGAAGGGACGGTCGCCCGCCTACGCACTGCGACTGTATTGCAACGGGGCACTCGTCTTCGACAGCGCGTGGGTGGCCATCACTCTGGAAGATGCGCAGGCAGCCGACTGGCTGGCCAGGCTGGTGGAAGACGCCTGCCGTAGCGGATCGCTCGTGCCCCCGCCGGGCCGGCGGTCGCACCGTTCCACGCTGGCGTGGGACGGCGATCCGGACGACGACACCTCGGCCGTCGCAGCAGGGCGCGAGGCGAGGGCGGAGCACCTGGACGGACCGCGCCGCGGCGGACGCTGGTGTTGCGCGGTCAGCCCGGGCTTCCATTCGGGCGATTACGCGGGCCTGCTGGTGCGAAGCGGGCTGGCGGCCCGCTGGTTGTGCGAACAGGTCGTCGCCTTGCCAGCGCCAGTGACCCCGGGATAATCAGTGCCGTCGTAACCTACCGTCACCGATGTACAGGCGAACAGGAGGTTTTCGTGGAAGCAAGACGATTGCGGTTCTGGCAGCTGTGGTTGTTCGGCGTCACCATGCTGACGGTCGTATTCGGGTTGGCGCTGATGGTGGCGCCGGTGCTGGCCCGCCACGGATTTTCGTGGCTGTTCTATGGTTCACCCTTCCACATCGATACGTTTGGCGAGGCCGCCACGCGCTATATCACCTTCATTCACGGGGCGCTGGGGGCGGCGATCTTCGGTTGGGGTATTGTTCTGGCGTTTGTTGCGCATGGCCCGTTCGCCAACCGATCGCGCCTGGCATGGTCGGCTTTTGCAGCGTCCCTGTTCGGATGGTTCGTGCCGGATGTCCTGGTTTCCCTGGCGTTCGGTTTCTGGCAGAACGTCGCGCTCGATGCGGTGTTCTTCGTGCTCTATGTCGCGCCGCTCCTGGCGACCTGGAAGATCTTCTGGCGTCCCGCATCCGCCGTTCCCGCCACGGCGTGATGGCGCGGCACGGCGTCTGCGCATGAGGGACGCCGTGCCGTGTGCGGGCTAGGGACAGGCGGGATTCCGGTAGACGTAACGACGTGGCGTTTCATCGCGCCAGAATCGGCCGACCAGGTCGCGATAGGTCCGGCCGTTCTGTCCTGCGTTGAATGCCGTATTGCTGCCGCTCAAGGTGTGATAGACGTCGCCGCTGCTGAACAGCCAGGGGGCGGCTGCCAGCGCCTGGGTCATGCGACAGCGCCATTCCTCGCGTGCGGGGTCGTTCAGGTCGTCCAGGCCCAGACGCGCCACGGCGACGGCGTCCAGTGTGCTGTTCTGGAGCAGTACCTTCAGGCCCAGGCCGTTGGTGGCCGAAGTCAGGTAGGAATAATCCACCGACAGAAAAGTACACAAAGATGGATCCAGTCCGCGGGCGATGCGATCTGCTTCGCAGAAGGTGTCGAAGCGCGCACGCCAGAAACGACGGTTCTGCGCAGCCACGGCGTTGACGTTGGTCAGATGACTGTCACCGATGGTGTGGCCCGGAACGTCCCAGCCGTCCAGCACGAAGGCGCCGTCAATCACGAAGCGCAGGCGATCCGCCTGGTGCGTCACCGGCAGCAGCGTGGTCAGCGCTTCGGCGTTTGCCGCCAGGCCGAAACCGCCCGCTGACGTGCCGACGAACAGCACGCGTTGCGATCCGTCGTCCACGAGTCCGTGCTCACGCTGGAGCGATTCCAGCGCAGCCTGCACATTGGCGCGCCCGGAAAAATACCACCCGCACGTGCTCGCATCCGTGCACCCGGGCGTTGCCGAGGTGATGCGCCGCAATGACGTCGCGCCGGACCATTGGTCGCTGGAGCAGTAATTGAGCTGCACCAGGTTGGCGGCGTAGAAGTCCGGATTGACCGTTGGCAGGGGGTTGAGAATGCCCGCGTGCGGAATGCGTCGCCACTGTCCGTTTCCGATCGGCGAGGTGGTCGTCAACCGGTGATTTCGATTGGCACACTGCAGCGTCAGGTCGTCGCAACTGCCGCCGCCTTCGAACAGGATCACCCAGTTTTTCGAGCCGGTGGGTGACGGACGGAATTCATAGCCCGCGGCGCTGCCGTCGTTGCAGCGGGCCTGCGCCCAGTGCGAATCCATCTCGGCGGGTTTCACTGTCAGCCAGCAGTCCGGCGCGCCGGCGCGGCAGGCCGGCGGCAATGCCGGCGCGGTACGCACAGGTTCGGATGCACCGGCGGTGCCAGGCGGCCCGTGTAACGTGGCCAATGCCAGCGCGGCGGCCAACGCGGAGGTCTTCATGGTAGTCCCTTGGCGAATGAGTCATGCCAAGGAACGTCCGGTATCTGCAATGGTTGACCGGGAGGATGCGTCGCATCGCAGTGGCTGCGCCGGTAAGGACGGCGTAGCATGACCGACATCACATTCCGGTGCCCGGATGCGACACGATAGCGTCATCGCGCCACCCTACAGTCCCCCGCGCAGGGGTTGCGCGAGGAGGAAAATATGCGTGGAATGACACGGATTGTACTGGTCGCCGTGTGGGCGCTGGGTGCCGGGATGGGCACGCACGACGCATTGGCTGACATGGCACAGGCTCCGGCGCCGATCGTGATCGGCCATCGTGGTGCCAGTGGCTATCGGCCCGAGCACACACTGGCCAGCTACGAGATGGCGATCGACCTGGGTGCGGATTTCATCGAGCCGGACCTGGTCAGTACGCGCGACGGCGTGCTCATTGCGCGGCACGAGAACGAGATCTCGGCGACAACGGATGTCGCCGCACATCCGGAGTTCGCCGCGCGACGCACCACCAGAACCATTGATGGAACGCCGGTTACCGGCTGGTTCACCGAGGACTTCTCACTGGCGGAAATCAAGACGCTTCGCGCACGTGAACGCATCCCCGCGATTCGTCAACGCAACACGGTATACGACGACCGCTATGAGGTGCCGACGCTGGAGGAAGTGATCCGCCTGGTGCAGCGCAAGGAGCGGCAGCTGCGGCGACGGATCGGACTGTATCCGGAAACCAAGCACCCGAGCTATTTCGATGCGATGGGCTTGTCGCTGGAGGAACCGCTGGTTTCCATGCTGCATGCGCACGGTTACAGGCAACGTTCTTCGGCGGTGTTTATCCAGTCCTTCGAAGTCGGCAACCTGCGCCAGCTGCGTCACCACACGCGGCTGCGCCTGGTGCAGCTGGTCCACGACAGTGGTCGTCCCTACGACTTCGAGCTCAATGGTGACCCGCGCACCTACGCTGATCTGGTGACTCCGGCGGGGCTGGCGGAGGTGGCCACGTATGCGGACGGAATCGGCGTGAACAAGAACCTCGTGGTACCGCGGGATTCCGCGGGCAACCTTCTGCCCCCGACGACGCTGGTACCGCGCGCCCACGCCCTGGGGCTGATCGTCCATGCCTGGACGTTCCGCAATGAGAACACCTTCCTGCCGTTGAGCCTGCGCGTCGCGGGGCCTAATGGTGCCGATATGCCGGCGTTTTACGGCAAGGCGATCGACGAATACGCGCTGTTCTACCGGCTCGGCGTGGACGGCGTGTTCAGTGACAACCCGGACACCGCCCGGGAGGCCATGCGGCGCCAGGGATCTGTGGGCGTCAGGTAAATGCGAGCGTGATCGCGGCGACGAGGCCCAGTCCGATCCACCCCGGATGACGGCCTCGTGTCCCGAGAAGAACGAGGACGGCGCTTGCCGCGGTCGCAACGAAGATCGCGTCCAGCAGGAACGATCGCAGGTCCGCGTCCGACCGCGAAACGCGGATCAGCACGGCCGCTATCATCCACCCCATGACGGTGACGATGTGCCACGTTGCCCAGAGTATCCGTACATGGCGCTCCGCGAGAGGCGGCGCGGGCAGATGCGCGGCGACGCCGCGGGCGCGGACATGGCGGAATATCAGCCATTCCCCCAGGCTGGAGTGAATGGCGCCGATGCCGATCATCAGGAGACCGGCCGTCATCAGTGCGGTGTTCATGGATTCTCGGCACGCAGGATGGTGGAAGGGGGATGGTGGAAACGACGCAGCTTGACGAGCTGGGGGAATTATTTCACTGGCACGGCCCGGTGATGTTGCGCGAAGCGTCACGCCCGGGGCGCGGGCCTGTGGTCGTTCGTCGCAGGCTGTGCGGCAGTCGTGTCAGGTGATTCCCGTGACTGCCTCGGCAGGCGAAAGCGGTACCTGGATGGCGAAATGCACACCCTTGCCCGGCGTGCTTTCGCATTGGATCTCACCGCCAAGCTTGTCGCACACGAGAGTCTTGACGATGTTCATGCCCAGGCCGCTGCCGCCGCAGCCTGGTTTGGTCGTGAAGTAATTCTCAAAAATGTGTGGCAGGTGCTGCGTCGCGATGCCGGCGCCGTCGTCCCGGTAGTCGATCTTGAGCTGGCCGTCCGACGTGGCGTAGTCGATCGTAATGGTTCCCGCCACGTTCTCGTCGTAGCCGTGGACGAGGGAGTTTTCGATCAGGTTGGTGAATATCTGGGCAAACGCCCCGGGATAGGTGACGAACTCCAGATCCGAAGGGCCATTGACCTGCACCTTGATGCTCGAATGCTTCAGACGCGGCCGCAGACTGATGAGTACCTTGTCGAGGTAGGAGCCGAAGCGGATGCTGTAGCGCACGTCGGCGCACTGGTCGACAGCGACCGCCTTGAAACTCTGCACGGTGGTCGCGGCGAAGCTCAGACCATTGCAGGCCATCTCCAGCGAGCGCAGGGCCGTATCGATCAACTGGGTCAGTTCCGCCGTGTCGACGGTGCGCTGGGACATCGCCTTGCTGACGGCGCGCATCCGGTCGGTAAGAGAGCTGAGTACCAGTTGGGCATTGCCCAGCGGTGTTGCCAGCTCGTGAGCCAGGGCGCCGACAAGGTGTCCCAGCTGGGCGAGCTTTTCGTTTTCCTGCAACCGGGCCAGCTGCAGCTCGCGGGTTCGCTTGAGCATCAGCTGGTTGCTGACGCGAACCAGCAGCTCCTGCTGCTGCACGGGCTTGCAGATGTAGTCGGCGGCTCCGACGGCGAATCCGCGTTCGATGTCTTCCGGCTGGGTCCGCGCTGTAACAAAGACAACGGGCACGTCGCGACTGGTGGGATCGGCCTTCAGACGGCGGCAGGTTTCGTAGCCGTCGATGTCGGGCATCATGACGTCCAGCAGGATCAGGTCGGGTCGCAGTTTGTGCGAGATGCGCAATGCGGTCGCACCGTTGGTCGCGACGGCCAGGTTAAAATCGCTACGCTTAAGGTAGCGTCGCAGCAGGTTGATGTTTCCTGGCTGGTCGTCCACCAGCAGGATCGTCGCTGCCGAGCTGGCATTCTCAATCGGCGTGTACATCGGAGAGTTCCTGGAGCCGGGCAATGAATCCGTCCATGTCGTAGTTCTGCAGCAAGGGACGCAATACGGCCGCAGCGGCGGCTCGTCCGCCACCGCCCTGGGTCATTGCCTGAAGCTGGGCTTCGAGCGCGGCGACGTTGCCCATCTCGGCATGCTCGCGCAATTCATCGGCCAGAGCCGCGGAGATCTGCGGCTGCGCATCGTATGTGGGCGCCTCGGGAGACGGCGTGACGGCCGGCTGGTTCATCACGAATTCCACGTGCAGCAGGTCGCGCAGCGCGGCAAAGATACGTTCGAACAGGAACGGTTTGGCGATGTATTCGTCAAACCCGGCGGCGCGCACGGCGGAACGTGTCTGGCCGAGGCTGGACGCCGACATGGCGACATAGGCGGTGCGCTGTTCCGGCCAGAGGTCGCGCAACTGGCGGTGCAGGTCGGCACCGCCAAAACCCGGCATGCGGATGTCGGTGAAAACGATATCAGGAATACGGTGCCGGGCGGCCACGACGGCTTCGTCAGCGGTGCCGACACAGTCGACGCTGCAGCCGATGGCCCGCAACAGGCGGGCGAGCAGGTCGCGACTTTCCGCATCGTCATCAACGACCAGCGCGTGGACATCGAAACCCGCAGCGAGATGATGCACCTTGTCCAGTGGCGACTCCGCCGGCGGCAGTGCGTCGCTGGCGGGCAGGTCGAGTTCGAAGGCGAATTGGGTCCCGGTAGCCTGCGAGCTGACATCCAGCCGGCTGCCCATCAGCTCCAGGTGCCGTCGCGCAATGGCCAGGCCCAGGCCCGCACCACCGGCGCGCGCGCCGACTTCCGTCTGCGCGAAGGGCTCCATCACGAACTCCAGCTGGTCCTCGGGGATGCCCGGGCCGCTATCGATGACGACGAAACGGTAGCGGTGCTCACCGACCCGCTTCACATGGAGCGCGACGCCGCCTTCGTCGGTGAACTTGATCGCATTGCCCAGCAGGTTGATCAGTATCTGGCTGAGCTTGCCCTGGTCTCCCCGCACGCATCCGGGGGGCGGATCGACGTCCCAGCGCGACTCGAACTGCAGCTGCTTCTGCTGCGCGCGCAGGCTCAGCATGCCAGTGACGCTTTCCACCGTTTCCTGGAGGTCGAAGTCCGACAGCTTGAGTTGCATCACGCCGGCTTCGATGCGGGTGATGTCGATGATGTCGCTGATCAGGCCGATCAGGTGGTGCCCCGACCGCTGGATCAGTGCCAGCGACTCGGCCGACTCCGATCCCAGGTCCGCATTGCGTGCCAGCAACTGGGCATGGCCCAGGATCACGTTCATGGGCGTGCGGATCTCGTGCGACATGTTGGCGAGGAAGATCGATTTCGCCTCGTTCGCCCGGTCAGCGGCCTGCTTGGCGGTCAACAGCGACGACTCGGCCCTGTGCCGTACTTTTACCTCGTGACCGAGCTTCTGGTTGCTGTCACGCAGTTCGGCACTCAGATGCTGCTCGCGAGCGTACTCGCGTTGCAGTCGCTGGATGAAAACGCCGATCATGGCGACACCCAGCATCAGCAGACCCGCGGTGAGCCAGAAGATCTTGGTGAACACCTCTTCGGCCTTCGAAAAACCCAGTGCCAGCGGCTTGGAAACTTCCAGTACGCCGCGCACGTCGCCTTCGCGCCAGTCACGCTTTGGACTGAGGGGGTGGGTGTTGTGGCAGGTCACGCAGGCGCTGAGCATGCGATCGGCAACGGCGTAGCGCACATGCGGTTCGCCGTTGATGGCTTCGACGCGCACCACCGGTTCTGTCGGATTGCGCTGCAGGCGTTCCCAGGCGTCGCGGGCAAACGCGTCGGGCATGCCGCCGGTCTGGGCACGCCAGGGGAACGGGTGTGGGCTGTACAGCTTTACCCGGATATCCGCCGGATCGCTGCTCATCCGTTCGCCCAGCAGGATGGTCAGGGTGGCCGGCAGCGGGATTTCGCCATCCCGCTGGATGTAGTCATGGGTCACCGGTACGCGACTCCCGCGCAGGCGGTCGACGACCTCGGAGGTGTACAGGCCGCGAAAGGCGGTCAGCATTGTGGCGTACTGACCACAGCTCACGGTGGCGTTGCTGCGCACCAGGTCGTAGGTCATCCGGCGCAGGTGCCAGGTGATTCCGGCCAGGCCTGCGGCAAAGAGGATGCCCAGCAGCAGCAGGGGATGCTCCGCCAGCCTACGCAGCAGTGCAGGTTTGCCGGACGGATTCGTCATGGCCGGACGTCTGCTGACACCCCCCACCTGGGCACCGGGGCCATCTTACGCTTTTGCAGTGGACATTCGCCGCTGGGCCGGGCGAGGCCCCCGGCCGGGGCCGCTACACCGTAAGCCGGCGCGCGTGCGGTCTGGTGGATCGCCGGCACCGGGGAATGGCTTGACCAGTGCCGGTGCGCGCGGGGGGCTCCGCACCCGCGGCGACTGCGCGGGCGCGTTCCGTCGGATGCCGGCAATGGACAACGGAATCGCCGGAACGGCGTGGGACTTCGCTACGCCGATAGCAATCCGGAATGTTCGCAATCGCATTCGTCATCGTTTCAATCGATGCGAACTTGCCAAGTGCAAGAAGCGACGCGGGGCAGATATCGTTCCTGCGTGGGAGCGTCCGGATCGACGCTACTCCTTCGATGGCGCATGACACCACGTAGCTGGCATCGGCCCGCGCCGGCCGAGAGGATGTGCTACGCCACCTTCACCAAGACCAGAGACCATGCCGTGAAAAACGTACTTCGTCGTGCCGTCCTCGCACTCATTCCCCTGTCGCTGTTCGTCGCCGTCTCCGGCGTCACCGCAAAACCGCTCAGCTGCACCAGCGGATCGCGCATGGTGTCCGCCGTGACCGATCCGGTGACCTTTCCCATCACTACCCGCTACCAGTTCGATACGCCAAACCTGCAGCCGCTGCTCCGATACACGATCAGTGCCAACCGCGGTTGCCTGGTGGCGCACTTGTCCGGTCTTGCGCGGATCACTGACAACTACGTCGTTTTCCAGGTGCGCGTCGACGGTGTTCCGATGAAGGGGCATCTGCCGGGTGTTGCCGGGGTGGCGACGCCTGTGGTCTTCGCGTCGATTGATTCACTCAGTGCAGCGCCGCTCAACGACGAGCAATTCATCGACCCGACAAAGGTGACTGCCTACAACTTCTTTGACGAGATCGGCGAGGGTATCCACACCATTGAAGTGCTGGGCGCCGCAGGGAGTGGGGTCGACATGGCCAACCCCTCCCAGGTCAGCAACCTGGTGCTGACCCTGGAATACCAGTAATTCGGCACGGGATACCCGGGGAACGACCCGGAGTCGCGGGTCGTGCCCGGGGCGGGGAAAGTGCCGGGATCGATCAGCGCATTGAAATACCTGGGGATTCCGGCACTGGTCCGCGAGTTTGCAATTTGTGATGGCATTCAATTCCCCGGTTTCTCGAATGAAAAGCTGCGGGCCCAACCGCGCGCTGGGGGGATTGGAATGACGGGCAAGGCTAAGGTGATCGTCATCGATGACGAGATGCGCATCGTTGCAGCGATTGCGGCAGTGCTGGAAGGGATCTACGACGTCGTCGCGACGACCGATCCCTTCGAAGTGTTGCGGTGCGTCCAGACACAACCCGTGCACGTGGTCCTGGCTGATCTGCGCATGCCAGCGTATTCGGGTGCCGATCTACTGCGCGAAGTGCGCGCGCAGTCGCCGCAGACGACCCGCTTGCTGCTGTCGGACTTCACCGATCTTGCGCACGCGGTGCGTTCGATCAGCGTCGGTGACGTCTACCGGTTCGTGCGAAAACCCTGGGACAGCAAGGAACTGCTGTCCGCCATTGCGCAGGCGGTGGAGTTGGCAGTAGCGGCGAATCCACCCGGCGACACGGCGGGCGTTTCTGCAGGGCCCTCGGAATTGCCGGTGGACGTGCTGCTGGTCGGCGTCGCCGACAGCGACCATGACCTGTATGCCTGCACGGTCGGCTCGCGCTATACGCTCCATCGTGCTGGCAGTGTCGAGGCGGCGGCGCGCGTGATGGACCGTCATCCTGTCGGTGTCGTCATTGTCGACATGGATGCCCACGCGTCGGCGTTCGGCGACTTCCTGATCCGGCTGCGCGCGCAGCGGCCGGATATCGTGACACTGGTGCAGGCTTCGCCACAGGGAGCACGCCACCTGATCGCTCTGATCAACCAGGCGCAGGTCTTCCGCTATCTGGCCAAGCCGCTTCGCCCGACGGCGCTGACGGCGTCAGTCGATGCGGCACTGCTGCGCCACGCCCAGCTGGCTCGACAGGCGCAGCGTCGACGTGAGCTGATGCAACCGGCAGCGCCTGGCGTCAGTGGCGCGCACGAATCGCGGGGATCGCTGATCACGCAGATTCACGAGCGAGCCCGCGTGTAACCTTTCCTGCATACGGGAGCGCAGCATCTGGCGGAACGGTGGAATGCGGGCGCTTCCGTGAGCAGATTCGCAACACTCCTGGACTGATTCCGACGCGCTCGCGTGGAAAACGGTCCATATCGCGCTTGCGTCGACGATGACGCGCGGTGTGCGGCGTGTCCGCATTTTGCTGAGCAATAACAACGACCAAACGAAAGTCTTACAACTTTCTCGGCAAATGTGCCTATAGTCGCCGCCCGTCGCAAACACCTGCGCAGCCATGGTCCGGGGGCGGTCCAGCTACGCAAGGAGAAGCCTGCCGTTCTGGCAGTTGCGACGGTGCTATGGAGTCGACGAGCGTCACCGGTGCCGCCGGGGGTAGGGAGACGTACTCCTGATCCCGTTAGGTACCGCGTCCGGCGACGTGATCGACTCCGACGCTGTTTTCCGAAAGGGGAAGACGGGGGCAATGTCCTCTGCCGTGCGGGTAGGTCGGGGCAGGTCGCTTCCAATGCGCGCGCCATCGGAACAAACCGATGTAGCACCGATGGATGAATCGCAAAGACACCACCCCGGGTGGTGGCTGGCTTTGCTCAACAACCGTGGATCGTACGTAGGCCTGGCGGATCAGCCTCCGCAGGATCAGGCACGTCAGAAGAAAAGGAATCAACAATGACGAATGCATTGCGCAACTTGCTCGTAGGATTGGGCCTGGCCCTCTCGCTTTCCGGAACCGCTGCGGCGGACACCCAGGTACACCTGGTTCACGGCGGCAAGCGATGCACCTTCACCTCGACGTCAACGCCGGCGGTGAAACTGATCACCGAAGGGCCGGATGCGGGCGACTTGCTGATCGAGAGCACGGAAGCGGCACCGTTCAGTGGCGATGGATGCCCCGGTGACGACTCGGGCGGCGCCGTCACGGTGTCCCCCGTCACGGCCCCCGCGACGGCGAACGCGAACGTGCCGTTCATCGTGCAGTTCCGCACCACGGGCAACCCGGACTATTGCTCGCCCGAAGGTTCGGTCATTCCAGAAAACTCGACGGTCGCGAACTGGGGGCCGGTCAGCAGCTCCACGCAGCTGTGTACCGGCGCGGCCTGCGCGAGTGTCACGCGCTCGATTACCGCCAGCGGAGCCGGTGAGCATCGTTTCGGCGTGAAGTGCTACAAGGCGGGCCAGCAGCCGGTCTCATCGTCGCTGGCCACGGTGCGGGTGATTGCCGATTGCCCGGCGCCGCAGGTGGCCACCCGCGTCGGCGGCACAACCGTCCTGCACTCGAACTTTGGCGAGCGCTGGGGTGATGCCAAGTTCTACGACAATGTCTTCGGCTACTCGCCGGCCACGAGCACCGCAAACCCGTTCCCCGGCCCGAATATCGGTTCGCAGGTAAACCTCGGATTGTCGCCGGGCGAATATTTCGCCATGGAGTTCACGGTTCCCGCCGATACGCGTCCGACCTTCAAGTACTCGCTGACGACATTCGAAACCCGCTGGCGCCCGGCCGTCGGCGCCGGTGCGACGCCGATCGGACTGGCCATCTCGCCGTGCCCGGGTGTGTTCAATGACCCGCAGATGGCGCCGACCTGCCGCGCCAATCTGCAGCCGCAGGGCGACACGATGCAGCTTTCCGTGAATACCGCGTTCACCTCGACGTGTCCGCTGGTTCCCGGCAAGACGTACTACATGAATTTCGTGTTCGCCAACGTCAACACACCGGGAACGCCCAACTGCAACGGTTCCTGCAAGTTCAGCATCCGCACGCTTCGCGACGCGAGCCGTCCGGCCGAGTAAGCACCCAGCAACGCCGGGGCCGGGCTTGCCCGGCCCTTCTCGCCGCCGGTGATGCGCAGAGCCGCACGGCGCCGCGAAGGACGGCCGCTCAACCTTCTCACGCGACGAACTACGGAATTTGACAGACATGAAACCTGCCAGCACTGCTGCGGCGTTGGCCGCACTGCTCTTCACCACCGCGTCCACCGCGGTGACCGTTCCCCTCGTGATTTCCGACGAGGACCACACCAACGCCGTGGCATGGACCTACTCCGACGGGGTCGCGTCGTTCACGACCGATACGCCTGTCATCTGTGCGAAAGTCGACGAGAACATCTCGTCCGGCGCCCAGAGCGTGGATTTCCAGCAGCCGGGGCTTGGAACGCGCATCGGAAATTTCCTGTTCGGGCGTACCGATGCCCAGGGCCGGCAGATGCCGCTCAGCGGGCTGCGTGTCCTGGAATATGTGCCGACCTTGCGCCTCCTCACGGACGAGGAACTGGTGTGCTACGTACTTCGTAGCGACGGGACACGCAAGCGGACGGCCAACCTGTTCCTGGCGCCCTTCGATGAAACGCCGGACGCCACCGCGGCCATCACCGTTGCTGCGCTGCCCGATGCCAGCAATGGCTTTCTCTACACCTATTATCTTGATGTGACGATTCCCGCCATGTCGGCCAGCGAGCCCGTGCCGTATGTGGTCAGCAATGGCTACGACAGCTCGGTGTTCAGCAATCCGCGTTTCTGCAAGGTGGCGCCGGGTGTCACCTCCTGCGGTGCAGCGCCTGTTGTCTCGACCAACGTGCACGACCGCGTGTCCGTTGCGCCGGGTGAGACCGTCCGTGCGCGCTACATCGTGACGCTGTCGGCGGGCCAGGTCATCGACGGGTCGATTCCGCCGACCTCGACACTGGCACTCGCAGGCCTGTTCACCTACATGGGCGGGGAAGTCCGCCTGGACAACAACGTCGCCGTGGGGCGCAATGCCCTGGGCAACAGCGCACTGCAGAACCTGGCCGGCGGGCGCCCGTAACGCCACCTCGCAGCAGGCGACGGTCTTCACCCTGAAGGCAGCCATCCGGCTGCCTTCGGCGTTTCCGGGTACCGGCATTGTGCGTACGCGTGAGGCAGGTCCAGGCGTGTTCCACGCCTCTCGTCGCGTGATTGCTGCCGCCAGGGTGGCCAGCGGCGGCGCATTGTGGAATTCCGGGACGGGCTTGCCACCACAATGGCGGTGCAACCGGGCCCGTACGCAACGAGGTGCCGTCATGTCGTCTTCGCTCGTCCGATTCATTTCCACGATCGTGTGCCTGATGTGTGGTGTCATGCCGGCAGCGGCGCTGCCGGATGTCGATGTCGCCGATGCCTGGCTGGATGCCGACAACCGGCTCCAGGTTTCGCTGACCAATGACGGGGACACGCTTGTCTGGCCCGGGAAGGGCGGTCTGACGATCTTCATTGACGGGCGCGCCGTGATGTCCTATCGCCTGGGCGATCTGGCCGATGACGCGTTCCGGTATCCGGGCGGCGTGACGACGGTGTCCACCAATATCCGGCTGTTTGGTCCCTACCGTCGCGTGGGCATCGTCGTTGATCCGCACGACGACATCGTTGAAGCGATGGAGGTCCACAATTCCCATACGCATTCCCTGCTGCCCGCGCCACTCACCGGTTTTGATCTGGCGATCGGGCCCATGCTTCGCAGTAGCGGGGGAGAACTGTGGATTCCGATTCGCAACCAGGGAAACGCGCGGACGCCAGCGGCGCATCCGGCGACGCTGACGATCCGCGTCGACGATGGCGCCACACGCACCATCGCGTTCGACGCCGGTAACATCCTGCCGGGTGGAACGCGGTGGGTGATGCCGTCACCAGCGATCGGCCTGCCGGCAGTACACCGTGTTCATGCAAGGCTGAATCCTGGTGCGTTCCTGCAGGATCTGGACTCGGTCAACAACACGGCAGAGGCCTGGCTGCCGATTTCGCCCGTGGTCGAGGAGGTGGAGCGGATCGCAGCGTTACCGGCGATCAGTGCCGCCATCGTATGGCACAACCACTCCGGCACGGCCGTACCGTACAACCGCTGGACGGCGAGCCAGCGGCTGGATCTGCGCACGGCCGTAAACCGCCTGGAGAATGGCGACCCGGCGGGATTGCGCGTTCCTCCGGGGTTGCCCACTGCCGACACACGCCTGATTGCGGATACCGATGCCTGGCGCATCTACGTCGCGCATGTGGCGCAAAGCCTGTGGGTGGAAGCGCGCGGCCTGGTTCCGTGGCGACTGACCGCCATGTCCGCGTCCGATCGCTCCCTCCTGCTGGACAGCAACCACATCGTCCAGCCCTCGTTGCTGCGGCCGCCGATGTATTCCTTCTACGGCACGGTGGCGGACTGGTCACCCGAGTCGAGCTGGCAGTTCCTGACGGGTCTGGGCCTGCTCAAGAGCACGCACCGCGGAACCGTCGAGGCGCTGACGCGCTGGATGGCCGTGCATCTCTACCACGCCTTTGGCTCGACACCGCGGACGGAAATGTACGCCTATGCAGGGGCGGCACCGACGGACCGCATGCTTTATTCCATCGACGGCCAGTTGCACTGGACCCTGGGCTGCCATGGCACGTCCGGGCTGTATCGGGCCGTGCTCCGGGCGGCGAACATACCGGTGATGATCGAAAGGGATGACAGTTTCACCCACACGCGGCCGATATTTCCCTCCATCAACCTGGCGATGGTGCACGGCGATGATCCCTATCGCGAGCGCCTGCGCGACAGTGGCAATCCCTTGCCGATCTCCGTCGTGCTGAAGACGCCTGCCGAGATCGCCGCGCGCTACATTCACGCGCCGCTGGATTGCAACAGCACCGGTTGCAATACGCCAGCAGAGCAATGGTCCTACAACGCTACGAAGGATTCGCTGAGCGCCTCGTTGGCGGCATTGAGCGACAACATTCTTGAGCCCTACGTCCGGGGTGGTCCCCTGGAGCTGGAGCGCGTACTGACCGGGACCGGTGCGACGGTACATCCCCTGTTCTCTCCGGCCGAACGCAGCGCTGCGCGCACGGCCGTCGAGGCGGAGCTGCGGCGCGTGGGCGGAGGCAGTCTTCCGCTCGGCCGTGACCGCGTGCTGCAACGGTTGAACGTGTTCGTCGAAAACACCGTGGAATAGGCCGTGGCGTCAGCGATCGCGCGGCCTAAGGCCGGCGATGGCGGCGAGGTAGGCGGTGCGAACCCGTTCCACGGCGGAATGATCCGGCCCTTCGGCCATGACGATCTCGCGGCCATCGGGCAGTGTGAGTACACATTGGAAGTATGGGTCGCCTTCGCTGTCGCGTCCGGCGGCGATGCGCGGCGGTGAAAGGTCGGCGGCGTGGCAGCGCAGCTCACGTGTCCGCGAGGGAAACCGTTCGCGAACGACGACTCCGGAAGCGGATACGCGAACGCAGATGCGGGCGAATGCGCAGGCCCAGACGGCGATGCCGATTCCGGCGATCCAGAACAGCAGGAGAATTGGCAAGCCCCATGCGCCTACTTGCGGAATCCCCCGTTCGCGCACGAAGAGATAGGTGAAGCAGAGCAGAAATGCCAGCCAGGTCGCGACGAAACCCCACACGAATACCGCCTTGTCATTGCGGAATTCGCTCCGGGGCGGGGCGTCGGCACCGTTGGTATCCATCCGTTGTACGGTATAGCACGAGGCGCCGGTGTCCGCAGCTTTGGCGCCGGGGCGGCACCATCGGCTCGGGCTCGCCGCAGAGGCGTACGCCCTTGCACTTCAGTGTGTCCGGGCATTCCCCGGCGATGTTCGTGCTGATGAAGTCCGTGGCCGGAATGCCCTGCGGAGGGGCTTACTGATGAAGGCGTGCTTACGGAAATCCGTCGGCTCGTGGACAAGCTCGACACGGTCGCGCTAGCGAACAGGCTTCGGCTCGGACGCTCCGAACGCATCGGCCAGATGATGTTGCCAGCCATGGGCCTTGCTGGGACGCCACACGAGCGAAATGTTCTCCACGCAGTTGGCGGCGCCGTCACGGATGACCACCTGCAGAAGATCCTGCCCGACGAGTGCAAAGTCCGGCAGGTAGGCCAATGCCAACCCATCGCGGACGAGTGTGAGCAATACCTGGAGGTCGTCCACCCAGTAGCGGATCCGCCGCGGATGGCGTTGCTGGTTCCACCCGTCGGCCGCGGCGCCCTGTTCGGCGCCGCAGAAGATGGATCGGCTGGGACAGGCGAAGTCATGACCCAGTACCGCTGTCATTTCCGTGTAAATCGTTTTTGCGGCAAGGCTGACCGTCGTGGTGCCCTGGCTGCGCCGCGCGAGTGGATGCTGCCGGGAAGCGGCCAGCTGCATGGCGAGGATGCCCAGTGGCACGGTGGCACGGTCCCGTTGCGATCCGGCACCGGCTTCATTCAACGCCTGTTGCGTCACCAGCGCGACGTCGACCTCGCCGCGGTGGAATGCGGCGAGCGCCTCGTTCTCGAAATGCGGTACGAAGGTGAGGGCACTGGACGGATATCGCTGTGTCAGCCGTTGGGCGATCTGCGGGCCGAAGCGCCACTGCAATACTGGCGGTGCGGCAATCCGGGCATGGATCCGGTTCTGGGCGCCGAGAAACTCACAGCGAGTATCTTCCGCCAGTTGAACCAGTTGCATACCGCGTGCGAGCAGACGCTCGCCTGCCGGATTGAGGCGCAGCGATTTGCCGATGCGGTCGAAGGCGACGATGCTCAGGGCACTTTCCAGTCGTCGGATGGCCTTGGAGAGCGCCGAGGGGGTCTGGTGCAGTTCCGTGGCGGCGCGGTGGAGATTGCCGTGCCGTGCAACCACGAGGAAGACACGCAGGTCGGCCAGGTCCATGAAATGCTCCGCGGGTCGAATCTGGCAAGTCTAGTTCCCCGGTGGAAACGATTGGTGAAAAACAGTTGCTTCCCGCGCCCCAGCCGGGTGCCCACACTGGCGCCCATGTCTTGGCGTGGAATCCCATGATGCAACCCTGGTTTCGCCTGAAATACCGCGGAATCCTCGCGCTTTTCCTGGTGGCGGCAGCACCGGTCGTCGGGGCCGCGTCATTGCAATTTCCGGCGCAGTGGGTCCACGGGATGGTCGGTGAGCCCGTGCTGCAGGTCCACGAGGCGGCGCCCGGGACCTGGATCCTGCGCCAGTCCAGGCGCAGCCATTTCGAAGCCCCGTTCCTGTACCTGCTGGCTGGCGAGAAGCGGGCGTTGCTGCTCGATACCGGGGCCGAGCCCCAGGCGGGGCCGCCGTTGCCCTTGCGCGAAACCATCGACCGGTTGCTGGCCGAATGGTCGGCCACGCGGAGCCGTGGTCCATTTCCGTTGATCGTCGCCCATACGCACGCCCACAAGGATCACGTCTTTGGCGACGCCCAGTTCCACGATCGGGCGGATACGCAGGTGGTCGGTACGAAACGCGAGGAGGTTGCGGCGTTCTTCGGCCTGCCACGATGGCCGCAGGGCGAAGCGATGGTGGACCTGGGGCAACGCCCCCTCATCATCGTGCCGTTGCCGGGGCACGAGCCGTCGCACATTGCCATCTACGACGCAGCAACCCGGTCGCTCCTGAGCGGCGACTCCCTGTATCCGGGCCTGCTGACTGTGCGCGACTGGCAGGCCTATCGCGCCAGCGCCGCCAGCCTGGCCGCCTTCGTCGGGCGTCACGACGTACAGCATGTGCTCGGCGCACACATCGAAGCGCGGTCGACAGCGCGCCAGCTGTATCCGCTGGAAACGGCGTACCAGCCTGATGAGCATGTGCTGGCATTGCAGGCGTCCCACGTGCGCGAACTGGCACAGGCCACCGCACGCCTGGGCGACTTCGTCGCGGACGAGGTGCACGACGATTTCACCCTGACACGGGTCTCGCCGCCGTCGGCCGATCACCCCTCGACCCACGGCATGGTGCTGTTCGGGCAGCGCGAGGTATACCTGTCCCATATGCCCATGTTCCACAGTCCGCACGACTACCAGCTGATCCTTGAGGCCGAACTCCCGCCGGACGTTCTGGCGGCCTGGCGCCAGGACGCCGCGAAGCATCCGGACACGTTCTATTCGATCGCGCCCACCGGTGCGTGGGTGCTGACCGAAGGCATCGCGGAGGGCAAGACGTTTGCAGCTGACCTCTTCCGCGGGCATTTCGAACGCGGCGGCGCACGCCTGTTGCAGAACGTGACCGTGACCGTCAAGCGACTCATCCACTTCCGGCGATTCGAGGCGGGACAAGCGCCAGCAGGGCGGTGGATCCCCTTCGGATCGAACGACGAGTCCTATCTGGCGCACCGGATCGAGGGCGCACCGGACATGGACCAGATCGTCATGCTGTCCGGCGCCCCCGGTGGTGAAGAATGGGCGCATGGCAACGGCGGCGCTCTTGCCGCTGGCGATCGTGTGGGCACCGAATCGGTCCGCCGCGTGATCTACACGGAATTCGATGATCTCAAGCAATAGGCATGCGTCAATGCGCGTCGTCGCTGGATGCCAGTGGCGAGGTCGGTGCACGGCGGCGCTGCCACAAGCTGTGCCCGGTGACGATGGCCAGCCCGCTCCAGATGAACACGAAGCTCATCAGCCGGTCGCGATCAAACGGCTCGTGATACACGAACACCGCCAGCAGGAATACCAGGCTCGGTGAGGCGTACTGGAGAAAGCCCAGGCTCGTCAGCGGAATGCGCTGCACGCCTGCAGCAAAAAGGCTTAGTGGCACCGCGGTGAGAACGCCACCCAGGACCAGCAGCAAAGACAGGGATGTGCCGGCGTGCACGAACAGCCCGGCTCCGGTCCATTCGAGCCACACCAGGTAGATCAGTGCCAGTGGCACCAGGGCCACTGTTTCCACCAGAAACCCGTTCAGCGCATTGACGCAGGTGTGTTTCCGGATCAGGCCATACAGGCCGAAGCTCAGGGCCAGCCCCAGTGCAATCCACGGCAGCTCGCCGCGGGCGACGATCAACCAGATCACGCCGACGGCAGCCAGCACCAGGGCCGCCAGCTGCACGCGCGACAGGCGTTCGCGCAGCACCAACACACCCAGTGCGATCGTGAAGAGCGGGTTGATGAAATACCCCAGGCTGGTGTCCAGCACGCGATCGTGCGTGATGGCCCAGGTATAGATGAACCAGTTCGTGCTCACCAGCAGCGCCGAAGCCAGCAATAACCCCAAAAGGCGCGGTGTGCGGATGATCTGGCCGAACTGCCAGGGCTGGCGGAGCAGCAGGATGAGGAGCAGCGCGACTGGCGTCGACCAGACGATGCGATGCGCAAGAATTTCCTGCGCCGGCACCGTCGCGACGGCCTTGAAGTAGATCGGAATGAGGCCCCAGATCAGGTAGGCGCTGGCGGCCAGCAGCAGACCGCGGCGTTGCTCGGACATGACCATCACGACACTCGGTTCGGCCGGATACCTTATCCATACGCCAGCCATCGGGAAATGGCGATGGGTTATGCGGACTCGACCGATCCCCCTGTCGCCACGCGAGCGGTCAATCCCTGGGGCGGTACCGGGCGATCAGGACGCGCGCCGGGCTTTACCACTCGGCCAGTGTCGTCTCCATCTCCGTCAGCGCGACGGTTTCGCTCGCCCTGGGGAATCAGCAGCCATCAGGGAATGATGTTGCGGTTCCACGCGTTGACGATGGCGTCAACGGGTTGATCCAGGAGGTCACCATCGATGAGCCCAGGTGTCATGGGTGAGTGCCGTAAGAAGGGCAGGCTTCGAAGATATATACAATTAGAGATGTATCGTTTGAAGCTCTTGTTTAGAGCAAATCGATGCGACCTTGCTCTGGTTTGGCGCGCGTCGGGTGATCTCCATCGTTTAGGGTTGACTTTATAGGCATACCCTTCCACCACGCGCTTTCCGTCCACGCGATGTTGCGTCCACTGCGTACCGACCGGATGTGCCATAAATCCGTTCGAGTTGGCACGGCGACCCCACTATTCTCCGTGCCCTTTGCCGATTCGCCCTGTCTGTGCGCGTGCGACACCGTACGTGCGTACTGACCTGATGCGTGCGAGCGGATGGTGATCATCGGGCGTGATCATCTTCCTTCTGATTTTCCGAATAGGACTGTGCGCCGCTCCCCGGCTGGGGTGTCGGTATCGGCTGCCTGTGTCCCTGACTTTGATTTGACCGAGGATTTTTCGTGGGTATTCCTGACGCTGTAACGGGCGGGGCGCATGGCGCTCCGACGTCGGCGCGCTGTGGCTTTGTGTCACGGATGCGACGGGTATTGATGGGATTGTGTGGTCTGGTGACGGCGGGACTGTCGCTGCAGGCCGCGGCGGCGGTGTCGCCGCCGGATCCGGCGGTGTGTCCGGCCAGTACGCCGGTGCTCGATTCGGGCTCGACGAAGATTTTCCCGGGCCACTGGCATAACCCGCAGCGTCACGGGACGGGGTGGGATTTCTACTTCACCGAAGGCGGCAGCGTGCTGATGGGGTATTGGTATACCTACGACAGCGTGACGCGTGCGCCGGTGTGGTACATGGTGACGGCGCCGGTGATCGCAGGCTCGGATACCTGGGCGGGGACGCTGAACAAGATCACGTTGCCGCAGAGCGGTCCGAACGCGGGCCGTGTGCAGGCCACGCCGATCGGATCGGTGGCGGGGCGCACCTACGGTGGCACTGCGACGAAGATGGCGGTGCGCTGGGCGATCGACGGTGTGATGAACAACCCGCCGAGCGAGTGCCTGTACGACCTGTTCCGCGAGTCCAAGATCACCGCGCCGCAGCCGGGTGCGGTGGATCCGACGTACACGGGCAACTGGGCCGATCCGCAGCACCTGGGCTGGGGCATCAACCTGTCGGTGGCGAACCTGGGCAGCGCGATCGCCGAGACCGAGAAGGCGGTGATCTACGACGCCGCAGGCCAGCCGGTGTGGCTGATGGCGACAGCGGTGGGCGCTCCGTCCTCCGACACGATGAGCGCGCCGCGGCTGCTGCTGTACCGCTCGAGCAAGTACCGGGTGGACCAGGCGTGCGAAGACAACCTCAACACGCCGGTGAACGAGTGCGTGCAGGTGTGGGATGACACCACGCGCAGCCACAACGCGGGTACCGGCGCGTGCACGGCGGCGTTCAGTGATCCGGGCCAGCTGCTGCGGCGGCTGGGCCACCGCTTCACGAGCGCGACAGAGGGCCAGGCGAGCCTGGTGGTGAAGGTGGCGGCGCGCCTGTGCGACGGCGTGACGACGCTCAACAACGCGGCGATCAACTGGCCCGGTACGGTGGCGCTGCCGCCGTCGAACACCGCGCAGGGCAATCCGGCGACGTTGGCCAAGCAGTCGGGCGTGACGCACGTATACGTCAATTCCCCGGTGTGCATGGCCCCTTCGGCGGTGGCCTCGTGCAACGTGCTGGTGTCGTGGGCGTCGCTGACGACGGGTAACCGGCTGTACCGGGTGAACGGCACGTCAGCGACGCTGGTGTCGAGCGTGGGCGCGGGCACCCTGACCGACGCGCTGCCGGTGGGCTCGCGGGTGCAGTACGAACTGCGCAACAGCGGTGGCGTGGCGCTGGCGACCTCGGCGGAAGTGGTGGTGACGGCACCGGCGCTGGATGGCGGCGACTCGACCCTGGGGCCGCCGGATGCGGCGCCGGGTGCGGCCGCGATGGCCGAGCCGTCGCTGGACCTGGCCTCGGACACGGTCGGTGCGCTGGCCGGTGAGTTCAAGGTGGACGAGGGCGGCAATGCGACCTACCGCATCCCGCTGTTCACCCCGCCAGGCCGTGGCGGCCTGGCCCCGCCGGTGGCGCTGAGCTACCACAGCGGTGCCGGTGAGGGACGCCTGGGCATGGGCTTCTCGCTGGAGGCGGCCGGCGCGATCCAGCGTTGCCGCTCGGGCACCGAGTTCGGTGACCCGGCAGCCAGCAGCGGCCAGCTGGACCAGTTGTGCCTGGACGGCCAGCGCCTGCTGCTGGTGCGCGGCCAGGCGCAGCAGGTGGGTGCGGAATACCGCACGGAGATCGAGTCGTTCCAGCGCGTGAAGATCGTGCAGGCGTCGCCGCTGGTGTTCACGGTGGAAGGCAAGGACGGTTCGCTGCGTCGCTACGGCGGCAGCGGCGGCACGCTGACGGGCCATAACCAGGGCAGCGTGGCGGTGGCCTGGCTGCAGACCGAACACCGCGATGCCTCGGGCAACGCATTGACCTACACCTACGCCAGCGGCAACGGCGAGCGGGTTCTGAGCACCATCAGCTACCAGGGGGGTAGCATCGATTTTGCGTACCGCGCCTCGGGCCGGTACGACATCAGTCATTCGAGCGCGGGCGACACGGTCAGCAGCCAGCTGCTGACGGCGGTGACGGTGAAGGGAGCGGACGGCAGCGTGCTGCGCCACTACCCGGTGACCTATCGCGATGCGTTCAGCGAACTGAGCGGCACGCTGGTGCGGCCGCGCGTGCAGACAATCCGCGAGTGTGCCGATACGGGCGAGACGGTGTGTTACCCGGGAACGCGGTTTGACTGGCAGGAAGTGTCGGGCAACGTCGATACGGGCAACACCGATGCCCAGGGCGGCAAGCGCTTCCCGAACCTGCGCTTCCATCGCCTGGGTGACTTTGACGGCGACGGCCGCGCGGACATCGCGTGGATCGACGCGGGCCGGCGCGTGTCGGTGACCTACTCGCGGCCGGACAGCCGCGGGATCAACTTCTCGCCGAACACGGCGCTGGTGACGCTGGACGGATCGGGTCGGGGCACGCTGGAGGTGTTCGACCTGGATGCAGACGGCTATGACGACATCGTGTACCTGACGCGCGGTGCCTCGGGCCGGCTCAGCTGGATCCTGCGCCGCTCGACCGGTGCGGGTTTCGCGCCGGAAGAAGTGCTGCTGGCGGACGTGGCCAACGGTGTGGCGAACGAGATGATCGTGGAATCGTCGCTGGTGGACCACAGTGGCGACGGCCTGCCGGACCTGATGTTCTGGGCGGGCCTGCCGCAGGTGGCGCTGATGGAACACGTGCGCACGGACGTGAATCGGCCGCTGCGCTTCGTGGCGCCGATCGGGGTGAAGTTCGAAGACCAGTTCCCGTACCAGAGCGGCTGCGCATCGGCGCTGTCGATGCCGCGGCGTGACCAGGAGCGGGCGCAGGTGGTGGATGTGGACGGTGACGGTCGCGCGGACCTGGCGTTCCAGTCGACGTCGGTATGGTGCAACTCGGGCACGGTGATCGGCGCGGCCGAAGGGCCGGTCGACAACAGCGTACCCAACGGCCAGGATCCGGAAGCAGGCGAACAGACTCCGGCCGGCACGCCGGTGCACTTCTACTCGGTGGCCTACCGGGTGAATGGGGTAATCAGCGAGAACGGCCAGAACAAGCTGTCGTTCAAGCGCTACGGCCGCACCATTCGCGTGGCCGAGAACATGAGCGAGACCGCGCATGAGCGGGCGCGCCAGCGCGTGATGCACGCCGATCTCAACGGCGACGGCGTACGCGACATCGTCTACCTGAAGGACAACGGGGAATGGCGTTCGAACCTGAGCGTGTCGGGCAGCACCAGCGGCCTGGACGTGAAGATCGAGAACGTCAACGCCAACCACATCGACAAGGTGCAGCTGCTCGATTACGACGGCGACGGTCGCCTGGACTTCTGGTGGCCCGACGCGAGCACGCCCAATCGCAACTATGTCGTGTACCTGTGGCGCGGTGACCGCTTCGCCACGCAAGCCATCCGCACGCAGTTCGTAGCCACCGCCGGCAACGACTGGATGCGCCTGCCGGCCGACTTCGACGGCGACGGCATGGTCGACAACCTGGTGATCAAGCCGGTGCAGGACAGCACCAGCGGCGACGGCGGCTGGCAGGTATACCGCTCGGTCAACCATCACCGTCCGCGCGGCGTGGTCAGCACGATCACCAATGGCCTGGGCGCGGTGACTCAGCTGGACTACTCGCCGCTGACCTTCCGCTCGGTCTACTCGCGCGACTACGACGGCGTGGCACGTCCCTGGGGCCGCGGCGCCGTGGTGTTCGACCTGACCCTGCCCAACTACGTGGTGCACTACGTCGAGAGTAGCGCGCCGACCTGGAACAACGCCTCCGAACGCTCGGCGGTGCAGTACAGCTATGCGGGCCTGAAGGTGCAGGCCGGTGGACGCGGCTCGCTGGGCTTCCGGCGCGTCTCTACGATTGATCTGCAAACCGCCGTCACGGTCGATACGAGCTACAACCAGAACTTCCCCTGGAACGGCCTGCCGGTGCACACCGGCACGCGCAAGCTGAGCCAGCTGCCGGCGGACGTGTGCCGCCCGGGCGGTGCGCTCAACGACGCGGCGGCCGGCTGCTTCAGCCACGTGGCGTTCTGCCCGTCGGGGCGCCTGCAGGTGTGCGATGCCTCGCAGCCCGAACCCAATGCGGTGATGCTCAAGGCGCTGGTGGACGTCTATGCCTGGCGCTACCAGCCACTGGAGCTGTCGCCGGCCGGTGTGCCGGCGGAACTGAACTACAGCGTCGAGAGCCCGATGAACGCGCCGGTCCCGGCCGGCCTGACGCCGCCGATCTTCATCGGCCGCACGGTCTCCAACACGAACGACTATTACGACGCGGGCGGCGTACGCGGCTACACGGCGTTCGTCGGCACGCAGTTCGGTACGTCCGGCTACGACGACCACGGCAATGTGCTGTACAGCAAGGTGACCACGCGGCGGCGCGGTATCGGCGGCCAGACCGAGGACGGCACCGAGGTGGTGCTGGAGACGCGCAACCGTTTTCTCGACACGCAGGATACGCAGACCTGGAAGCTGGGCCGCCTGCAGAGCACGGACACGCTGACCACGCGCAAGACGATGCGCGGTGGCCAGGCCACGACCACCACGCTGGGCCGCCGGGCGAGCTTTGGCTACACCGCCAAGGGCCTGTTGGCCAGCGAACGGGTGGAAGGCATGCTGGGGGCGAGCGTGGATGCGCTCACGCCCGATCCGGGCACGCGTGGCGTGGCGACGTACTACGACGTCAACGCGGCCGGTAACCGGGTCGGCACGGCCACCTGCAGCCTGGATATTCCCGAGGCCACCTGCCGTGCGCTGCGCGCCCCGTCCACCAGCGGCTACCTGTTCCATCCGGCCGACCGGCAGGTGATGCGCTATGCGCGCAGCACGTATGACAGCCTGGAACGCTTCGTCAACAGCACCAGCGGCGCGATCTCGACCGGCCTGGATGCGTCGGCCGAGCGCACGCTGACGACGGTGACAGCGCGCAACAGTGGCGGCGACGTGCTCGAGGCGACCGATGCCAATGGCGTGAGCAGCAGCACGCGCTACGGGCGCCTGGGCCGCAAGCGCTTCGGCTACAGCAGCACCGGTGCGGCCTCGCGCGTGGACTACGCCCGTTGCACCAGCGCCAACTGCCCGACCGGCATGGCGCTGGCCTATGTGATGACCACGATCACCGCGCCGCCGTCCGCCCTGGCGCAGCCGAGCGTACCGGCGAGCGCGATGACGGCGCCGCAGCAATGGACCTACTTCGACCTGGTCGGCCGTCCGGTGCTGAGCGTGAGCCAGGGCCTGCGTGCCGGGGATGTGGTCAGCGTGCTGACCCAGTACGACGATCGCGGCAATGTATACCGCCAGTCCGAGCCGTTCTTCGCCCAGGGCCTGAACGCGCAGGCGGCCACGCCGGCCACCGGCGTGACGCCGGCCTGGACCACGACCCACTACGACGCCCTCAACCGCCCCGAGCGCATCGTGGCGCCCGACGGTGGCCAGACGAGCAAGGTGTACACCGGTTCGACCGTCGTCACGACCCTGCCGGCGAACAAGAACGGCCAGGTGCAGACCCTGACCGAAGTGCGCAATGCGCAGGGCGAGCTGGTGTCCACGACCGATGCGAACGGGCTGGTGGTGGAGTTCCTGTATGACGCCGGCGGCAATGTCGTCAACACGACCCGCAACGGTCGCGAGACGACGGCCAGCTACGACACACTGGGCCGCAAGAAGTGGACGAACGACCCGGACGCGGGGATGTGGCGCTACGTGACCAACGACGCGGGCGAGGTGATCGAGCAGACCGGCCCGCGTGGCACCTGCACGCGCCAGCGCTACGACGGCAATGGCCGCCTGTGGCAGCGCAAGGACTACAGCGACGCCAACTGCACCGCCGAGGTGGCCAGTGCGACCTGGCGCTTCGACACGGCGGCCTATGGCGTGGGCCAGCTGGCCTCGGAGGAGTCGAGCGAGACCGGTGCGATCAGCGTGGTGCGTAACTACAGCTACAACGAGCGCGGCCTGGTGGCGCAGGTAGCGACCACGCAGGACAACAAGACCTATGTCGCCCAGTCGACCTATGACGCGGCGGGGCGTCCGTTCCAGAGCTTCTTTGCCGCCCCGGGCCTGCCGACGGTGGGTGAGAAGACGGTCTACAACGAACGGGGCTATGCCTACCAGGTGCGCTCGGCCTATCCGGCCGGCAGCGGCGCGCTCTACAACGAGGTGCAGGAACTGGACGCGCGTGGCCAGGTCAAGCGCGAGCAGCGTCTGATCGGTGCGGCGTTCCTGACCGAGCGGCAGTACGACGCCCGCACGGGCCGCCTGCTGCAGCAGAAGGTGCAGAACGGCAGCCTGCAGCAGCTCAACTACACCTACGACAAGCTGGGCAATGTGGATTACCGCGAGTCGGTGCGTCCGAGCGGCAACAGCTACGAGACGCTGCGCGAGACCTTCGCCTACGACAAGCTGCAGCGCCTGACCGGCTCGACCATCACGCGCAATGGCGCCACGACGGGCACGACGGGCCAGCTGTTCGACGGCGTGGGCAACATCACGCAGAAGAATGCGCTGGCCTATACCTACGGCCAGCTGGCGTCGGTGTGCAGCAGCGTGCCGGGTGCGGCGACGCCGGGTCCGCACGCGGTGAGCCAGGCGGGCAATACGCAGTACTGCTATGACCGTGGCGGCAACGTCATCCGGATCAACAGCCCCAGCGACAACCGCGAGTTCACCTACAGTGCCTACGACCTGGTGCGCGAGGTGCGCTCGACCACCAACGGCACGCACACCGGCTATGACTACGGTCCGGGCCGCGAGAAGGTGCGTCGTCGCGATTACCCCAACGCCACCGCCACGACGGCGAACGCGCTGACCGACTACGTTGCCGGTGCGGAAGTACGCTGGGTCAATGGCGCGATCGACGAGGTGCGTCGCTATGCCGGCGGGTTGCTGGTGATCCAGCGTCTGCAGGGCGGGGCGTACCGGGTCAGCTACCAGTACCTGCTGACCGATGCGCAGGGTTCGACGGATCTGGTCGTCGACATCTGGGGCCAGCCGGTCAACGCGAACGCGACGATGAGCTTCGACGCCTACGGCCAGCGTCGCGACGCGGCCGACTGGAACGGTGCAACGCCGTGGAGCTGGAGCCTGGATGCGGACCTGGACCGCACCACGCGGCACGGCTACACCGGCCACGAACAGGCCGACGAAGTGGGCATCGTGCACATGAACGGGCGCATTTATGACCCGATGCTGGGCCGCTTCCTGCAGGCCGATCCGTTCGTGCAGGCGCCGGGCAACAGCCAGAGCCACAACCGCTACAGCTACGTGTTCAACAACCCGATGGCCTACACCGACCCGACCGGCTACTTCGGGTCGAAGGAACGCGGCAATGTGCGCACCGCCGCGGCGATCGTGATCTCGTGCTTCATGCCGGGCATGCTGACCACCTACACCAGCATGGGCCCGACCGCGGCCGCGGTCGTCACCGGTGCGGCCGCCGGTGCGGTACAGAGCGGCACGGCGCGCGGTGCCGCGATGGGCGCGATCACCGCCTACGCCTTCAGCCGCGTGGATGCCGCCTTCGTCACCGCCGCCGACAAGGCCGGCGGCATGACCCCGTCGCTCTTCGCCAGGAAGGCGCTCACCGACGGCATCCTGGGGGGCGTGCTCGCCACCGTCAACGGCGGCCGCTTCGGCCACGGCTTCATCAGCGCCGGCCTGAGCAACTACCTCGCCCCCACCTCCGCCGACTTCAACGACCACCCGATCGGCACTTCACTGGCCATGGCCGCGGCGGGTGGTACCTTGTCCGCGGTCAGTGGCGGCGACTTCGTGAACGGGGCGTTGACGGGGGCGTTCAGGGCGGCAACGGGAACTCTGAGGGCGCACGGAAGCAAAACTGGACAATCGGTCGATCGCGCGCTCGAGCAGAGAATGGCGAATGCGGCGTACGGGGATCCAGACTATTGGCTTGCGTGGGAGCTGCCCTCACTCCCGCAGGGGTTGGTGGACTTCGCAGCAGGAATGGGCGACACGGCGAGTTTTGGACTGAGTGCGCACATTCGTGGCCTATGGGACATCGACGGCGGTGTCGACGAGACGTCAAATTCCTATAGGACTGGAATGGTTGCAGGTATACCTGCCGCGACTGGCACAATCTTGGCGGGCGGGATGGCATTCAACATGGGTATTCGGGCCGTTGGGGGAGCGCGCACGCTTTACCATTTCACGAGTTCGGCAGGTGCGGCAGGTATTGCTGGTGACGGCGTGATCAATGCGTCGATGGGAATGGCTGGGCGCGGTGTGTATGCAGCAGCGCTTCCCACGCGATGGCTGACTTTCGGTGCGAGAGGAGCGGATGTAATGCTCACAATTCCCACCGCGGGCCTCCGGGTAGGCGCTGGCGTCTGGCCAGGTACCTTCCGGATTATGGGTTCGGTTCCATTTCCATAGGCGACCCCAATGAAACAGGTGCTATTTTTTGCGATCACACTGGTCCTGGGGTTTGTCGTCCAGTCTCTGCTGTTTAAGAGACCGGATGTGAGCTGGGCTGTTGCGTTGACAACGTGGCAAGGGCTATGGGTTTTGTATACCGCTGCTGGATGGGTCATTGCCGAAATCGCCACGCGATCCCGTCCAGAAAGCCGGCCTGGGAAGAAAGAAGGCGAGTGACGTTTTCTCTCCGGCTTCCCCGAGGCAGTGGTCGACGAAATCTGCCGGCATCGTGCCGAGGTGATCCTGGCCATTGCCGGTACGCTGCGCATCAAGGGTATGCACTGGGATGAGGGCTTCCTGCACGTGGAGGGCAAGCGCGCCAGCTACCGTATTCACCTGCTGAGTGCGGCAGTGCACGTGATGCCTGGCGCGCACCTGTGCATCATCCTTGATCCAGCTGGAAAGGAAGACGATGTGTATCTGCCGTTTGCCGATACGGACGCCATGATCAGCATGATCCTCTCCAAGGCACTGATGCTGGCCGACGACAAAGCGATCCGTGATCCGGCCATCCTGTCGCAGCTGGAGGCGCTGGGAAACTAGTGACCTGTCTCGTAAATGCGCTGAAGAAATTCCGGATGGATCGCGTCGAAAGACACCGGAATTATTCAGTGGTACTTGCGAGACAGGCCACTAGCGCGCAGCGGCAGGGCGCACGAAACTTACAGCCAGCGCCAGCGTCAGCGCGCAGGTGACAATGATCCAGTCCCATGCGCGCAGAGTGCACCAGGTGGCTGCGCTGAAGAGGCACCACGCCACGGGCACCGGCAACAACAGCGCACGCCAACGCCCTGGCGCCAGCGCCAGCCAGGCGATGGTTGCCAGTGCTGTCGGATCAGCCGTCATGCCGAATGATTCCAGCTGGTTCCATTGCCGGCCGGTGAACATGCCGATGGATGGGAGGGCGAGGCCGCAGAGGGCGAACACCATTGCCGCCGCGCGCTGGCGTGGAACGATATCCAGTGGCCGGCTCTGCCATGCCACCAGTGCCAGGAGCAGCGCTTCCACCATGAATGCCGTGGCCGCGTAGTGCATGCCCCAGTGAATGGACGAAAATCGTTGCCAGAAGAAGGCGACGCCGACGAAGGCCCATGCAGACGCAAGTGCCAGGGCGGCACCTCGCCACAGCGAGCCTCGCCAGAGCGAAACGGCAATCCCGATGCCGATCATCGATGCGAATACCGGTAGTGGCTCCCAGCTTTTGTTGTAGGCCTGAATCAGTCGCAGGTAGCTGCGCAACGAATACATCAGGAAATCGGAGAAATCGTAGCTCCACCACTCCGACATCACAGTGCCTCGACGTAGGCGATCATGCGTTGGCGCATCGCCGCATCCGGCATGCGTCCGTGCGCCGCGCCCATGTTCTCGCGGACGTGGGCGACCTGGCTCGTGGCGGGGATGGCGCACGTGACTGCCGGGTGGCTGATGATGAACTTCAGCAGGAACTGCGCCCAGTTCGTGCAGTCGATCTCGCCCGCCCACGGTGGCAGGGGTTTGTTGCGGAGTGCATCGATCAAGATGCCCTGCCGGAAAGGACGATTGCAGATCACGCGCACACCGCGCTCCGTTGCGAGCGGTAACAGGCGCTGTTCGACCTCGCGATCCAGGATGTTGTAGGTGAACTGCACGAAGTCCAGCGGTTCGTTCTTCAGAAGCCGCTCGATCTCGTCGTGACGCCGGCCTTCGGAGGTGGTGATACCCACGTAGCGCAGCTGGCCGGACTGCTTCATCTCGCGTAGCGTCGCCAGATGGTGTTCGACACCGAGCAGGTTGTGTACCTGCAGCAGATCGAACCGCGGCACCGACCAGTGTCGGCGCGACTGTTCAATCTGTGTTCGACCGTCCCGGTCGCCGGTCCACACCTTGTCGGCCGCAAACAGGTCGCGCTGGCGATCGAGCTTGCGCAGCGCATGGCCGATGACGGCCTGCGATGAGCCATACATCGGCGACGAATCGATCAGCCGGCCGCCCAGGGCAAAGAATTCGCCGATGACGGCTGCGCAGTCGTCGCGCAGTTCCGCATCGTCGCCGACGTTGAATGTGATCCAGCTGCCGAGTCCGATCGGCGGAACGATTTCCCCGGTCGTATGAACCAGCAGTTCAGCGCGCGGTCCGCGAAGCGGGCACATCCATAACCCCGTGGCCACGGCGGCGGCGCCCAGCAGGCGGCGACGCCGGAGGTCGATCGCGTGGAGGTGTTGCTCGGACATAGTCGCTCCCGCATTCGATGGGCTCAGGCGGCACCCCATCGTCGCGCGGATGCCGTGAGCATCATCGTATTCGCCGGCGCATCCGGCGGGCGTCGCTTGGGCGCGACAGGCGCCCGGCTGGGCGCAAGCGCGCGGCGAAAGGAGGTCTGGCGCACCTGACAGCAGCCGCTCCGGACTGTCCTGTCCTATCGGGCCCGACACGGGAACGCGACGTGGGACCTCGCCGGGTGGACTTGTCACGCGCAGCCGGCGAGGGAGAGCGTGCTATTCATACGGTAGCGATGGCGCCAGAGCAAGCGCTGGCAGCGCCAGCGCTTGGCGGAACGGTGGAAGTCGCGGACGTCGCCGGGCGTTTCCTCTGGCAATGCGTCCAGGCTCTTCTACGGAAACACTTCCGTGCGGAAGACGCCCCAGGCTTCGTCGCCACTGAAGTGCAGCTGCCGGCCGGCGACAACGACGCGCGTGCGTCCACCGCTGACCTGCCAGCGTGCAAAGGAACCCCAGTCAAAGGGCAGGGCGCCGGGAACGAACGGCGTGCGGTTGAACGAAACCAGGCCGTTTCCGCCGAACGTCGAATCGATATCGCCGTTGCTCAGAAAACGGCCGACGATAGCAGCCGTACCGGTGGAGGAGAACATCGATCCCGCGAACAGGACGGTGCCATCCCGCGTGGGTAGCAACTCGGTCAGTGCGGATCCGAAGCCTGCGATGGGATGCACTTTGCGAAACACCTGAGTACCGGTCGTGGTGTAGGCGGCCACGACGCTGTTGTCGTAGCCGTTCTCGCCCTGAGCCGTGCCGCCAACCCAGATCCGACCCGTGGCATCGGTTGCGATGGATTCGCACGCGTCCATCCTGTTACTGCCAGGCAGGTCGACAGCGACGGTGAGCTTTCCGTCGTTGCTGAAGCTCGTGTCGAGGGTGAGATCTGGCTTGAGCTGGGCAACGGCAAAGTCCAGGTCTTCCTGCGCGTCAAACAACGTCCATCCGCAGATCAGCAGCTTCCCGGTACCGACGCGGGCGATGGCGGTCGGATGGTCCGGACGGGACACGCCCGACGCCGTGAAGTCGATGCGACTGGTCAGCAGTGCCTGCCAGGTGGTCCCGTTGAAACGCCAGCGACGCACGACCCAGTCACTGCTTGGCGAAAAGTCGCCGGCGCCCACTGTCACCACGTCCCCATTGGGTTCTATCACCAGATCGACACCGTGCTCGGCAATGGCTTCGCCGTGAATGGTGCTGGTATACGGGCCGCGTTGGCCATCTTTGCCGAGGCGTTCGAGCGTGACGCAGGTCCGAAGTGCCGGTAATGGCGCACAGGCCTTGGCCGTGGAGAGCACGACCAGGGCGCCGTCGCCAGCGACGGCCACGGCGTTGGTCGTCGTTTCGCTGGCACCTGTCGCGTAGCTAAGCACCACGCGACCGTTCTGGCCGAAGCTCCAGTCCCGTGTGCCATTGGCGTTAAGACGGATCAGTACGCCTTTGCCGGCGATGGAGGCCGCGCCGGCGGTGGCGAACACGATCTTTCCGTCTGCCTGGGTCGCCATGTACCGCGCCTTGCCGAAGCCGTCGGTGGTCTGGTCGTAGAAGTGACTGAAGGGCGGCGTGGCGCCGAAACTGAAGTCGATCGCGCCGGCGGCGCTGGCCTGGCTGTTGGCGAACAAGGCGAGACTGGCAATCACGTATTTCACGGGCGTTCCTCTGCTGTCGGGGCCGGGCCGGAGCGGCGCGGCAGTCCGTAGCAGGCAGAAACGCAGGTTGGGGAAAAATCCGGAAATTGCGATAGGCCCGGGCCGGATCGACGATCGGGCCCGGGCGCTCGTCCCTACTGCCGCTCCACCACCAGGCTTGACGCCAGGTCGTTGAAATCCGGCAGTCCCGTGGCATCGGACGTAACGACGCGAGATCGTCCCTGGAAACCGGCGTGTTCGAACAGGGTGACCTTCCAGCCCGGCAGCACGACGACAGAACTGACAACGTCGTTGCCGATGCCCAGTGCGCCGATGTCGTAGCGGCCTTCGCCAAAGTGCTGAGTGCGTCCGGCGTATCCATTGTGCTCGAACACGGCGACGGCAGGTTCCTGCGTGACGACGAGACTGGACATCGTGTCGTTGAAGTCCGCGAGAAATGGCGTATCGCCGCGCACCGTCCTGCTGCGGCCCTGGAATCCGGCGTGCTCGAACAGTGTGACGGACATCCCTGGTGGCACCGAGAGCGAGCTCAGGGTGTCGTTGCCGATGGCGAGCGAAGCAATGTCGTAGCTGCCCGGTCGCAAGGACTGCGGCCGGCCGGCATAGTCGGCGTGGCTGAACAGCGTAACGCCGGTATTGAGCGCGATGATCTTGTCGATCAGGCCCTGCCCGGGAAAATCGGCCATGACTGTGCCGACAAAATTCAATCGCGCGGCGTCGATGAGCGCTGACGTCAGCACATTGGTTCCTTCGAAGGCGATGGTGCAGATGCCAATGAAGCAGCTGACGCGGGGAAAGTCCGGGTAAGAGCTGTTCCAGCCGGGTGTCGTCAACCCTGTTGCCAGGCGCGATGCGCCCGTACCGGGGCTGGAGTGGCCGCTGGCCACGAAGTAGGGAAATGCGCCGCCGGAGCCGGACAGGTAATTCATATGGAAGGCGCGTACCGACTCATCGCTGGCGTTGGCAGCCAGCAGATGGTGCTTCACCGCCAGCCACTTGTCGTAGAGCGCCCAGTTAGTGGAAAGGTGGTAGTTGTCCTGGATGGCGAGCGCGCCGTAGGCGATGCCGAAGCGTGCCCCGGCGAAGTTGGCCAGGACGACTATTTTTCCACGCACATCGTTCAGCGTCGGGTTGGGATCGTTTGACTTCCAGAAATAGCCGCTGTAGCGCGGATCGTTCGCGTAGGTATCGAATATCTCCGGGAAGCTCATGGAGCTGTTGGCCGGTTCATGCTCTTCCTTGATACGCATCAGCACCGTCTCGCCGGGATGCTGTTGCAGGAAGCGCGCGACGGTCTGGAGGACATCGTCGAAGTTGGCGTGCAGATAAACAGCGCCGTGATGCATGGTGAACTTGTTATCGATTCGCCGGCAGCGGATATCGAGCACCCGTACGCCAGCAGCCAGCTGCGTGGCCAGGGGCATCGTCTGGGTCTGAGCGATATCGGCCAGCGGGAAGGACACGTTGTACGCCATCGTGTCGTGGGTGCCGGGAAGGGAAAGGTCTTTCAACCGGCGGTGCCCGGCAACGCCGCGCATCCAGTCGCTTTGGGTGTGGGTGATGCCAGTGTCGTGCGAGTAGGCGGATGACAGGTGGGCAGAGGCGGTGTGCGTCAGCGCGAGGGACAGGAGCACTCCACCAAAAAGATGCGCCTTGCCGGAAGTACGCATGTTCGTGACAACCATCGTTTCATCCTCAACAGGGGAACTGCGTGGAAGAACACGTACGGGGAACAGCGGGCAGGGACGATTGATCCGTTCAGGGCACCATGGACGGCTCCGGATGTCAGTTCGAGGGCAAGCGAGCCCGCACCGGCGGCGACGCCGGTGAGGATGGGAAGGCTGTGCGACGGCACGGGCCGGAGGCGATCGAACGGCAGTGCATCCCGTGGCCCGCGGGCGCCATTCGCAGCGGTATTCAAGCACAGACTGCCGGGCCGGCTGCAAGGGAGGGTTTCCGGTCGACAGGCTTGCCGGGAATGCCCCCCATGGTCCGCATTGCCCCTTACGCTGGTGCGCGTACAGTGGCCGCCTGTCGAATGTCGATTTTCGAAGGGCCCGATCGTCTCCACCGTGGTGGAACCCACCGACAACCCAAAGGAATCCCATCCATGCAGTACATGCTCTTGATCTACAGCGAAGAATCGGCCTGGGCGAACCTGTCGCCGGCAGACATCACCCAGGTGCTGGAGGCCTATCGGGCCTACTCCAGGGAGCTGGCGGAGGCCGGCGTGCTGCGCGGTGGCTCCGAACTGGCGCCCACGGCCACGGCCACCACGGTCCGGGTGCGCAATGGCAAGCCACTGCTGACGGATGGCCCCTTCGCGGAAACGCGCGAACAGCTCGGCGGCTACTATCTGATTGACGTTCCGTCACTGGACGAAGCCACGCGCTGGGCTGCCCGGATACCGTCGGCAACGATGGGGTCCATCGAGGTGCGGCCGCTGACCGAGAACCAGGCGAACGCGCAGGTGTGAGGGTCGGGCCGGCCCGGTGTCGCACGCCGGCCGGCCCATTCCATGATCAACCGGGCCATTGCCACGCTGTGCCGCCAGGAAGGCGGCCGCATTCTTGCGAGCCTGATCCGCCACTTCGGCGACTTCGACATCGCCGAGGAGGCGCTGCAGGACGCATTCGAACAGGCCCTGGGTCATTGGCCGGCAGCCGGCGTACCTGATAACCCGGCGGGCTGGCTGTTCCGGGTGGCGCGCAACCGGGGCCTCGACCAGCTCCGCAAGCGTGCGCCGTTGCACCACGATGCGGCCCTGATCGAACAGATCCAGGCGCCGTCGCGCGACGATGACGATACGGCCGAATTCGGCAGCGATGACGATCGGCTGCGCCTGATCTTCACCTGCTGTCATCCGGCGCTGGCACCATCGGCGCAGATCGCGCTGACCCTGCGTACGGTCTGCCAGTTGCAGACGGCTGAAATTGCCCGCGCGTTTGTCGAACCGGAGGCTACGACGGCGCAGAAACTGGTGCGCGCCAAACGCAAGATCAGCCAGGCACGGATTCCCTATGCGATTCCCGTGCGGGAAGAGTGGCCCGAACGCGTGGCGGCGGTCTTGGCCGTCGTCTACCTGCTCTTCAACGAAGGATATGCCGCGACGACGCACCACGGCCTGCTGCGCCTGGACCTCACCGCCGAAGCCATCCGCCTGGGGCGCGAGATGATCCGGCTGCTGCCGGACCAGGCCGAAACGACGGGGCTTCTGGCGCTGATGCTGTTTCACCATTCGCGCCGCGCGACGCGTGTCGATGTGGAAGGTGTGCTGGTTCCCCTGGAGCTGCAGGACAGGGGCGCGTGGGATCGCGACGAAATACGCGACGCCACGGCGTTGCTGGATAGTGCCTTGTTGAAGCGGCAGCCCGGCCCTTACCAGATCCAGGCCGCGATCGCTGCCCTCCACGCCAATGCGCCGACAGCAGCGGACACCGACTGGATCCAGATTGTTGCGCTGTACGGGGCGCTGCTGCGCCACCAGCCGACGGCCGTCGTCGAGCTCAATGCCGCTGCCGCGCTGGCCATGGCAACGTCACCCGAGCAGGGATTGGCGTGGATGGATCGGATTGCGGCATCAGGCCGCCTGCCGGAGTACCACCTGCTGCCGGCGGCCCGTGCAGACCTGCTGCGTCGAATGGCGCGTTACGACGAGGCTGGCGTCGCCTACCGCATGGCGTTGGCGCTGGCGACCAATCCCGCGGAAACCGCCTATCTGCAGCGCCGGCTGGCGCAGGTCGAGGCCGCTTCCGCGGGTGGCAGCATCAATCCCAGCCGTCCGTGAACAGGTCGTCACCGGTGCGAAGTACACCATTGGAATAGACAGCAATGAATTCGCCCTTGCCGGCAGACGCTATGCTCTGCAGGAAGTGAACCGGCGAGTCGGGTTGCCGGGTCCAACGGATACCGTCGGGCGAGGTGGCGACGACGAAGTTCACGCCCATGAACTGGCGGCCGTCCCAGGCGATCTGGTCGAAGGCATGCCAGGGCAATCCGGTCGCGTGTGTCTGCCAGGTGGCGCCGTCGGTCGAGGTCATGACATTGGCGGCCACTGTCGCGACGAACACAGACCCGTTCCATACCACGTCGCGCGGTCCCTGGTACTGGCCGTCGGTGCTGTCGTAGCGCACCGTCCACGCGATCCCGTCCGGCGAGCTGATGATGGCGCCACCGTCGACCCATGTGCCCACCGCGACAAACACCTCGCCATTGAAAACGACGCGGTTGAGGCGCCGGAACGTGTTGGAGGTGCGTTGTGTCAGATCACGCCATCTTCCGATGTCTGCACGGTACCGCCGTCGCCAACGGCGACGAAACGTCCGCGCCCCCAGGCCACGCTGTTGACGGAATAGCTCGGGGAGGTTGCGGAACCGGCAGGAATCCAGGTCGTGCGATCGGCCGATGCCCAGATCGAGCCGCCCACGATGACGCTGCGTTCGCCGACGGGCGTCTGCGCGCGGGCGATGTCGGTGAGCGGCGGTGTAAAGCCATGGCCGACCTGGAACGGCGTCCAGTGGCGACCGTCGGACGACCGCAGCGAAGGGCCGAGATAGCCCAGCGCGACGTATTCATCTCCCACCCACCGCACGGCGTAGAGATTGGTCAGTTCGCCCTGGCGACGCGGCGTCCACGATGTGCCGTCGGGCGAGGTGGCGACAAAGCCGTCTTCGCCGACCAGGACGAACTGGGATCCGGTCCAGGTCACGCCATTGAGTTCGCCGTGGTGATCCACTTCCCGTGCTTCCCAGGTGGAACCATCCGTCGAGACGTATATCACCGCGGGCTCGGCGCCACCGTTGTAGCCAACTGCGACGTAACGGCCGCCTCCTGCGGCCAGGTGACGTCTGTCGTGACCCGGGAAGGGGGTATTCGTCCACTCGGTGAGATTGGTCGTCGTGAACGTGAGCGGCTGGTTGGATTTGTCGCGCGCGAGGAAGGTCACGCGGCCGTTGCCGGCGGCGATGGCGTCGGCGCGCAGGCCGGGCAGGCGGTGAGATGTCCACTGCGCGCCGTCCGGTGATGCGAAGATGGTCGTATCGTCGTAGGTGAAGCTCGCTGTCCCGGTCATTCCGATCGCGACAAATTGCGCGCCGGTCCAGACCACGTCCTGCAGGCGGACGCGATCGGCCAGCGCCGGATCAATGTGCGAGGGTTGCCAGGATTCGCCGTTGGCTGAGGTCAGGATCGCGCCGCTGTCGTCAGTGGTGGCGACAAACCGGGTGCCATCGCTGGCGATGCGGGTCAGGCGCAAGGACGCGTCCTGGAAGTGCGGTGTCCATGCGCGTCCGTCGGGCGAGGTCAGCAAGGCACCGTCCCAGCCGACAGCGACAAAGCGGCTACTGCCCCAGGCGACGCCACGCAGGTAGGCGCGTGTGTTACCCGGGCGGGGTGTCCAGGTGATGCCGTCGTCGGAACTCAGCAGTGTGCCGCGATCGCCCACGGCCACGTGCGTGGATCCGTTTGAGAGAACGGCCTGAAGCGTATTGCCCTGCGGCAAAGGGGTGGACCAGCGCCAGGCCTGCTGCGCGGCGGCAGGCAGGGTGCCAGTCATCAGGCAGGCAGCGATGGCACCGGTAACGGAAAAAGATCTAAAAAGGCGCGTAAACGCGTTCATGGTGAATTTCCCACGGTTTCGTACACAGGTATCGGTGTGTACGACGTGGGAAAGGCGCTTCCACCCGACCTCGACGAACTCGCAGACGCAGAAGTGCTGGCCAGCTACGGTTCTGTGCGCTCCAGCCACGCCAGTCCCATCGGATTGAGGCTCTGCACATAGCGGCGCTCGTCCGTCTCGGTGATGCCGGTGACCTCGGGGAACGCGCCGGTCGGATCCTGCAGGTCTTCGACGATGGTGCCGTCATCAGTGAAGGCGATGGCGTGCCCATAGGGCGGCGGGGGCGGGCGCATCACCGGCGGCAGGCGCAGCAGGAGTTTTCGCAGGGCGGGCGCGTCGGACATGTCGTCCAGCAGTGCCAGTCGTGGACTGGCCAGCCCGAGCCAGACGCGCCCGTCGCGGCCGCGCAGAAGGTTGTCGGGAAAACCGGGGAGGTTGTCCAGCAGTACGCTCGCCTGCGGGGTCGCCTGACGGATATCGAGCTGGTCGGCATCTACGCCGATTTTCCACACGCGGTAGCGCGCCATCTCCACCACGAGCAGGTGCGCCTGATCGCGGGTGAGGGCGATGCCGTTGGCGAAATTCAGGCCGTGGACGACGATTCGTGCAGCCTTCGTGGCCGGATCGTATTCGATCACGCGACCGGACCCGGATTGCTCGACGATGTCATGGAGACTGGCTTGCTTGAGACCCAGATCCGCCGGGGAAAAACGGGTCGTCGCGTCGGTGAGATACACCTTGCCGTTTGCAGCCACCACGACGGCGTCGGCGAAACGGATCGGATCGCCCTCGACCGTGTTGGCCAGTACCGTAACCGCACCTGCCGGGGTGATCGCCAGTAGCCCCTTGATGGCATCGGCGGCAATCAGGTTGCCGGCGGCATCGAAGTCAAATCCCAGCACGCGGCCGCCGGTGGTGGCGAAGAGCTCCTGGTCAGTCCCGTCCGGCTTCATGCGCAGCACTTTGCCATTGTCGACGGCCAGGTACAGCTTGCCGTCGGTGTGCAGCACGATGTGTTCGGGGGCGGTGTCGGCGCCCAGCGGCACGACAGTCAGGTTCGACAGCCGGGTATTGGCGGCATGAACGCCGGTGTAGCCGGGAGACGGCTTTGCGGTCCACCGTGTCGGCTCGATTGGCACCGGCCAGAACATCAGGTAAGCGGCCAGGGCGACGCTGAGAAGGGCCAGGCTCAATGCCAGTCGTTTCATACGGATGTCCCGGGTGGCGTGCGGCGGTGCGGTAGGCAGGCGCCGGCGATCCGACACTGTACTGGGCGACACCGCGTACTGTCGACGGTTGCACACGCGGTGGCTGGGAGGACGCCTCGAATACACATCTAGCTGATTGACACTTTTGCACGCCGGCTCCCGAATTCGGGTGACGCATGAGGGATCCGTCGTGACGACGGGCCCCGGCGCTACCCGATGTGTAATGAGGAGACTGCTGTGAAGGGAATGAAACGGTGGATTGGCGTGCTCGCCGCAGGCCTTGGGCTGTTTTCCGTAGCGGCCGGCGCGGCCGTTACGCGTCAGGTGCTATCGCTGCCGGACGTGCCTTTGCGTCCCGGTGTCGCGGTGACGCTCAGCGCCACGGTGTTCCAGAGTCAACCCGCGTGCCTTCCGTCGCAGACGGTGCTCGCCCTGCACGGGCTTGCGCACACGGCGGCCACGTATGAGCCGCTGGCGCGTACCGTGTTCGCGACGCCGCTGGCGGCACGCGCCGTGTGTCGCGTCGTCGCATTGGACCTGCCCGGACACGGCCTGAGCGGATTGCCCACGGGCCTGCGGTTCGGCGAACTCACCCTGGACGACTACGTCGCGGCGCTCGACGGCGCATTGCCCCGGCTGCGTGCCCGTGGCATGCACGTGCGTGCGCTGGTGGGTCACAGCATGGGCGGTGAAGTGATCGTGCTGGCGCAGCAGGCGCTGGCCAATCGCGGCACCAGCCTGCGCGCCGCGCACGGCGTGGCCGGTGTGCTGCTGCTCGCCCCGGCGTTGCCGCGTCCGATGGCGTGGTCGCTGGCCGATAGCGGCGCCGCGGCCCAGGTGCTGGGTCCCTTCATTGGCGAGGATCCCGTACTCGGCCCGGTGGTGCGCATCCCGGAACCCGCCTGGACGGCGTTGTTCTTCACCAATGCCAGCGGCACCGTCGTTCCCGGCACGCCGGCGAACCCGCACCAGCGCGGCTACATCGCGGCGGAATCGCTCTTTGCCGGTGCCCAGCTGACCGGCACTGCGCCATTCGTGCGTCCCAGCGTGGCAGCGGGGCTGTTCGCCGCCAACCGTGGCACCGCGCTGGGCGTGGTCAGTTTCAGTGACGATGTGTTCCTGCCGCCTGCGGAAATTGCCGCCCTGCATACCCATCTGACGGCCAGCACGTCCGGAATGGGCCACGTGACGGTGACAGATCCTGCCGCCGTTCACGACATGTATCTGTCGAATCCCTCGCTGATGGTGCAGCGTGCGATAGCAGCGTTTGCTGCTCTACTTTAACCACCACATCACGCTCCTCCGTGACCCGGCAGGCAGTCCCTGTCTGCCCGCCGGGATTTTTCAGGACCGCCCCCGCGCCGGCGGTCTCAGAATAGTCTCCGGCGCGCGTGCAGATACCTTCCCGTTCAGCATTGCGCCATTGTGCGCAGGGTGGAGATAGCAATTCCGTCGCATTTCGGCGTCAACGGTTGTTCGTCATCCGCGTTCTTGCACGCGCAGGGGATAGGGACGCGCAACGCTTGGCGGTGCTGCCGGCGTCGTCAGGCGCGCGTCATTGGGTGGCATGCCACCATGAGCAGACGGGATGGCGCATATGAAACGACTACATGGGTTATTGGCGGCCGTGGCAGCCTTGGTGGCGATGCCTGCGGCCGTAGCAGGGACAGATGGTGTGCCACACAGTGGTGCGACGGCGCCGCCATCGCCCGAGTTGAGCTCGGAACGTCGGGGGATAGGCCTTACGGCGCCTACTGCCTCCGGAAGAGAAGGTGCTCCGATCGATCCGTTTCGCTCGCTGGCGGTAACGGATCTGGCCATCCTGGAGAAGTTCACGTTTCTGGAAGTGATGACAGCCGCGACGAAGGTCGTCGGCAACACGATGACACCGCTGCAGTCGTTCCAGCAGTGGTGGGATACGCAGAACCTCGCACCTGGCCTTGCCCTCGGACCGCACTGCGACGACCAGCGCAAGAACGGCGTACCCGTCTTCAACGGATTTGCGTTCCTGTGCCCGCGTGCGGAAGGCGATCATGTGAACATCGATCCCTTCGATCCGGGCCCGACGGGCTTCATGCCGATCGGGTTGTTCAACCGGTTCGACCTGGCGCCCGCCGACGGCAGCGACTGTGGCGAGTACCGCATCCTGTTCGCGCGCCGTTCCGGGCAGAACATTCCATTTTTCCGGAATCTGTTGATCTTCGAGGCCGTACTGCCCAATCCGCGGCCGGAGCTGGGATTGAACGGCTGCGCCCGCGTGGCTGAGTTCTGGGGCAAGTTGTCGGAAGAAGCCGATGCGCAGGTGCGGGCCACCCGGCTGCACGACTTCTACTTCAAGGGACTGCCGGGCTTCCCGCCGGTCGTGGCGCCCAACCATTACGGCGCCGGTCCGAAGGGCCGAGGACAGGTGCGAACGAACCAGTTCATGCAGTTCCCCTGGAATCTGCGCGAGTTCAAGCTGGCGCGCGTGTGTGATAGCGCCGTGCAGTGTTCGATCCGGTTCATGCCGGCGACCGACAAGACCAATCCCGCTGCCACGCTGTTCAACGGAACGAACGCCCAGTCGCAGAATTTCCAGCAGGATTTCGTGGCCAACCAGGTGGCACGGCTGGCGGTACCCGACATCAACCTGTTCAGCTTTGCGCCGCCGAACAAGTTCAACACCGGGCAGAGCCTGTCACAGACCGAAGAGAACGACTATTCACTGGCGTTTCTGTCGGCGCCGGCCGCGTTCCGGTCGGCCATCCAGGACAAGCTCGATCAACTGGGTAGCCCCCTTTCCCCGGACCAGATCGTGGCGCGTGCACAGACGCTGTCCTGCGGCGGCTGCCATGAGCTCAGCCGTTCGGCGGATATCGGACATGACCAGACGTTTCCCGCCTCAGTGGGTTTCGTGCACGTGGCTGAGAACCAGTTTGAGAGCGGTCCCGATGGCACGCGTTTCATGACCTCGCCAGCGCTCAAGGATGTGTTCCTGCCGCACCGCAAGAATGTACTGGAGGCGTTTCTGTCCCAGACCGCGGAATTGCCGCGTTGCGCAATGCCGTGCACTACACCCGAAGGTACCGCGACCACCTGCCAGGAGATCTGCGTCGCACCCTAGCCATAGGCGCACGCGGAACCACAGCCGGTGCCGACAGGCGCCGGCTGTCTTCGCGTCTCCTTGACGCAGGCAGGACATCCGCAAACCAGTAGCACTGCGCCGGTGCACGTCCACGGACGCCGCACAAGGATGAAGGTTTCGTGTAGCAAACACGCCAGGTTGACGTCGCTCTAACAAATGGCGGCAGTGAGCGGTCAGGAATCGGTGTTTGACGCGCGCGGGGGAATCGTGATCGGCGACGAATTCGTCTAGGATAGTCCCGGGCAGCGTTCCCGAGCTGGCTGATTTCGATCTTCGCTGTTGCGTGGAATTCGAAAGTGCGTTCTGACGGAGTACCGGCGGAACCAAGGAGTGGTTCTTGCTGTTCGCGGCGAGAACGATGGGATTTTCTCTTTACGTCGACGCGACGACGTCAGACCGCCTGCCGCTGCGCGCTGCGCCGCACATCGCGTTCTCGTCGTACGACTGTCAACTAAAAGAGGATTCCACATGGATATCTCGTTGCGTCGGCATGCCCTTGCGTCGGCGGTACTCGTGGTACTTTCGTCTTCGCCGGCATTGGCCGCCAATGTCTTCTTCGAGGACTTCCAGATTCCCGGCGGCATGGGGCAGCACGGCTGCCAGGTATCCGTCAATGCCGGCGGCGCCGGCACCTATCCGTTCCCGGCCAACTGGTTGCTGCGCAACGTGGATAACCGGACGCCGGCTACCAATGTGAATTACGTCAACGACGCCTGGGAAGATCGCGAGGACTTCGCCAACGATACAACCGACTGCGCCGCGTTCAGCACCTCCTGGTACAGTCCGGCCGGTTCCGCCGACGACTGGATGTGGACGCCGGCGATCGCCGTGCCGGCCGGAGGCGCGAACCTGACCTGGAACGCCATCACCTATGACCCCTCGTATCCGGATGGGTACGAAGTACGCATTATGGCGTCGCCCAATGTGCCGACCGGCGGGACGGGGACCATCGGCAACCAGCTGAGCAGCAGCACGCAGCTGTTCGCGATTCCGCAGGAGAATACGGCCTGGACGCCGCGTTCCGTTTCGCTGGCCGCCTACTCGGGCCAGACTGTCTATATCGGGTTCCGCAACAACAGCAATGACAAGTTCCTGCTGTTGATTGACGACGTGGCCGTCGTGTCGTCGGCCCCCGACCTGGCTGCCGAGGAGTCATTGGCCTTTCCAGTCGACTATCCCCTCGTGCCGGCGGGCATCAAGGTGGAGGCGACCCTCGCAGCGCGGGCACGCAACGCGGGCGGCGCGACCCTGACGAACGTCGCGGGTACGGCGCAGCCCAAACTCGATGCGGTGGCGGTCGGGTCTGTGCTGCCCTCGACCAATACCATCGCCTCGCTGGCGGTCGGTGCGACCGATACGCTGAGTTTCCCGTCGCCCCTGGTCATTGACGCGCCGGGTGACTGGTCAGCGACCTTCACCATGACGGCCACGGAAACCGACGCGGAACCCGGCAACAACACACTGGACGTACCGCTCACCAGCGTCGGCGGCAATGCCTGGTCGCGGTTTGAAGGTGCACCGACCGGAACCTTGGGAATCGGTGCCGGCAACGGCGGTGAGCTGGGCACCAGCTTCACCCTGTTGCGTCGCGCGGATATTCGCGGCATTCGTTTTGGCGTCGGTCCCTCGGCCGAGGTGAACTGGCCGGGCCAGGATCTGATCGCCAACGTTCGTGCCACCGACGGCACCGGGCAGCCGACGACGATCATTGCCTCGACGGTGCCGGTCGAGTCGACCGCCGAGGGTGGCATCTATGAGGTGCCCTTCGTGGGCGGTGCGATCAATTTGCAACCCGGCACGTACTTCGTCAGCGTCGCCGAGCCGGTCGGCGGACCGACCTTGCCGCTGTACGTGCATATGCAGCGCTTCGAGAGCGGTACGAACTGGGCTGCGCTGCAGACGCCGCCCACTTCGTGGTCGACGTTTGAGTCGTTTGGAACGGGCTTCCAGCGAGTGCCCCAGATATCACTGCTGGTAGAACTGTCCTTGTTCCGCGATGGGTTTGATCTGCCCGAGCCGGCGCGCTCGTCCTACCAGGTGGCTCCGGCGCCCAAGGCGGTGCCGCCCTTGCTGCGCAAGCCGGCACCGACGGCATTCTCGCAAGGCATGGCAAGATAGGCCGGACCTCCCTTCGGCCCGGACGCATGCACGAGCACCGCCTTCGACAGATGCTGGAAGCGCACATCGCCCAGGGCCGCTTCGATGCGGCCCTGGTGTTGCTGGAACAATGGCAGGGGCAGGCGCCGCGCCAGCTCCTGCCGGAATTGATCCGGGCTCGCCTGGAGTTCATGCAGGGCCGTTATCGCGCCGCAAGGGCCCGTTTCCTGCAGGCCGTGCAGGAACGCGAATGCGCGCCGTCCGACGTGCTGGAACTGGTCAACGGATTGCGGCTGTTCGTGGCCCACGACGCCATGATCGCGTGGGCCGAAAGTTATCCGCACCGGAATGCGCTCCGGGCGGTGGACCAGGTGCTGGCGGCAGCCTCCCTGAGCACCATCGGCGCGCAGGACCTGGCCCGACGCTGGGCCGACGAGGCCGTTGCGAAGGCCCCGGATGACGGTATCTGCCGGGTCAATCGCGCGTTGATTCTCAACTACGCCGGCGACTTCGATGCCGCCCGGGCTGACCTGGATCACGTCCTCGGCGGGCCGCAGGAATCTGCCATGGGTTACTGGCTCGCCGCCCGGGTTTCGCGGCAGACACCCGACCGCAATCACGTCGGCGCCCTGCGCGAACGCCTGGGCCGCTCGACGCTGCATCCGCGCGATCGCGAATTTCTATACTTTGCACTGTTCAAGGAACTCGACGACCTGGGCGACCGGCCCGGCGCGTGGGAAGCGCTGTCCGCCGGCTGCCGCGTCGCCCGGACGAGGGCCCCCTACGATGCGGCGATGCAGGAGCGGCTGTTTGCGCATCTTCGCCAGCCGATCCGCGCGGTACCGGTAGCGGATCCACCGCCGGTCGGTGCGCCGGTGCCGATCTTCATCGTCGGCATGCATCGCTCGGGCACGACCCTGCTCGAAAGCATGCTCAGCGCCCATCCGGAGGTACATGCCTACGGCGAATCCCAGCGCCTGAGTGCGGCGCTGCGGCTGGCGGCGGACCGCTATTGCCAGGGTGTCATTGACGACGGCCTGGCGCAGCGCCTGCCGGATCTGGACTACCGTGCGGCTCGCGACAGCTTTCTCGGCGAAGGCCGGCGACTGGTAGGGCAGGCGACGCACGTAACGGAGAAAATGCCCGGCAACTTCCAGCTTGTCGGCGCGATCCGTCACGCCTTGCCGCACGCCCGCGTCATTCACATGCGGCGGGATCCCATGGACGTGTGTTTCGCCAATCTGCGCGAGCACTTCGCCGACGGCGTGAGCCACGCCAACAGTGCTGTCGACGTGGCGCACTATCACGCGCTGTATCGTGGTCTGATGGCGCATTGGCAGGAGGTCTATCCGGGATTCGTCCTGGACGTGGACTACGAATCCCTCGTGACGGATCCCGTAGCCGAGTCCCGGCGCGTCTATGCGTTTTGCGGCTTGCCCTGGGACGACGGTGTTACGGATCCCGCGCGATGGGCGGGGCGTGCCATCACCACCCTCAGCTCACTTCAGGCGCGCGGCACGATCCATCGGAACCGTGTCGGTGGGTGGCGGGCCTACGCCCAATGGCTGGAGCCCCTGCAGGAAGCGCTCGGCGTCACCGAGGTGTCGGCCAGCTAGCGCCACGCGCGCGTCGCCTCCTTGCCGTTCTGTGCGTCCGTTCTCGAATGTTCCGGCGATGGCGGTAAACCGCAGCCGGACACCGCCGTTGATCTTCCCCGGGTTGAACCTGCCTGGCGTCATCGTTGCGGCGCCAGGTCCACCGGGAAGGGAGATGGGTAATGACACGGTATCTGATAGCGATGGCAGCAGCCGTCGTGGGGATGGCACACGCGGCGCCAGCGGCAGCCTTTGACACGATCTGGCGCGGGGGCTTCGAGAGCGCGGCCAACCGTACTTCCCCCTGGGTACCAACCTGGATCGGATGCTGGACCACTCGACCGCATACAACTTCGTTGACGTGATGAAGCAGTCACGTACGTGGATCACGCAGCACACGCAGTCCAGTGCCTGGGATACGGGCGACTTCGCCTGCCTGGACCTCGATGCGAACGGATACGTGCGCTCGCTGGTGCCGCGGACCGACCACCCCGATTGCACCGAGCCGGACTACAACGCGGTTTCCACCCTGTTCTTCTACGGCGAGAACTGGCATGGGCACTATCCGGCGGGCCGGTATACCGTGACCTGGGAAGGGCGCGGCAAGCTGGAGTACTTCTTCGCCGCCCGGAAGAACGACGCGGATTCCAGCGATCACCGCGATGCCCTGGACGTGGATCCCAGCGAGAGCGGATTCATGCTGCGGATCAGCGAAATCGATCCGGAAGACCCGGTGCGCAATATCCATGTGTGGATGCCGGGATTTGACGAGAACACCGGGCCTTCGCAGCTGTTCCACCCGGATTTCCTGCGCCTCATCCGACGCAACAAAGTCCTGCGCTTCATGGACTGGATGATGACAAACAACTCCAACGAGAAGGAGTTTGCCACGCGACCAAAGCGGCCGGACGTGCGCTGGACCGAGCACGGCGTGCCGCTGGAGATCATGGTCGAGTTGTCCAACCGCACCGATACGCATCCCTGGTTCAACATGCCGCACCAGGCCACGGATGACTACATGATGCGCTTTGCGCAGATGGTGAAGCGCCAGTTGCGGCGTGATCTGAACGTGTACGTGGAGTATTCCAACGAGATCTGGAATCGCATATTCACCCAGGGCACCTATGTCAGGGACCATGGTGTCGGCCTTTTCGGCGCCGCTGACGAATGGGAAAGCCGCTTTACCTGGCACGGTATGCGGTCGGCACAGATGTGCGATATCTGGAAGGCGGCCTTTGGCGATCAGGCAGACCGCGTCGTCTGCGTTCTGGGCGGCTGGGCGAGCAATGCCTACATGTCGCGGGTGGCGGCCGAGTGCACACTGTGGACCGACGGCCGCCCCTGCAGGGGGCATGGGCTGACCGCCATGGCGATCGCGCCCTATTTCGGTGGCTATCTCGGTGACGATCCCTACTTTGATACCGTCAAGAACTGGAACCTGGACAAGCTGTTTACGGAAATCACGCAAGGCGGGCAGTTGACGGGCGGCCCGGCAGGCGGCTCGCTGGCGGAAGCCAGGCGCTGGATGGATGCGCACGCGGACGTCGTCGACGACCTCGGAATGCATCTGGTCGCCTACGAAGGTGGCCAGCATCTCGCGGGCGTGCCGGTTGCTGCCCAGGAATCGCAGACCCTTACCCGGCTCTTCACCAGCGCCAATCGCGATGCGCGCATGGGAGCGATCTACACGCAGTACCTCAACCAGTGGAAAGCGGCCGGCGGCGAGATGATGGTCCACTTCAACGCCTCCGGCATGTACTCCAAATACGGCAGCTGGGGCGCCGTGGAGTTTCTCGACCAGCAGAACACCCAAAAGCAGACCGCCATCCGGAACTTCATTCAGAACACGCCGTGCTGGTGGACAGGATGCGAAGACTGATTTCGCTACGTCTTCAGTAGCTTAAGCGGAGGCGTATGATCGTGCGGGGCGTCACGCAGTATGCGCAACTGAACGCCGCGGAACCACACCTCACGCCAGCGGGTGGTCTTGGCGGATGGCGTCAACTGCTGTGGCGAAACGGTCACCTCGCCTTCAAATGCGTGACGCGTGTCGATGGCGCGTCGGTTGACTGCGGCGAACAGGGTATTGCCGTCACGGTAGCTGACGGCGACCAGTGCGCCGCAGCGGGCACACAGCAGGAACTCGGCGGACTGGCTACCCTGGCGATAGCGCGACAGGTAGTCGGTGCTGTCGATCAGGAAGGCACACCGTCCCTGCGGATCGGACAGCCAGGCGGCACCGTGCCGGGTGCAGAAGTCACAATCACAGGCGCGGGGGGCGTATGTTTCCGGTGCGGCTGATAGCGTCACTTGCGTGTGGATCGCGCCGCAATGGCATCCGCCGTTCAGTCGGATCATCGCTTGCTCTGATTGAGAAGGACACCGTCGACTGTGGCGGGATCCGATTGCCGCGTCAATGCGGCAATCGGATCGGTGCGTATCCGGCCGTCAGGCGACCGGTGCCGGATCTTCGTTACGGGCGACAGATTTCCGAGCAGACCTGCGGCCGGCCGGCGGAGTCTTTGCACGGCACGTCACAGCGCGGCAGCGACGCACGGCTGTTCAGATAGTCGCGCAGCACGTTCTGGCGGTGTGGCAGGAAGACATCCGTCAGGGCCTGGGAGATCGGGAAGCGTTCGCCGTCCGGACCGGTTTCGGTGAACTGCTCGGTCACATGAACAAATCCGAGCGTGCCAGGCCAGTTCGGCTGCCCGCCGCCGATATCAGCAAAGCCGCTCAGCTGGTGACAGCCGGCGCAGGACATCGCCTGGGCGCGGGCGATGATCTGGTCCGGCGTGAGCCGGCTGCCGATCTGGTTGAGTTTGTTCTGGATCTGCACGCGGAAGGATGGCGGCGAGTTCGAGAACGCGAAGACGTAGTCGTTGTCGGTGCCCTGTTCCTGGCTTTCGCCGGTATTGAAGAACTTCGGCGGCGTGAAGGTGAAGCGGTTGATGTCCGGTACCGCCAGGTTCGCCACCTGCTGGTTGACGAAATGCGTGCGGAAGGTGCGCGCCGTCTCGGTGTTGTCGGAGAACAGCGTCGCCGACGGGTTCGTCTTGACCGTCTGCGGGCGCATGCCGGCCAGCGGGCAGGGCCGGTCAGCAGGGCAGGGGACGAGGTTGCTGTCGCCGCGGAACAGCTTGAACTCACGCAGGACCCAGTTGCCGCCGCTCTGGAACGTCATGAACTGGTTGCTGCGGATCTGGCCCTTGCCGGAGGGGCCGGCGCCGTAGTTGTCGGGGTGTACGACCGGCCGGAAGCCGGGCAGGCCAGTGAAATAGAACTGCTTGAGTTGGCTGGCGCGCTGCGACACGTTGTTGGTGCGCGAGAGTTTGTCCCAGAACTCCGCCACGCGCACGCAGCCGTCGAGACCGGCTTGTGGCCGCGGATTGGGCAAGGTGGCTTCGAAGATGACCAGGTTGCGGTCGGCGAAGTTGACCTGGCCTGAACCCTTCGCGAACACGATGCGGTATTCGCCGCAGTCAGCGCCGTCGGCGGGCGCGAGGTCGAAGCGGTTGAACAGGCCGACCGGTTCGAAGCTGTCCGGTCCGAAGATGAAGGGATTGCTCTGGGCCAGTGCGCCTTCGCCCCGCGGACACTCGTACTTGAAGCCGTTGAAGGTGGTCTGGCCCTGGAGGATCTGGTCGTCGCAGTGCGAGCCGGGACCAATGCCGGGCTTGCGGTTCTGCGTGTCCCACCACTGGCGGAACAGTGGCAGTGCACGGCTGCGATCCAGTCCGCCGCGCATGACGATGGTTTCCATCGTCTCCTTGAACGTGAATTGCGCGAGGATCGCCTTGTCGGTGACGGCAAACGAGCGACGCGGATCCGTTGCGGCGATGGCTTCCGAAGCGGTCGCTGCGGACAGCGGCGCAGGTGCCACCGCAAGGCCGCGGCGTTCAGAGCTGAGCTCGGACGCGTTGCCGGCCAGGGCGGGATCGATGATCTGTGCGCTGGCGAAGCAACTGACGAAGGCCAGCGAAACGCCGGCCGCGAGTGAAGGTTTGATACGGTTCATGTCCATCCATCCTGGTGAAATACGACTTCCGTGCGCGTCATCCCTGTCAGGTCGGCCGCGCAGCGTCGCGGGCGGGACCTGATTCGTTGTCCGTGATCTCTGGCAGCAGTACCTGAGGAGGTGAGTGGCGCTTGCTGGGATTCCCCGGCACGGCGATATCCGTGCAGAGGGAAGAACCGGCCCCGGCCAGGCCGGTGCTGGGCGTCGTGGAGCGACGTCCCGCGTGCGTAGTAGGCTACGAATGGTTTTGTACGTAAAGCGAGAATACGACGCATCGACGCGCTATTTTGACTAGGCGCGCTTTTCCTGTCGCGACGGTGTCCCGTCGCGCCACTGCTGCGGAATGGGTAGCTGTAGTGGCTGCTGCCGGCCTGGTGCGGCTAGCCGCGGGTGCGCCAGACCGATCCGGAGAACAGCGCGTAGCGCAGCAGTCCCCAGACCTGTGGCAACAGCAACGCGAGTGCCAGCCCCAGCATGCCGGCCGCAAAACGACTGTCCGGGCCGTAGGGTCCGCTGGCGAAGACGACGATCTGCTTGAGCGTCACCACCATGAAGGCCGCGAGCACGGCGGCGACGGCGAGCCACAGGTAGGGACTGAGCCAGGCGCGGTGCAGGCGCCAGCCGACCAGGCCGGCGATGCTGGCCAGCTCGATGACCAGGCGCGCTCCGAAGCTGCGGAACGGATCGCCCGTTTCGGCGTGGTGATAGGCCTGGTTGAGCGTCAGTGCGGCCAGCAGCACGATGTACATCCACCAGGCCATGCTCTGCACGGTCCATCCGACCGTGCTGTGGTCGAAGCGGACGTGGGCGCGGGGCGCCTGGTAGGGATTGGTCTCGAAGTGGTCCGGTTCGATGACGACGACGCTTTCGTCAATCGGCACAAGTGCTGGCTCGGGGTCTGAAACCGGCTCCGGGGGGCGGCTCCAGTCCAGTCCGCGCCGGGTTGCTTCGGCGATGGCGACTTCCTTCGCCAGTTCGGTCAGTGCGCCGGAACGCAGACGGTGCAGCAGCGGCGCATCGGCCAGGTCAGCATAGCGGGCGGCCAACGATTCGCGGGTGATTTCCACACTCGGGTCCTGTGGCAACGTGGCGCTGGGATCAGTGTACCCCGAGTGCTGCATCGCGCCGCCAGGCGTGCGATACCGGGCAAATCGAAGGCGCCAGGCCGTCGGTGCCTTCGTTTTGTCGATGCCAGCGGACGGGCCGCCCGTTCACGCCGCGGAAGTGGACAATAGCCGGGGTATCGCGCAGGCGTTCGGATGGCGTCACGCGCATTCCGGCGCTGTAGCCATGCGCGCGTGCGGTGTTCGGGCGAATGGAAATGATAAGTATTAAAGAGTACTAATATACGTTGAAACAGGGCGCATTCCATTGCTGGCGTGTCGAAGCCCGTCGGCGGGTGCCGGACGGAGTGAGGGATGATCCCTACGGCGGGCATTCCCCGTATGTCCCGGCGAGGCGCCTCCCAGCCGGGGTGGGCGCCACCGCCCCGATACGAGGAATTCCGCCATGTCCGTCCGATCCTTCCTGGCGTGTGCCGCCCTTGGACTCTCTGCTGTGGCTGGCGCTGCCGACAGCGAACTCGACACGAGCTTTGGCATATTCTCAACCGGCCGGAACGTCATTCCGATCAACGGAGGCGGCAGCAACAGCGACTATGTCGCCGAAGTGCTGGTCGCGCCCGACAACTCGATCTACCTGGTCGGGTCGTCCAACGTGCAGGGTACGAACGATTTCCGCCTGACAGTCGTTCACCTCCTTCCCAACGGGGTGCTCGATACGGACTTCGGCACCAATGGCCGTTACGTCGCACCCCAGGGTACCGGCAACACCTTGGCCAATTCGGCAACGTTCGACAGCCAGGGCGATATCCTGATTGGCGGTACGCGCCGGATCACTTCCAGCGACACCGACTTCACGGTGTGCAAGATCCGCGGTGCGGGGCTTGCGGTATTCAGCGGAACCAACACCGCCTGCGTGATCGTGCCGATCAACCTGGGCGGTACATTGCAGGACACGGCCTACCGCATGAAACGCCTGCCGGATGGGCGGCTTCTGCTGATGGGCACGGCCGACGCGGGTGCGGGTCCGGATCACGCCGCGCTGGCGCTGCTCAAGGCCGACGGCACCCTGGATACGTCCTTCGGCAATGGTGGCAAGGTACATACCCTGCGTGACGGCCTGATCCGCGCGGAACTGCACGGCGCGGCCCTGACCGGGGACATCCTCTTTGCCGTGGGCGAGGGCGTTACCAATCCAGGCGGACATCGCGGCGCGCTGGTTGTGAAAGTCCGGCTGTCCGACGGTGCCGTCGTTGGCGATTCCTTGAATTTCCTCGGCACCGACACCGGGCCGGCCTACTACCGCGACGCCATCGAGGTACCCGGGTTCGGGCTGATCGCGGTCGGCACCGCCACCAGTACTGGCAAGCGCCGCGGTGTCGCCGCGTCCCTGAGTGGCGCGGGCGAGCCGTACGGTAACTGGGCGAGCGGCGATGGCTATAGCCTGATGCTCGGTGGTGACGCCATCGACCTCAAGCGGATCACGCAGCAGTCGGATGGCAAGTTCCTCGTGTCCGGCACGTTCCTGGCTTCGGGCGGGGCGTCGTCGCAGCTGATGGTGGGGCGCTACAACGCCGGTGGCGGCGTCGACTACACCTTCAACCTGTTGCAGGGTTATCGCGCGATTGACTTTCAGATGCCGGGCGCGTTTGACGGCGGCGCCGTGCTGGCCGTACAGAACGGCCGGCCGATTGTCGCAGGCAGCATTTCCGTCCAGTCCAATACCGCTGACTTTGATTTCGGTGTCGCACGGCTGCAGAACGATCTGGTGTTCAGCAACGCCTTCGGACCGGCACCCAACCTGGACTGATACGGATCGATGCGGGGTCCTGGCCTGCGGCAGGGTGTGCGGTGTGTCCCGACAGCTGTCTAAAATCGTCGAAAGCGGGGAGGACGGCAGATGGATGCACAACGCTGGCGACGTGCGCGCGAATTGTTCGACGCCTTGGCCGACGCACCTGCCGAGCGCTGGAACGATCGGCTTGAACAGTTGTGTCCGGACGATGATGCCGTGCGTGCCGAGGCGCTGGCGCTACTGCGCGCGGACCAGGATGTCACGCTGACCACGGCGCTCGCCGGCCACGCGCCGGACCTGATCGAGGCGGCCGCGCAGGACCATGATCGGGAGGAACGGGTCGCCTTGGCGGGTGTGCGGGTTGGTCCGTTCCGGTTGGTTCGGGAACTGGGGCGTGGCGGCATGGGACAGGTCTGGCTGGCCGAGCGCGACGACGGTGAGTTCCAGCAGTCGGTGGCCATCAAGCTGATGCGCGGCGGCTGGGACACCGACGAGTTGCACGCACGGTTTCGCGCGGAGCGGCAGATCCTGGCGGGATTGACGCATCCGAACATCGCGCACCTGGTCGATGGCGGCGTCACCGCGAACGGAAAACCCTGGCTGGCACTGGAATATGTCGACGGCAGCAATCTGCGCGAGTATTGCGACGCCCGGCGCTTGAGTCTGCGTGAACGGTTGCGCCTGTTCCTCACCGTCTGCGACGCGGTGGCGCATGCGCACGCGCGGCTGGTCGTGCACCGTGATCTCAAGCCGTCGAATCTTCTGGTCGATTCGCGTGGCCAGGCGAAGCTGCTGGACTTCGGCATTGCCAAGCTGATCGACAGCGATACCGCAACCAGCACCACGCGCATTTTCACGCCCGAGTACGCTGCGCCGGAGCAGGTGCGAGGAGAGCTGGTCACGACGGCCGTCGACATCTATGCACTTGGTCTGCTGCTGTACGAACTCCTGACTGGCTGCCGCCCGTACCAGCTGAAAGATTCGACACCGGCTGCCTACGAGCGGGCCATCCTGGACCAGGAGCCGACCCGCCCGAGCGCCGCCGTGACGCGCAGCGATGCCGAGGCGGACGCCCGTGCGGCGCAGCGGCATCTGACGCCGGGCTTGCTCTCCCGCGCGTTGCGCGGTGACCTGGATGCCGTCGTGCTCAAGACCCTGCGCAAGGAGCCGGCACAGCGCTACTCGACCGTCGGCGACCTGGCGGCGGATATCCAGCGTTACCTGGATCGTCGGCCGGTGCTGGCGCGGCGTGGCGGATGGCGTTACCGCGCGGCGCGCTTTCTGCGTCGCCATGCGCTGGCAGCCGTCCTGGCGGCTATTGCTGTCATCGGGTTGGTCAGTGGGTTGGGCGTGGCGCTGTGGCAGGCGCGGATTGCACGGTCCGAGCGTGATACGGCGCGCCAGTCGCTGGCGTTCATGACGCACCTTTTCGAAAGTGCGGATCCCGGGCTGCGCAAGAAGACGGAATTGACGGTGCAGGATCTTCTGGATGAAGGCACGCGGACGATCCGATCCGAGCTGGCCGACCAGCCGTCGGCGCGCCTGGAACTGCTTCTGGCCATGGCGACGGCCTACGCGGGTATGGAGCTGCCCGATTCGGTCGAGCCGCTCCTGGACGAAGCCGAGCGCATCGCCGTCTCGTTGAACGCGGTTGCACACCAGGCCGAGATCCTGCGCTTACGCTGCCACGTCGCGTCGAGCCGCAACCGGACGGACGATTGCGCGGCATTGCTTGATCGCGTGGAAGCGATGGTGAATCCGGAGGATCCGGCACAGCGACGCACATTGCTGCAGGCGATTGAAATGCGTTCGATGTATCTGTCGCGGCAGAACCGTCACGCGGAAGTCGTGAAGCAGATGGAGCGCGCGCTGGCACTGACCACCAGTGATCGTGAGTATCTGCGGCGACGCGAAGAATTGCTCGGAACGCTCAGCTACTCGCTGGTGAAGCTCGGGCGTGCTGCCGAAGCGGTGAGCCGGTTGCGTCCGCTCGTCGAAGAACTGCGCCGCACGCCGGATACGCCACCGCGCATTCTTGCCGACGCCCTGGACAACCTGGCGCGTTCCCTGGCCGCTCAGGGACACAAGGACGAAGCCATTGCGCTCAACGCGGAATCGCTCGCGGTGATGGAAGCCCTGTACGGGCCCGACAACCCCATCATTTCGGTCAAGCTGGGCAACTATGCCGTGACCCTGTATGAGGCCGGGCAACTGACCAAGGCGCTGCCGCTGCTCAAACGCGTGGTTGCGCTCGACCGGGCGGGTGGCGAACCCCGGTTGCGTGGCCTGGCAAATTCCCTCGGAAACCTGGGCGCGCTGGAGTTCCAGCTCGGTAACAATGCGGTGGCGCGTGAACTGCTGACCGAGGCGGTGGAGGTGGCGGTGCGCGCGGGTGTTCCCTTGCATCAGGGGGGATGGCTGCGCTGGCGCGGCGTGCTGGCGATGACGGAACAGCGCTACGCGGATGCCCAGGCGGATCTGGCCGAAAGTCAGAAGGTGCTGGCGCCCTTGTTCGCCCCGGACCATGCGAGTCTGCTTCGAGGACGTCTTCTGGCGCAGCTGGCGCGTCTGGGCGCGCAGGGCTGGCAGGCGCGCGAGGCTGTCTGCGTCGCCGTATCCGCGGATGCTCCCAAATGGGTAGCGGCGAAGATCACCTCGGCGGAGGCCAGTGTTGCCGCGTGGCTGCAGTCGCTATGTGCGATGGCGGCACCGGATGCGACCGCAGTCGATGCGTCGTACCGCGAGCTGGTAGGGCGGCTGCCAAAAGAGGATTACCGCTTGCGCTACCTGGAACCGGTCAAGGTACGCCTGCTGCGGAATGCGGCGCCGTGATGCACTGATCAGTCTTCCAATTGGTCAAGACGCTGACGCAACGCCTCGGCTTCCTGCGGCAGCAGGGCAAATCCGTAGTGGTGCTGGGACTCGGTGTCGAGCAGGAATTGCAGCGCCAGACGGTTGCCGAGTTCCGCCGCACTGCGGATGTGCGCCAGGCCGCGATTGAGGTCGCGTGCGACACCCAGTGCAGTGAGCAGGGCGTAACCGTACTCGTATTTCGAGGCGGCGTGTCCCAGTTCGGCGCCGCGCTCGAACCACTTCGCTGCCTTGGAGTAGTTGCACACGGCCCTGGGCGCATAGACGCCGTACTGCTGGCCCAGAAAAAAGCGGCGTCCGCGTTTCCGGCGCGGGCGACGCCCTCGACATAGCGGTAGGCTTCCTCCAGCCGGCCTTGTTCATAGAGGTCGAGCCAATGGCTGCTGAAATGGATCTGGTCGTCGGATTCGTCCGGCTCGGTCATCGGTGTGCCAGTGCAGATCATCGCCCGAATGGCTGTGTGCCGGCGGTCATTGCTCCACCGGTGGCGCAGGCGGGTAGCGGCAAGGGACCACGAACGGCGCACCGGTCCGCCGTGTGGCGGCACCTGGATGATGGCCCGATTGTGCCGCCGATTCGGCGTCTAGGCCAGTTGCTCGACATCCGATGGGCGATACTGCCGCAACACCGGATTCAGGTCCCGCTGCAAATCCGGTGTCTGTCTGCCCCCGTGTTCACCAAGGCAGGAGCCGTCATGGGTGTCTATCTGGAACAGTTTCCCGGTGCGCTTGAGCCGCGTCGTACGCCATTTGACGAACCGGGCGAGCCGGTCGTGCCCTGTGCCTTCATCTACCTCACCAATCGGTACGAAGGGCGCTGGTCGTACCTGATGCCCGTCGGGTTCGAGAAGGTGCATGACCCGATCGATCATGTCGCCATGGGGTATACGCAGTTGTGGATAATGCAGAAAATGCAGGGCATCCATCCCGGAGGCGGGTCGTCGCGAAGTCGCGCGTCGAAGCCGATACCCGCCTTCGACGAGGGCATCGAACGGAGCGATTACGTGGATCTGTTTCATATCCTGCGTGAACCGGGCGCCGGCGCGATGCAGCACAATGATCATCTGGGCGGACGTCGCCGCTACCGCGACGCCGTGGAGACGGCGCGGCAGCACGCCCAGCGTGAGCATTGCCGCGTTGTCGTGGCCAAACTGCTGCACGACTGGACCTGGCATTGACGGCCGGCGCACAGCGCCGGCCGCCTGTCGCAGTACTGCTCAATTACGGCGAGTTGATGGCGGCCTGGTAGGCCAGCCAGGCGTCGAGGCGGCCGTGCCCGACCATGTGGTTGGGTCGAGTGCCGGAGGTCGTGCCGCCGCAGGTCTGGCTGAAGGGTACGCTGGCGCTGACGACCGACTGGCGCAGCAGCTGTGCCACCTTGGCGGGGTTGCCCTTCAACGCCGGCTTCGCCGACATCATCAATGCGACGACGCCGGCGACGTGGGGCGTGGCCATGCTGGTACCGCTCATGGTGCCGTAGCTGCTGTTACGCACGCTGGAACGCACGCTGACGCCGGGGGCGCTCAGGTCCGGCTTGATCGCCGACTGGCCGGACACCGGTCCGCGGCTGGAGAAGTTGGCGAGACTGTCATTGGTCGTGCCGGTCGCACCGACAACGAAGGCCGAGCTGTAGACGGCCGGCGGATCCTTGATCGTCGAGCAGGAGGAACCATCGTTGCCTGCGGCGGCAACCACCATGACGCCGCCGGCGACGAGATTGTCGACTGCCGAGCGGATCTCGTTGCCCGTGGTGCAACCCTCCGAACGCACGCAGCCCCAGGAATTGCTGGTGACGTCCGGCGCGAGGTCCGGATCCGGATTCTGGTTGGCCAGGTTGGTTGGCGCCAGCATCCATTGCAGGCATTCGATGTAGCGCGCCGGCGTGCCGTTGCCGGCAGCCATGTTGCGGCAACCGATCCATTTTGCGCCGGGTGCTACGCCGATCTGGTTGCTGCCTCCGTCGTCGCCGGCAAACGTACCTGCCGTGTGCGTGCCGTGGCCGTTGTCGTCACAGGGCGCGGGAGCATTGTTGCCGCAGGTGTTGCCGGACGCGTTGTGGATAGCGTCATGCCAGTGGTAGTTGTGGTTGGCGGTCGTGCCGTTCCAACCCCGGTACTGGCGCTTGAGCGCCGGATGGTTCCATTGATACCCCGTGTCCATGCCGCCGATCACGACGCCCTGCCCGCGAAATCCGGCAGACCAGACCGACGGAGCGCGAATGCGATTGACGCCGCTGGCGATCGCCTCGACCGACTCGGTAGCGCTGGTTTCCTTGGGCAGCGACGTCTTGAGGACGGGATTGGGCTCGACGCGCGCTACGCGCCGCAGCGGCGACTTGCGCGATGGCTGCGCAGCCAGTTCGCGCAAGGCGGACGCGGGCAGCTCGGCCTGAATGACATTGGCGATCCAGTAGGCCCGGTACTGGATGCCGCGCGCGTCCAGCCAGGCGCGTACTGACTCCTGCGAAACATCGGCACGCGCGATCAGGTTTGCCACGAGCGCGCGACGCCGGACCAGGTAATCGGCCTCTTCCGCCAGCGGGGTGGTGAGCGGGGTCTTCTGGTCGTCCATCACAAGCAGGACGTCTTGGGTCTTGCCCGCGTTTTCGCTCGCCAACAAGCTTGGATTGACGTCGGCGGCGCTGGCGGCGGCCGACGCAAACAAGGCGGCCCACAGCGCGTGACGCGCCAATCCCGTCGCTTTCACAGCAGGAACTGCTTTCATCCTTCTTCCCTCCCAGGTAGAAGGGCCGCCCACTACGGCGACCCGCAAGCCGGCGCCCCCGCGCCGGAGAATGCGCGCAACCGATCCTGCGCCGCGCTCACGGCGGGATGGGTGAGCGGACCGGCTGTGCGGGTGATCGGTGCGGATAAAGCAATTCCGCGAGTTTTCGACAAAATACCGGGCGTTGTCGAGGGGCGGCGGAGGCGGTAGCCGAATGGCCTATGTTCGCGGCAAGCACTTGTATTGATGGCGGATTATCCGGGCGGTTTTCCGGATTCGAATGGGCAGCGCCAAAGCGGTCGCGCTGTCTTGCCGGAAATCGGGCTGGCGAGCTGGACCATGACACCAAGGCTATTTCTGGAAAATGGATCTTGACCAGCCGGGTGCGCGAGGGATGTCCCCTCGCCTTGGTGCCGCGTCAAAAGATCGACGAAGCGGCCGCGGACCAGTGCCGGAAAAATGCCGTGGCGGCCTTGCCTGCGAGGAGCGACGGAATCTCGTCGGTGCGCGCGGACAACGGCGGGTCGATCCATTCGGAGGCTGGAAAATGGATGCACACGCTTGCGCAAGTGGATGAATCTGATCCGGTTCGATTGTGGTTACGCCGGGCTTTCGAAGGCTGGAAACAGCAGGTGCACTCGTCGCCTTGTGAAGAATTTTCACGATGTGGCATTACCGGTGCATTTCCCCTCCCGGGAACGCAGTGCTGCGGTTGCTGCGTGCGGAAGGTCGAGGCCTGTTGGGGGAAATATGTTGAACGCCGGAACGGTAAACGTTGCGCTGTTTGGTATCTCGCAACGCGAGGAACGCATGATCAATATCGTGCTGTCCCACCAGAAACACAGCACCACGAATTTTGTGCCGGTGAAGGCGGCGGGTTCGGCCGACTGCCGGATAGGCCTGATCGACCTGGACGCGCTCAACGCTGAAGAGGCCCGCCGGGAACTGACGGTGCTGCAGAATGCCGATCCGAATATCAAGATCATCTACGTTTCCAACGATGGCCAGCGTGGCGACGGCATCTATCGCATCGCCCACAAATCGCTGCTGTCGCAGCTGGTCCTGACGTTGCAGGACATTGCCAAGACCATCGCCACGCAGTCCTCCGTCAGTGCCATCAACACGGCGGCTTCCGCTTCACCGGGCGAGGCGGCCACGCCGTCACCGGCTGCACCCGTCCAGGGCTTGCTGCGCGGATCAATCGCCGCTGCGCGCCAGTCGTTGGCGGAACGCGTGACATCGGCCGGTGCCTACGGCATGGCACCGCTGCAGGCGCTGGTCGTCGATGACAGCGTGACGGTCCGCAACCAGCTTGACGCCGCGCTCAAGGACGTCGGTTTCATCACCGACCTTGCATCCAGCGGTGACCAGGCCGCGGCGATGATGGCGAAGAAGCGCTACGACGTCGTATTCCTCGATGTGGTACTGCCGGGTGAAGACGGCTATGCGATCTGCAAGGCCATCCGTCGTACGCCGGTTGGAAAGTCCCGGCAGGTCGTGATGCTGACCAGCCGCTCGTCACCGTTTGACCGGGCGCGCGGCGCGTTGGCCGGCTGCAATATGTATCTGGTCAAGCCGCTGTCATTGGACGTCTTCTATGGCGCCGTCGAGAAGGTGGTGGGGAAGATCCAGGCGGGTGCGCGTGCGGCGTTGATCGAGGGTGACTACCAGTTCTCCGCCTGATCCTTGCACTGACAACGGCCAGTACCAGTAGCGCGCGGCGACGTCCTGGAAGGGCGGCGTCGCGCTTTTGCGCGGCCGGGATCTGGCGCTTAGCGCCGGTGGTCGGCGACGGCCGGTCCGGGGGCGGCGCCAGGTGTGATCGCCTTGGCGTCGAGCGCCCATGGGTTGTGCCACAATGGGCGTTGGTCACAGGACTTGCCGATGAAGCCACTCGCTCTTGTTTCCCTGCTTTTTGCATCGTCTCTTGCCCATGCAGCGGCCTACCAGTGCAAACGACCCGACGGTACCCTGGCATTCCAGGACAAGCCATGTCCCGGCGCGCAGGGTTACGAGATTGAGGTCGACGGCATCCTGACGACGCGCCAGCGCGAAGAAGTGGCCAATCCGTCCGTCATCAACGTGGCGCCGGCGGTGTCACCGGACCAGATCGACATCTCCGGCCGCTGGTGTGCCTATGGGATGTCTGCCACGCCCGACGGCGAGGTCGATTCCTCCAGGACCGGTACCTGGGTCTTTACGGCGACGACGGTCATGCACAGCACGCCGACCACCGAGATGATTACCGCCCCCTATGACCGCAATGGCAATGATCTGGTCATCAGCGGCGACAGCGCGCTGGGTAATACCGCCTGGGTGGTGACGCGGGGCAAGGGTACGGAGTTGATCCTCACCTCGGCCTCGTCCGGTTCGCACCATCTGCGCCGCGGATCCTGCCTGTCCGCATCGCGCTGAGACACGGTTGCGCGTACCGGCGCGCCGAGCCGGACGGCCGGCGTGATCCGTCCGCTCCATTCGTCACCCGATCCCTGCCCGCCGTCATTCGTCGCGGCCCGCTTCCCGCCTGAGTACGACAGCGCCAGATTGTTTCCCGTCTGGCACACATCGGAAAGGGGATGGCGGTGAAAACAAACAGTCTTGAGAACGCGGGGCGCTGGATCGGTGCGGCGATTGTCGGCAATTTCGTTATCGGCATCACGTCGAACTTCAAGTTGCAGACCGACCTGTTCGGAGGCGAAGGGCTGCTGGTCAATGCGGCCGCCCATCCGATACAGATCGGACTGATCGCCGTGCTCGGATTGCTCGGCAGTCTGCTGTCGATTGCGGTGGCGTCGACCATGTCGGCGCACTTTGGCAAGGCCCATCCACGACTGACTGGCCTCTACTACGCGATCACGGCCGCGACCTTGGCAATCACGGTCGTCGAATGCGCAACCTTCATAGCCTTCCGCACGCTGAGCGAGCAGTACCTGGCGGCCGGTACAGCGGCGGGCCCGGAGTACCAGCTGCTCAAGAAGGTGCTGGCGGGCCTGCGCAACGGCGTGCATTTCCCGCATGTGCTGGCCGGTGGCGCCGGTGTGCTGGCGTTCTTCCTGCTGCTCTACCGGGAACGCCTCGTGCCGCGGGCGTTGGCGGGATTCGGCGTCGCGAGCATTCTGGTGCAGATGTTCACGGTCAGCTTCCCGTTGTTCGGGCTGCGTGTCATCTATCCCTTGCTGGTGCTCCCGGCGCTGGCCTTCGTAGGCACGGCCGGCTGGTTGCTGGTGAGGGGATTCGCCACATCGCGAGACGGCCAGCCGCCGCACTACGACGAACCGCGCCCGGCGGTCGCCTAGGGGGCTCGAAAGCCGAAGGCATGTGGCATGCCTTCGGCTCATTCGCCTCAGGGCATTTTCATGCCGGCGTTGACCATCCATTGGACGCCAAAACGGTCGGTCAGCACGCCGAAACGGGTTGCCCAGAACGTTTCCGCCAGGGGCATGTCGATCCGGCCGTCCTTGCCCAGGGCGTCAAAGGTCGCGCTGGCCTCGTCGACCGAATCAAAGGTGAGGGTGAGGGCGAAGCCCTTGGCCGGCCCGGTGTTGCAGCCGGCGAAGGCGTCGGCCGCCATGATGACGCCGCCAGGGAATGTGAGGCAGGAATGCATCACCTTGGTCGGATCCGCGCCGGGCATTTCATTGCCCGGAGGTGCGTCGGCGTGAGTCATCAGCTGCAGATCCCCCTTGAGCACTTCCTGGTAGAACCGCATGGCTTCGGCGCAGTTGTCGTCAAACGTCAGATACGGGTTCAGCGTGAGCATGGCGACCTCGTTGCTTGCGATGGGGATTGCAAAGTAGCACTCGATACTCCTAAAAAGCAACTAAACTCATCCGAATCGCAACGATGCGGTAGAATCGTGGCATGGTCGGCAAACGCAGCTATGAAGACGGATGCGCCGCGGCGCACGCCTTGGACTTGATCGGGGAGCGCTGGGCCTTGCTTGTGGCGCGTGAGCTGATACTCGGCCCGAAGCGGTTCACGGATCTGCGCGCAGGCCTGCCGGGAATCAGCCCCAATGTGCTGACGCAGCGACTGGAGGAACTCGAGCGCGCCTCGATCCTGCAACGACGCAAGCTGCCGCCGCCGGCTTCGGTCTGGGTCTACGAACTGACCGAGTGGGGCGCACAGCTGGAAGGCGTCATCATGGCGCTGGGGCGCTGGGGCGCAAAATCGCCCAACCTGCCGAAGGGGGATCCACTGAGCGTGGATTCGACCATGCTGTCCCTGCGAACCATGTTCGATCCGGTTTCGTCGGCGGGAGTGAAGGGGGTACTGGAATTCCGTTTTGGCGAAGAGCGCTTTCGGGGACGTATCGGCGCCGGCCGGCTGGAGCTGGTTCGCGGCAGTGCCGATGCCCCCGACGTCGTCGTCGCGACCAGCCCGGCGCTGCTCCTGGCCCTGATCTACGGTGGCTACCCGATCAAGGACGCGCTGCGCGCCGGTGAGCTCACCCTCTCGGGTGACCAGGCTCTGTTCAAGCGGTTCATCACCTTGTTCCCGTTGCCGGCACCGGCGCCGGCCACTTATGTCCCGGCAGACGGACACTGACGGCTGCCGACGCTTGAACGGTTGGTCGCCGGATTATCGCCAGGCAATATCCAGCGCGTATGCGGTCAGTTTGAAAATAGGCCGATCGTGATTGTCCGCGCAAACACGTCCGCCAAAAACCGTCGAGCCAGTATTCAGGCGAGCCGCGCACGGCAGTGACGCCGGACGGTATTTCTGTCTTCGTGTGGTGCGAATGGCGTCCGTCCACTACGAGGGCGTGTGTTCGGTCCGGGCAACGGATCATGGGCACGCCAGCGAGCCAGATCGCAGCGCGATCGCCGCCATTTTCGCTGCAAAATCCCTAAAAGGACACTAAAACGGCAAGTGTTTATTTTTCGTTTGCGATGCAGTTGCCAATGCGCTTCGTCGAGAAGTAGCAATGTTGCGATTGACATGCGTGAATCGCCGCCTTATATCCGCTGTCGGCCGCCACATTCTGGTGCGCCAAATCCATCCCCTCGCTCTTTACGTCGCGCCGCCTTTTCCGCTGGCGCCGGCATCGAGCGTCCGCGTGCGTGGGCGAGTGAAATCTCAATCAACTTATGGAATCCGATAATATGAAAAGGGCAATTCTTGCAAGCGTTGTTTCCCTGGGCGCGATTCTGACGGCCGGCGTGGCCGTTGCGGAAACGGCGTCGGAACGCGCGCCACTGCTGCGCGTGACCGCCCGCTTCACTCCCAGCTCGATTGTGGCCGGCCAGCAGACCACCTTTTCCTGGTTCGTCAGCGGTGGTGACGCAGCGGGCTGCGAAATTACCGGCGTGCCCGGCCTGGATTGGGGTGATGATGCAGGTTCGTTCGTCCTGACGCCGACCACCAGCCTCTCTGCCCGCGTGGTTTGCGAGGGCATCATTGACGGCCAGACGGGCATTGGTCGCGCCACCCTGACTGTGGCGCCCGGTGATTCGCTGCCGGTCGTCAACGCCGCGTTCTCGCCGGCCTCCGTGTTCACCGGCCAGTCCACGACGTTCACCTGGAGCTCCCAGTACGCCAGCAGTTGTACCAGCACGGGTCCGGTGAATGTCACCACGACTGCCGGCTCGTCCACGCTCAACCCCACGAGCAACCAGTCCGTCACGGTGACCTGTACGAATGCGTCCGGTTCGACGTCCAAGACGGCATCTGTCACGGTGTCGCCGCCGCCGCCGGTCATCCACACCTGGTCGTCGCCCTTCAGCCTCCAGCAGCCGGGTTGGGCAACGATCTTCTGGAACTCATACAACACCACGGGTTGCTCGCCCTATGGCCCTTCGGGTTCGATCTTCCGCTACTTCTCGTTCTCCTCGTTCGAGGTGATCACCTGTTGGGGGCCGGGTGGCACGCAGTCGGCCGTGCAGTGGGTCCACGTGTGGAACACGTCCATCACTTCGGCGGGCAAGGCGCAGGGCGGTCCTGACCTGAGCAAGGTTGGTATGGATGTGAAGGCGTCCGGCGTTTCCCGGCTTGTGGCGGACTTCAACCAGGACGGTATCGCCGACGCGCTCGTCGTTGACGCGAACACCGCTGAAGCGTCGGTCGTTCTCGGCCAGCACGGTCGTGGCCCGCGCATTGCCAAGATGATCGGGAACGTCACGAACCTGCAGCAGATTACGGCGGTCACTGTTCCGGCCGGTGGTTCGGACGAGGCGATCAGCGTGAGCCTGTCGCAGTAACTGTTCGTTGGATCTGCTGCCAGGATGGCGCAGTCGGAAACCGCCGGTATTCGCCGGCGGTTTTCTTTAATGAACTGTGCGGCATAGGCGGAAGGTGCCTCACGTTCCCGCATGCGCGTGATTCATGCCGGAAACGCAACGCGATGTGGAAAGCGTTCTTGTATGCGGGTTTATGCAATATATGCGTCAAATTGCATAAGGCAGTAATGCACTTTAAAACAGAATATTCGAAATCACATGGCGGGCTTCGGGCTGCTTTCGGGTACTGATGAGTGGGGCGTGACGCAGTAATCCCACGTTGCGTACCTGGGGAAGCCGGATCGATCGGATCTCAGGGGCCGCTTTCTCTTCGTTTTGTCATTCCCATCAATGGCAAGAGGAGAGTCCATCATGCATTCCATCCGACGTATTCTCGCGGCCGCCGTGCTCGCGGTTGTCGGCATGTCCGACACGGCGTTTGCCTCGGCAGAGGACGCCACGATGCGACCAGCCGCCGACATCGCGCAGGCCGCATTGAACGAGCTGGGGCTTTCGCTCGCTCCGCTGGAGGGCAGTCTTCCTGTCGGATTTCCCTTTGCAGTAAGCGACGTGCAGGATCTTCGCCGCGCCACGGTCGGCTTCGGTTACGAAGAGTGGCAGGCGGATCCGCAGTTGTTGCTGGCGGGTCGCAGTCTCGCCGATGCGGCGCGCCCGACCGGCCAGTGGCGGTATGTGGTCAGTGTCGACGATAGCCCTGTCGGCCTCCTCACCCTGGCTATGCAGGATGGGCGCTGGTCGATTGTCTCAATCGGCGGCGCTGCGCTGTCCGAAGAGGTCGCGCAGATCGCGCGCAGCACGAAGGCCGATGCGGTGCGCTTCGTTCGGGTACCGCAGGCGTCGTCGGATTTCATCGAGCTGCGCGGCGTTGATCGCCGCGTCAGCTACGTCCCCTTGGGCGGCGCGCGCCGCATGCTGGGCCTGGACAAGGCGGGTGCCTTGGACGAGTCGGCATTTGCCGTGCCGTTGCGCGATGTGATTGCGCGCAACCTTTCCCAGTAATCCGGCGACAGGAGATCTCTCATGAAACCCGTGATTCGCAACCTGCTTGCAGTCGCGCTCGTGGCCGCGGCTGCCGATGCGGCCGCCGGCGACGGCCATCGCTACATCCCGGTCAATCTGGTCACGCAGGAACACAGCAACTGGTGCTGGGCGGGTGTGGCCGTTTCGGTCCTCAATCGCTACAACCAGTCGCCCAGTCAGTGCAGTGTGGTGAACTGGGCGTTCGGCATCAGCCATGCCTGCGGCAACAGCACGTTCAACTGGAACAACTACGCCAACTCGCCCAATGGGATCTACGGCGGCGGCGGAAGTATTCAGGGCATTCTCAATCACTGGGGTGTGCGCAGCTACGGAATACAGAATTACCTGCGCTGGAGCACCGTCGTGACCGAAGTCAACGCCAATCGTCCCTTCGTCATGCGCTATGGTTGGACGGGCGGTGGCGGGCACTTCATCGTGGGGTACGGGTACAACGACACCTCCGGAACGCAACGAGTGGCCTACATGAACCCCTGGCCGGGCGAGGGCTACACCTGGGTGAATTACCAATGGGCGGTGCGCGCCAGTGATCACGCGTGGACGCATACCTTGCGGATGAACTGAGGGCGGTCTGGCCGGATCCGGTGTTCGCGGCACGCCCTCAGGCACCGGGTCCGGCGGCAGGCTGCGCGTCCAAGCGCCGCTGGGCGGCCAATACTGGCAAAATGCGAAGCCATTGCCGGATACGACGCCCATGTCCTACGTGCACGCCGACGTTGAAACTGCCAATTCATCGTTCCTGCAGAGGCATGCGGGGCCCGCGCGTATCGGCCTGGCCGGCGGCAATGCACTGGTGGACCGGACGATCCGGAAGGCCCAGCGACTGATTACGGCGGATCCCGCCGGCAGTGCCTGGTCGCATGCCTTTCTGATCGGCGAGGCGCGCAGCGACGGCCACTGGTGGGTGCTCGAATCGGATCTGGATCTTCGTCACAAGCAGATCCGCCTGGGTGCACAGGAAAATCGACTGTCGAAGTACTTCGACGAAGCCGAGTGGCCTAACCTGGCGGTCCTGGATTTCGGCCTGGATGACGCCGGGGCGAGGCGTGTACTGACGGCCGCCCTGGACCTGCTGGCCAACTCCACCCGCTATTCGTTGCGCGAAATCGTCGGCACCATGCTTTCGCTGGCGCGTCCGACCTTGCGCGAGCGGGAAAACCTGCTGGCGCGCGAAGGTTCCCTGTATTGCTCGGCATTCGTCCAGCACTGCTACGCCACTGCCGGCCTGAATTTCATGCCCGGCCTGTCAGCCAAGAACACGACTCCGCACGACATCGCCCGCACCGCACTGCCGCATCAGGCGCACTACCTCGTGCGGCAGGCGGGCGCCGTGAAATAGGCGGCCACTCGATATCCCGCCTGCACTGCACATTTGCTGCACAGTCCGTTGCTATGGTGCCGCGCTCCGCGATCATGGCCGGCATGCCGACCTGGGCGCGATAGGTGTGCGCCGTTGTTGACGCTTCTGTAGGGGCGCGACGGACTGACGCACAGTCCGGATAGCCGGCAATTTCAAAGGACAGGTACACATGCAGCGACAGTGGCGGCGCCTGGCGTCGATGGGATGGGTGGTGGGCTTGTTGTTCACCGGGTGGGTTTCGGCCTATGAAGTACAGGGGCTCGGAACGGCCTCGCTGGTCGGCGCAGATGCGACGGACCGCAATGGCGACGGCGACGAGTCATGCGTCATCGCCGGCAATAGCCCGCTGGAATGTGGCTTCGACGCCACCTTCGCGGCCAACAACGAAGCTGCATTCAGCAACGGCAGCAACGGGGGCGAGCGCGCGTTCAACGTGTTCGATAACGCCGTCGGCGCGTTCGATCACAAGTGGTGTTGCGATTCGCCATCGCAGGGCATAGACGATCCCGCGACCGCAGAGAACGAATCCGGCAGCCTGTACGTCCAGGCCATCTTCGCCGCGCCCATCGTGCTGCGGGCATTTACGATCACGACCGGCAATGACATCCAGCCTGGCCGTGATCCCGATATCTGGAAGATCCAGGGCTCGGTGGACGGTCAGGTGTACACGGATATCTACTCCTATTCGCAGGACGGGGTGTCGCCGTTCAGCGCGCCCAACCAGGTGTTGCTGTTCCGCGCCGGCAGCGACTATGTCACGCCGCCCGCCTACCGCTACATCCGATACCGCGTGTTCTCGACCACTGGCGACGGCAATACGGACGGAACCGAGCATCACCTGGGCGAGCTGGAGTTCTTCGACGAACCGCTCAATCCCCAGACGATCCACATCGACGGCAGCTGCACGTTGCACGACGCGATTCTCGCCGCCAACACCGGTACGGCCGTGGGCAACTGCCCGTCGGGCAGTCGCGTCAAGGACACCCTGGTCCTGGATGCGGAGGTCACCGTGCAGGCCGCAGATACCGCTGCCGTCGCCGCCGCCCACGACGGTCACACGCAGTTGCTGCAGGGCGCCCGTGCGGGTTTGCCTGACATCACACGCTCGCTGGTTATCCGTGCCGGACAGCACACTCGCCTGCGCCGCGACCCGGCCCTGGGTTGCGATGATGCGGATCCCGACGCTTTCCGACTGTTGACGTCCACCGCAGCGCTGACCCTGCAGGGGCTGACGATCGAGAATGGCTGCGTTGCACCGGCGGGCACGGGTGACGTCGGCGGTGGCGCCCTGCTGGTTTCCGACGCGAGCCTCACGCTCGAGGGCGTGACCTTTCGCAATAACCAGGCCCGGTCGGCGTCCAGCGCGGCCAGCGGAGGCAGCGCGACCAGCAGCGCCCAGGGTGGCGCCGTCTGGATTTCGGGGGAGGGCGACAGCACGATTTCCGGATCCCGTTTTGAAGGCAACAGCGTACTGGGAGGCACGGCGTCGGATAGCGGCGGCCGCGCGGACGGTGCGGGGCTGTTTGCCGAAAGCGGCCCGGGCAGCGTCATCGTCGATACGCTGTTCATCGGCAATCGTGCGACGGGGGGCAATGTGGAGTTGTCGCGCGGCGTCGCCGGTGGACCCACCGGTGGTTTCGCGACGGGCGGTGCCTTCCGCTGGCAGGGGACGCGGCTGCAGCTGCAGCGCGTCATTGCGCGCGACAACGTCACGCAGGGCGGCCTCGGATTTTCCAACGGCGGCGACGCGGCGGGTACGATCCATGTGGAGTACACGCCGACCCAGGTCACCGATCTGTTGCTGGAGAACAACCAGGTGATTGGCGGCAACGCAACCGGTCGCGCCGGGAACGCCGTCGGCGGGGGCTTCGTGGGGCTGGTGTCCGTGGGCGAGCGGATCACCGCCGCAGGCAACCTGGCCCAGGGCGGCTCCGCGCAGGGCAGCGGCAATGCCACGGGTGGCGGGTTGGTGATCCTGGCAGGTGACGACCGGCGCGGGATCGCTCCGCTCGGGCAGCCCGGTCCGGTGCTGCGGAACATCACGCTGAGCGGCAACCGCGCGGTTGCGCGGAGCGGTATCGCCAGCGGCAGTGCCCGCGGTGGTGGCCTGTACATTGAGAACGGCTTCCAGGCGCTGTTGCAGCACGTCACGGCGATCGACAATCAGGTCACGACCATGCCCGGAATGTCCACGGGAACCCTGCACGGCGCGGGCATCTCGACTGACGGCGATGTCGGCCTCGGTCATTCCATCCTTCGCGGCAACACTGCGACAGTGGGGTCGAATGCGCCCGCCGCCAGTGACTGTGCGGGGCTGGGTGCCAACGGTGTGGTGCTGTCGCTGGGATATAACCGGATCGAAGGCGCCGCTGCTGGCTGTGCGGTGAACCAGCCAACGGACCAGCTCGGTGTGAGCATTCCGCTGGCGACGCTCGCGGATAACGGTTGCGAGACACGGTTGCCCGACGGCCAGTGTCTTCCCACGTTGGCGCTGCTGCCGACGAGTACGGCGGCTATCGATGCGGGCGCCTGCCAGGCGTCCGGAGTGATACAGGACGCCCGTGGCATGCATCGTCCGATTGATGTGGACGGTGTGGGCGACGGTGCGGACGATTGCGATATCGGCGCGTTCGAATATGCTGCCGACGACGTGCTGTTCCGGAACGGGTTTCAGTAGGCATCCGGGTGAAAAGGCCCCGCGACGAGCAATCGTCGCGGGGCTTTTTTTGGTGCTGTGGTTTTGTCGCAGTGCGACGCGGTGTGGTAAGCGTAAAAATCGGAAAAAACATACGCGTTAAAGGAAAAATATATTCAGCGTGTTTGTACGAGTTTTTTTATCCACTCCATATTCTCTTCACTTTTACGCATCAGTCTCTCTTCCGAGCCGGAACATGCACGGCGAGCGGGGCGAGTTCACCGATCATCGCCCACCCAGCATTCACGTGGAGGGAGCAGCAATGGAACGACGCATCTCGAACAACCGGATCAACACCCTGGCGATGGCCCTGGCGGCACTGCTGCCCTGCACGGGCGCTTTCGCGCACGACCACTCGGCGTACTCGCACGATTCGGGCAACAGCCGTTCAAACTCCGAATGGATGGCCAACGTTGCCGACAAGCGCCTGCTGCGCGACATGTCGTTGCCGGGTACGCACGATACGATGACCTACGACCTGGACAACTACGACAGCGCCCAGACCCAGGCGAAGTCGCTTGCACAGCAGCTGGCTGCCGGCGTGCGCGTGCTGGACATCCGGTGCCGTCGCATCAACAACCGGTTCCATATCTATCACGGCTTCGTCACAACGCACTTCAACTTCGATGACGTGTTGCTCACCGTGACTGACTTTCTGGCTGATCACCCCAGCGAAACCGTTCTGATGCGGATCAAGCCGGAAGGCAATGAGTCGAGCACGATGAGTTTTGAAGATGTGTTCGATACCTATGTCGACGATTCGCGCTACACCAACTACTTCTGGCGCGGCACCAGCACGGGCGTGACGCTCGGCGACGTGCGCGGCAAGATCGTGGTGCTGGCGAATTTCGAAAATGCGCCGTTTGGCATCTCCTACGGATCGATCAACATCCAGGACAACTACCAGCTCGACACGAACTGGGATCTCTACGGCAAGTGGGTCGACGTCAAGGAGCAGATCCAGGCCGCCAATACGAGCTCGGAAGGCAGTCGCAGTTTCTACATGAATTACCTTTCCGGTTCCGGCGGGTCGTTTCCCTATTTTGTGGCCAGCGGGCACTCCAGCCCCGGCACCAGCGCGCCGCGCCTGCTGACCGGCCTGACGACGCCCGGCTGGAAAGACAAGTACCCGGACTTCCCGCGGATCGACTGCTTCCTCGGCGTCTGCTCCATCGCGTTCGAAGGGACCAACGTCCTTGCCTACGACTATCTGGAAGACAAGAACATCGCATTCTCGGGCATCCTGATGGCAGATTTCCCCGGTCACGGCCTGATCGATCGTATCGTTGCGCTCAACAACGATGCGGTGACGCTGTTCCAGAACACCAACTACAGCGGCACCCGCAAGTCCGTGGAGCTGGGCAGCCACACGCTGGCGTCGCTGGCGGTGGGTGACAACATGCTCAGCTCGGTGTCGCTGGCCGACAACCTCACCGTCACGTTGTATGACAACAGCGACTTGTCCGGCAGCTACACGGTCATTTCGTCGGATACCGCCGCATTGTCGAGCTATGGCTTTGACAACCGCGCCTCCAGCATCACGGTGATGCCAAAAGGCGCAGCGGTGTACGAACACGGCAGTTACACCGGCCGCATGCAGATCCTGCCGGTCGGCAGCTACAACCTCTCCGACCTGAACCTGGGCAACGACGTGATCAGCTCCATCCGGGTGGGGGATGGCTACAAGGTCAAGCTGTACGAGCACTCGAATTTCAAGGGCGACACCAAGACCCTGACCTCGGATGCCAGTGGCCTGGGCAGCTTCAACGACGAGACGTCGAGCATCGTCGTCAGCTACGAGTAGGACGAAGCACTGGCGTCAGGGACGATGCCGCTGCAGTCCGCCGACGCGCGCCACAGACGGCGCGCGTTGCTACGGCTGGAACCCGTTGTTGAAGAGCGAGTCGCCCTTCAGGCGCAGTACTGCAAAGTCGAAATCGTCAACGCTATTGGGCATGTCGCGTCGCCACAGTGCGGACGCCGCCAGCACGATGCGTCCGTGATCGAGCGTCAGCTGGCCTGCGTGATGGTCCAGGACCGTCGAGGAAGGTGCCGTGGGAAAGACGGCAATCTGAAGGTTGCTGGGGCCGCCGCCGAGGTCCGTGGCGAATTGGTTGTCGGGGGCGCCTGTGGCGCTCATCTGTGCCACCCAGAGAATCCGGTTCGGCGACACATTGGTCTGCTCGGTGGATGTGTGCCCGGCAAGCACGATCTTGCCGTCCGTGCGAACAGCCAGCCCGGTCACGTTGAGATAGCGATAGATCCGGTCGTACTGGGCGACAGAGCTTCCAAACGGCAGTGCGAAAGCGCCGGTCGGGCCAATCCGGGTGACAAGGTAGTTGGTGGAAACCGCCCCCTCGACCAACCGCTCGGTTTCGCCGGCGACGACGATGTTCCCGTCCGGGGCAACAGCCAGTGCACGGATACGGTCGTCGTTGGTGCCACCGAAATTAAAGCCGATCGTTCGCAGTCCCTGCGTGCGGTCGGTGCCGGGGCAGGCTGCGGTGGTGGGGCAGAAGGTGGTGTCTTCGGCGCCGTTCAGTGCGCTGATGCGCATCAGGGCGAAATCGTTGCCCAGCTCATTGTCGGCATAACCGCCGACCGTGAGGTGATTGCCCTGCAGCACGATAGCCTGTGCGCCGTCGATATCGCCGCCGGCATGACTGGTGTTGGCGTCAAATGCGACGACGACCATGCCGTTGCCGGCGAAGGTGGACAAGGGGGATGCATCGGTGCTGGCCAGCTTCATGACGAGAAAATCGGCGTCTTCTGCTGAAATCTGGGCCTGGCCGGCCACGTAGATCTGGCCCGCGCCATCGGTCGTCACCGCTGAGAGGGTATCGCTGCCGTTGGGCATCTTGTCGACCGAGATCGTCCGGCAGCCCGAGGACGAAACCGTGGTGTCGCGCTGTCCGGCGGCGGTGTAGCGGCACACGACCGGATCGAAGTCGAAGTTGCCGGCGGGGTCCAGGCCAAAGCCGACGACGATCGTGCGGCCCAGAACATCCATGGTCGCCGCGGTCACCGCGACCAGGGGCGCGCCGTAGGCGATCTTTCCGTTGATGCCGAAGTCCGCATCAATCGAACCGTCGGGTTTGAAGGCGGCAAGCCCGACATATCCGCTCTCGACCATGCCGACCACGAGATAGCGGCCATTCCGGTCCACCAGCACGGCCGTTGCTTCGTCGCGCTTGGTCGTGCCGGTGTCGAAACGGAGCGTCTGCTGCCCGTCTTCGCTGAACCGCTCATCGCGGTCTCCCTCGCGGCCCAGGGCCGTCGACGCGGCCAGCGCCAGCACCGTAAAGCAGAGCGATCGCACCATTACCCGATTCCTCGAAAGCTGTGGTCTCATGGACGCCGTCGGCATCCGGTCCGCATGTCGAATACGTATTCCGGCGCGGAAAGCGGAAGTTCACGGCGGAACCGACAAGTGTCGCGCCGGGGGCGTGCAGATGCCAACAGGACGTGACGGGCACCGGTGGCCCTGGCACACACGTTTTCGCCTTTTCCGCGACTGCGTCACGCAGTGAAGACGGCTGGTTGCGGAAAGCCGTGCCGGCCGACGTATTCGCTCAGGTGGCACAGACGGGCAGCGTGTTGCTGCACCGCGCCGCGCTTGCGATGGGTCGCGACGTACCCATCTGGCACCGGAACGGCGGCACCGGCCGTTCAATCGTTTGCAGGACTCATCGACGCAGGGACACTCACCGCATGACCACGCTTCCGACCGCGCGTATTTCCAATCCCTTCTGGCTGGCCCTGAACACCCGCAATGCGCACCTGGGCACGGGCGGCGGCATGGCGCGCCGGTATGAGCACGCCGTGGCACCGTTTGTCGCTGTCGCCGATCGCGCGGTGCCGGCGGCGGCGGTGATGGATCTGCTCGATGCGGGTGAAACGGCCTATCTCCTCGATTGCCGTCCCGACGACCTCGATGCCCAGCCGGTCGGCAACGTGCTGCAGATGGAAGCGGCCGTCACCATCGAAGCGCCCGCGCAGCCGGTCACCGCGCTGGACGAGGCTGATACGCCCGACATGCTTGCGCTGACGGCCATTGCCTACCCCTTTTTCTTCCGGCCCCGGACGCAGCGCTTTGGCAGCTACTACGGCATCCGCGTCGATGGCCGCCTCGTCGCAATGGCGGGCGAGCGCATGGCAGTTCCGGGGGCGCAGGAGATCAGCGCCATCTGCACCCATCCCGAATTCCTCGGGCGCGGGTATGCGGCGGCGTTGACGCGTCACGTCGCCGCACGGGCGCAGGCCCGCGGCGATCGCGCCTTCCTGCACGTCAGCGCCGGGAACGAACGCGCCATCGCTCTGTACGAGCGGCTGGGTTTCGTCGTCACGGCCGACCTCGGCTTCTGGCGCGTGGTGGCGCCGTGAACGACAGCAGCCACACCCGCGCGCTGCCGCGCTACGACCTGGTGATTTTCGACTTCGACGGAACGCTGGCCGATTCCTTTGACTGGTTCTGGACGTTCCTGCCCACCTTGACGCAACGATTCCGGCTTACGCCGCTCGACTGGTCGACGCGCGATGCATACCGCCACCTGAGCGCGCGCGCCCTGGTGGCGCGACTGGGCGTACGCTGGTGGCAGGGCCCGGGCATTGCGCGTTACGCCCGGCGTTGCATGACGGAACAGGCGGGGCAGATTCCGCTGTTCGAAGGCGTGCCGGACATGCTGCGCCACCTGCGCGCGTCAGGTGTCACCATTGCTATCGTCACCTCCAACAGCAGGACCAATGTGGCCCGCATCCTGGGACCGCAGCTGGCGGCCCTGGTGGATCACTACGGTTGCGGTGCACCCATTCTGGGCAAGAAGCGCCTGACGCAGCGGGTGATGCGACAGGCGGGGGCGTCGCCGGCGCGAACCTTGTGCATTGGTGACGAGCTGCGCGACGCGGACGTGGCGCGCGTCGTGGGCGCTGATTTTGCGCCGGTGAGCTGGGGCTACACCTTGCCCGAGGCATTTGTCGTCTCGGGCTTCGGTCCCGCGATCCCGGCGCTGCCGGCCGTTGCCGAGCGCGTGCTCGGCCACGCTGCTGCCCCGGGGTAGGGGGGATTTCATCTCCGGACGTCTGTTGCCAGGACGGGGCGTCGGGTCGACCGCTGTACGACCGCCTGCTTCGTCGCCGGGGTGTCCGGACGGGCGCTGACCGGTGGTTGGGCACGGCGCAACTGCAGTGAACAAGAAACGGTGCAAGACAGGCTGGCGAGGTCAGGCGCGTTGGGCATTGCCTGGGAGGGCCTGGTTGGCGTGGATGCGGTTGCCGGACAGTGAAGGGGATGGGCCGGGCATTGCGGATGCAACGGCTGGACAGCGGGGCTCACGGAGGTTAGCCGGACCGGTGCGGTTACCAGACGCCTGCCCGGTACGGTGAACCCCGGCAGGATGTGCGCAACGACGCAGCTGTCGCCTCGCTGCCATCTGCACTGCCGACCTTGGCGGGCGGCCTTCGGGCCGCCTGCGTTTTATCCGGGCAGGGCCCCGGCTATCATGGGTGTCTTCTTTTCCGCACCGGACCACCCCGCCATGACCGATACCCCGCCCGATCGCCTCGACGCCAACCCCAAGAGCCGTTACCACGATGCGGCCGCCATGGAGCGCGGCGTCGGCATCCGCTTCAACGGCGAGGAAAAGTTCAACGTCGAGGAATACTGCGTCAGCGAAGGCTGGATCCGCGTTCCCTTCGGCAAGTCGCTGGACCGCCGCGGCAATCCGATGACGGTAAAGCTCAAGGGCGAGGTGGTCGCCTACTTCCGCGACGCGCAGTGAGCGGATTTCGACGCGCTAGCGGATCCGTAGCACTGCGACCTGCTGTTTTCGTCTGACGAAGGGCTTTCCATGATTTCAGGTGCCGTAGGCGTGGGCCTGGTGCTGGCGGGTATGGCGGCGGGCGCCCAGGGCGCGTCGTCGCAGGGACTGTCGTTCTCGCACAAAGACTGGGAGCTGGCCTGCGACAACACGCGCACCTGCCGTGCTGCCGGCTACAGCGATGACGCCCAGACGCACCGGGTTTCGGTGCAGCTGGAACGGCGCGCAGGTGCCCACACCGCGGTCGAGGTCAATCTGATGCTCGGCCAAGAGGACGATGCCTACGAGGCATTGCCGTCGACGATTCCGCTGGATCTGGTCATCAACGGAAAGCGTGCCGGTTCCGTCTCGGTCGAAAGGAACACGCTGGTCGCCACGCTGGCAGCGGCCGAGACGAAAGCCCTCCTGGCGGCACTGGCGGGTACCAGTACCATCGAGTGGGTTCACGGCGATATCCGCTGGCGCCTGTCCGACAAAGGCAGCTCGGCGGTGTTGCTGAAGATGGACGAATTCCAGGGACGTATCGGCACACCTGGTGCGCTGGTGCGCACAGGGACCAGGGACGAAAAGAACGTGCTTCCGCCATTGCCTGCGCCGGAAGTGGTGCGCGGTCGGCTCGCCGCCGCCCGGCCGGGCGATGCCACCTTCGATGTCACGCACGCTGCCGCACTGCGCGAAATGCTGCGCTCAGCGACGACGGAAGAGGACTGCAGCCTCTTCTTCGAATCGGGTGAAGGTGAGCCGGACATCGACGTCTGGCGTTTGACCGATACGAAGCTGCTCGTCGCCACGCCCTGCTGGCGGGGTGCATACAACGCGGGCAACGGCTATTGGGTGATCAACCAGGTCGCGCCGTTTGATCCGGTCTTCGTCACCACGGAAGGATCGGAGTACGGAAGCGGTGAAATCAACGGCGACTACAAGGGGCGTGGCCTGGGCGATTGCTGGTCCAGCAAGACCTGGACCTGGGATGGCTCCACCTTCGTGCTGACCCGAGCCACCTCCACCGGCATGTGCCGGATGATCGCGCCGGGCGGTGCGTGGGAGCTTCCCACGGTGATCACCAACGTCACCGGGAAGCCGTAGCGCCAGGGCGTAAGGAGTGCCCGACCAGCCACCGCATTGACGCCCCTGGCCCGGGGGCGCTGCCGGACACAGGTTTCCTGTGGGCTATTGAAGCCATTGCGATAGCGGGTTTTGCCGCCAGGGGCGTCGGCGGCCCCCGCCGCCTCCGTGCTGCGGACCAAGGCCGAGGGCACTACAGCCGCGCGCCGCCCAATCCCCTTTCGCAGATTTCTCACCTGTGCCCGCGATCTGCGCGGGCGTCCGCGGCACTGATCGTCGGTCACGCTGTTGCGGCATGCTGCTCCGGTGAGGCACGGATCGCTGGCGATGAATTCCTAACCTGCTGTTCTAGCGCGTATTTGTGGTTCGTCGACACAACGTCGATCTTTCGTTCGCGTTTCGTCGGGACGCCGGCCGCAGGACGGCGCGAGAGTGCGGATTCCCCGTTCCGCAAGGTCTGCCATGACGATTCGCCACCTGTTTCCCGCCGCGGCGCTGCTGTTCGCGGCCCCCTCTCTCTGGGCTGCTCCGGCGCCCTACAGCCAGGGATTCCGCCATCTGTTGCCCTGGGCGGAGCACGCCGAGCCCGATGTGGAAATCATCTACGGCGGCGTTGACCTCGACGGCGACCAGCGCCGCGACGTCGTCATCGCGGCGCGCAGCCAGCCCTTGACCCTGATGTCGAACGTGGCGCCCGGCCGGTTCGTTGCGCGCAATCTGGGAACCTACGAGACGGCTGTTTCGTTTCTTGCTGCTGCCCATTTCAACAACGATCCATGGATCGACCTTTTCCTGTCTGACGGCCGCTCCAGTCGCGTGCTGTTCGGCCAGGGCGCAGGCCTGTTCGTGCCAGGTCCCCATCTGTCGCTTGGCGCGGACGCCATGGCCCTTGTGGACTTCAACGGGGACGGCGTGCTGGATATGGTCGGCACCGAAAACGGAATTACCGAGCTGGCGCTCGGCCAGGGCAATGGCGCGTTCCAGTACGGCGGAAGTACGTCGGCCTACTCGGGAATCCCCTACGTTTCCACTGCCGACGTGACGGGTGACAACCGGAAGGATTTGCTGTCCGGCGCTGGCGCCGGAGTGAGCCTTGTGCGCTACCAGCCCGGCTCGCCGTCGATGGTGCGCACGGACCTGTCGTTGAACTTCAACGACGACAGGATCGTGCAGCACCTGCACGCCACGGACCTTGACAGGGACACCAAACCGGATGCCCTCGTCGGCACCGTTGATCTGGCCCGCAACAGCACCCTTCATGTGCTGGCCAATCGCCTCGGTGCGCCCTCTTACCTGACGATGCTGGCCACTTCCTATCCTCTGGTGGGCCTGTTTACGGAAGAAGTGACGCACTCGATCACCGGTCTCCAGGCGACCGACTACAACCGCGACGGCAATCCCGATGCGGTCGTCGGCCTGTATGCCGACGGGTGTCGTCCCGGCAAGTTCCGCCCGAACTGGGACGAGGCCTGTCCGTCGGTGGCGCTCTTCCCTGGAAACGGCAACGCCACGTTGGGTGTGCCCGTCACCATCAACGGCGGCGAGCTGCCGAAGGGAGGCGTGGTCGCTGATGACTTTGACGACGATGGCATCACGGATTTCGCCTTCTTCAGCACCCGTCGCAGCGCATTTGTCGCGTATTTCACCGATCTCGCGCAGGACCAGATCTGGGGCGACGGGTTCTCCGAGGTGTGGGTCAGCGAGCGCTGACGAATCGCGTCACATGTCCTTCCTCTACTGAACGGTTCGCAGCACATGATCCTGACACCTGAAATGCTGGTTCTGGCAGCTTCCTTGCTACTGGAGAATACGCAGCCGATCTCGCAGGCATCCGTCTGCTATCGCGGCATCGTCGAGAAGCGCACGGCAATCGTGCTTGACGCGACAAACGTCGTGGAGTTCGGCGTATTGCGCCTGGATACGCCGGTGGATTTCGCCGGCGAAGAATCGGATCCATCCGGCGCGGTCCACGCGCCGCAAACGCGCGACCTGCAGTTGCGAGGCGGCGTTGAAAAGATCGCGCTGCACTATGTCGGCACGCGTGTCGCTGCCTGCGGCAAACTGGCGCCGGCGCGTGAAAGAACCGATCTGACCGAAGTCGTACTGCGCGCCGATGAACTGGTGCCCGAACCGAACAAGGCGTCGCGCTGATTGCCGTGAACGCTTAGCCACCTGCAGGAACCGGGTCAACGCAGACCCGGTTCCTGCACGCAGGACACCGCAGATACTAACGATTTCCGCTTTTGCGCACAGACCGCGTTTGTGCAGTCACCTGGTTCCCAGGTACTACACGAGGAGTGTGTCATGGTGCGTTGGCTGGCGGGTGCGGCATTGGTCCTGGCTTCCCCATTTGCGATGGGTGCCCAGTGTGAGTTCACCGTGGAAGCATCGTGGGTGCACCCGATGCAGCCGCTGTCGATGCGCAACCAGGAGGAGTTCTATTGCTTCCTGATCGGAGCCAGCGGCAATTTCCGCGGGAGTGGTGAATCGGTTTTCATGCGCGGTAACGGGTTTGGGCGCTGGGTACTTGGTGGCACATCCCAGCAGGAGGGGGTGACGGCGCATGGGATCTGCGCGGCAAAGGGGTGCTTCACCTCCGCCAGCGGCGGCACGGCGCGATGGCATTCGGAGGAAATAACCGCACTGTCCAGCGCCGATGCGCCGGATTTTCCCTGGGAACACTGCTGGGCCGGCATCCACGACCAGCGGCCCGCCTGGTGGGGTGATGCATTCACGGTACTCAATGGCATGCAGGGCCGCTTCGACGGCCTGGGCGAATTCGTCAGCGTGCAGCAGACGTCGCAGCCGTTCGAGGCCTCGCGCGTCAACGCCAAGCTGAGCGCATGCACGGACGATTACCTGCGTGCCTCGGCGCATTCGTTCTTCGTCGGCACGCCATCGAGCGGAAAGCCTGCGCGTTTCGGTGGGCCCGGCGGGTTCGGCAACGCGGCACAGGTCGGGGAGTTCACGGTCTCGGCAGCCGGTACGACCATGAGCACCGTGATGATCCCGACCTGGGCGGGGATGTGCTATTTCACCGAGATATCCGGCAATTTCCGCGGCGGCGGTGAATCGGTTCGCATCACGGCGCAGACCATCAATGGCGTCAAGCGCTGGGTACTCAAGGCCTCCCACGCCAATCCGAACGGCCTGGTTACGGCGCGGTCGCGATGCGTGTTGTTCGCACAGAACTGAACGAAAGGGGCGGCAGGTCCCCTGTGGGACGAGGACCTGCCACCGTCACGCAGCAGAACCACGCCTGATCACTGCCCGCACTGTTCCCCGGTATGAACCAGTGACAACCGGAGTGCCACAGCATGCTCGATCTGGACGACGTACCCGTCGGACCCCTGGCGCGAGGCCTGTTGCTGATCGTTCGGATAGTGTGGTGGCTGGCGTGGGAGATCTGTCTCGTGACGGTGGGCTGGTTCGTGGGCTGGCCCATTTGCCGGGCGCTGACGCTGGGGCGGTTGCCCGGTGCCCACATCACCGAATGTGACGATGTCGCGTGCTGGCTCCAGGTTGCAGTGGCGCTGGTCGGCCTGGGCACGCTGGCAGGTTTGCTGTTCCTTCTGCCCGGATATGCCGGCTAGCCCGGTAGCGGTAGCAAGCAAAGTCTGCGCAAGCCGCGGTCTCGCCGTGCTCAGACCCTTCCCGATGATCGTGTATGGTGGCGGTTTCTCCATAGCAGGTGAGCTTCATGCCGGGACCAGCCAATGCGGGCCTGTTCATCTACGCCAAGGACCTTGATCACCTGGGCGGCTTTTACGAGACGGTCTGCAGCATGGCGGTACTGCACCGGTCGGACGATCTGATTGTCCTTGAATCGCCGGATATCCAGCTCCTGGTCCACGCCATTCCGGCATCGATCGCGGCGGGCATCACGATCACCGCACCGCCGCAATGGCGCGAGGAAACACCCTTGAAGTTCTTTTTCACCGTGCCGGACCTGTCGAAGACGACGGCGATCATCGCCGGCCTTGGCGGCGAAGTCGCCACGCAGCGGTGGAGCGGTCCCGGCTTCGTCGCCGTCAATGCCTGTGACCCCGAAGGCAACATCTTCCAGTTGCGACAGAAGACAGGCTGAGCGCGCGTCAGCCGATCTCGAACGAGGTCACCCCGTACTGCCGCCGCAGGGGTGTGTCCGGTTGCGGGCCGGTATACATGCGTGCCGTCTCGAAAACCATCCGCATGCCGTGTCGCCGCGCCAGGGTCATGGCGGCCGGGTTGACTTCGGGAACATCCAGATAAAGAACGTCGGTGGGCGCGATACTTGCGCGCAGCGCACCGAACAATGCCTCGGCATCCTGTTCGGTGTCCGCCGCCAGCGGCCCGATCTTTCCGCCGGACACACACTGCCGCCAGACAGCGTAGCCCGCGAGACGCCCATCGCGGAGGACGCCAAGGGCCGTCGCCTGCGGTTGGGTAATCCACGCTTTCAGAAAGGCGGGCCGTGCCACCGGGAAGAAGGGGCGTTCATAGGCCGCCAGTTCGTCAAACGGGACACCGGACAGGTCGACAATGGACCGGTCGCGCGAGCCATCCCCTGATCCGTTGCATTCAAATCGGATATTCCGGTACGCCAGGTGAAAACCGTGCTTTGTGTAATTGGACTGTTGTTCCACGACGCCGTCCAGGCCGACGTTGCGCCCACGCAGCCGTTCCATGGCTGCGCGGAAGACGGCCAGCCCATAGCCTCTGCCCCGGTGCGCCGGATCGACGATGAAGAAGCCGATAAACCCGAAGTCCTCGCCGTAGCGCATGGCGGAAATCGTGGAATAGATCTGTCTGCCGAGCTGGCCGACGAGAAATCCGTCGGCATCGGCGGCGAGATAGCAGTCCACATCGTGCAAACCCGGGTTCCAGCCCTCGCGTGCGGCCCATGCCGCGGCAGTGCGGGCCTGCTCCGGTGTCGCGACCTGTACCGCATAGGGCGTGGTCGTCACGGCGGACTCCTCATTCAAGGGGCTTGGCGGGTGTCGTGGCTGCGTCGTTGCGCTGGTGCTCGTCCAGGGCGGCGCGAATGGCTTCGGGTTTCGCGGCGGCATGGGTTCCCATTCGCAGGTAGCGCAGCGCCTCGTCGCGCTGACCATCTGCGACGAGGCGGTCGGCGAGCGCGAGGTAGGCGCGCGTTTCGCGCGGCTGCAACGCCAGTGCCTGGCGGTAGTCGCTGATGGCATCTTCGTCGCGGCCCAATGCGGTGTGCACGTGGCCACGCGTCACCCAGGCAGCGACGAGATTCGGGCGCAGGCGGATCGCTTCGGAAAGTGCCTCGCGCGCCTGCGCGTGACGCTGTAGCGCGTGCAGCGCCAAGCCGAGATTGAACTGGAACTCGGGGACATCCGGCGCCGATTGCGTCGCGGCGAGAAAATCCGGCACGGCATTGGCGACGTCGCCCGACCCCATTCGCGCGACGCCCCGCCACGCGGTGGCCAGCGCGTTTCCCGGTGCTTCCGCGAGCAGGTGCTGTGTGGTCTGCAGGGCCCGGGCAAAGTTCCGCTGCCCGAGCTGGAATGCGGCGATATCGAAATGCGGTGTCAGCGATGCCGTTTCTGTGGCAGCGGCCAGCCGGGCGAGGTGTGCATCCGCACCGTGGCCGGCGAGGTCTGCCCGCAGGATGGCCAGCGTGCGGTACAAGGCATCCGTGGCGCCGGCACCTGGTTGTGGTGCGAACGGCTGGACATCTTTCACATCCGGCGTGGCCTCGCGCAATTGTGCGAGCAGGTCGCCGCTGCGGGCGCGCGCGATGTGGTGGTCAGTCATCGTGACGTGAACCACATCTTGCGTGCGACGCCGCGGCATGTGGCAGCCGACGCAATTCTCCGGCGTTGCAGTGCCTTTCACCGCGACACTCTCGGCAGGGTGGGGTTCGTGACAACGCCCGCAGGTGGCGTCCACGGACGCAAGACGGGTGTCCTTGGCCAGGGGGTGGTGCGGATTGTGGCAGTCGATGCAGGTGATGCCACCTTTCTGGTAGCAGTCGCTTTGCATCAGCCGGTAGGCGTGATGATTGATTTCGAAGCGTTCCGTCGCGGGCTCGCCGGTAACGGTTTCCATGTGGACGAGATAGTCATCCAGCGCCTGTCCCGGCCGGAAGCTGTAATCGCCGCGGTCCAGTCGTCGCGGGCCGATCACGGCGACGGCGGGCAGAAGGTGACACTGGAAACACACGTCGTCGCGGCGCGCCGGGGCCAGTCGTGCCGGATTGATGATGCTGGCCCGGATTGTCTCGACAGGCGCATTCGCGATGACCTGCCGCACATGCACTGCGCCCGGTCCGTGGCAACGCTGGCATCCCGTCCCTTCCGGAAGCGCGGCCGGAAATACCGGCGGCGCCCAGTGTGCATCAGAGCCGGTGGGCTGCTCCGGATAGGCGTTGTGGCAGAACAGACATTCGCGACGGATGCGCCGTGTCAGGCCATCATGGTCGGCGCGGTCATAGCCCGGTGCCATCGCCAGGCGCTGCTCCTGCGTGTACCAGGCAATCGGCAGCTGGTACAGCTCGCCACCCGGCGTGCGGTAGAGGTAGACGCGCGAGCGGTGTCCGGAACCCAGGATCCAATCCACGCGCTGGGAAAACGCATTGATCGGTTTTCCCTCGTCATCCCGTTGCCAGCGCTTGAACAGCAGCACTTCGCCGTTCCAGGTCAACGAAAAGTGACTCTTCGACGGCGTGTGCTCGAATTGCGTGCGCGCAAAATCTTCCACCAGCGCCGCGGCCGACGGGCGCCGGAACGATTGCGCCATGCCCACGTCCTGGTAGCTGGCGTAGGTTGCCGGATGGCAGGTGGCGCAGCCGGTGTCGGCGATGTGGCCGGCTGCTGTGCCGGTGCCTTCGCGCAGGTGCAGCAGCTGCAACGGATCCGCTGCCACCGTGGCCAGCGCATTCGCGGCCGTCCCCAGCAGGGTAACCATGCACCATCGGCGCAGGCGGTTCAGTCCTTGCGTGCGTTTCATCAGCGCACCCGGATGGAATGGCCGGCGGGTTCGCCGGGCGACACAGCGTCGCCGATCCTGCCTCATCTTGCCAAGCGGCCGGCCGCGGTATCCGCCGGGCTGGCGCGCATTCTACAGAATGGCGCATCGCGCACTCCGGCGGCTCGCCCTGTCCGTTGGAGTAAAGGGGGGCGTGTGATGATGGGGCTCGAGCTCCGTCGCGTGCTGTTCCTGGGACGTATCGCTGGGTTGTTGGAAGACATCTGCGTCGCCCTCTATCGGCTCGGTGAAGTCATTCAACCGAAATTTCGCGCCGTGACTACCTCAGCATTCGCCCGCTGTGCAGCGAGCCAATGACACAGCGTCTGATGTGCCTGGCTGCACGGATCGAGGAATGCCATGTGGCTGGTATCCGACAGTTCCGCCAGCGTGACCGGATCGCCGTGGCTGGCGGCCAGGGCCACGTAGTCCCGCGACAGCTGGACCGGAACGGCGGTATCCTCCGTGCCGTGCGCGATCAGCTGCGGAATATGTAGCGGAAGTTGCGCATGCGGCGATGCGGTCCGGTAGCGCCCGGGAACGTCCTGCGGCGAGCCACCCAGCAATTGGCCTGCTGCTTGGCCGCCGAGGGCCAGATGGTAGCCAGCGGTGAGATCGGCGATCGGCGCAAGCCCGGCGACGGCGCGCACGCGAATGCGGGGTGCAGCGCGACTTGCGCTCCACAGCGCCAGATGGCCTCCGGCCGAGTGCCCCGCCACGAACACCTGGTCCAGATCCATCGAGATGCCGTCGGCGTGCAGCAATGCCAGGTGATCGATCGCCGCGCCGACGTCGTCGAACGTACCCGGCCAGCCGCCGCCTGGTTCTCCGACACGCCGGTAGCCGATATTCCACACGGCATACCTGCGTCCGACGAGGTCCTGCGCCACGGCTTCCATCTGGTCGCGCCCGTAGGGTGTACGCCAGAATCCGCCGTGCAGCAGGCAGACGACCGCTGCGGCGTTTCCGTCGGGCAGGTACAGGTCGGCGGTCTGGCTAGCCGTGGAGCCATACCGGTGGGTGGTCGGGGGGAGGGTATCGGCATGTCGTTCCGTGAATGGGTAGTGGCGTTGTGCCGCGACGCACGTCGCGCGCGCCGGCTATGGCCGTTCGCAGGCCGTGGTTTCCAGCCGCAGGTTTGAGAACAGGCCGCTGGCCACGGGCTTTCCGTCTTTCATCGCATCGAATCGCATCGGCCACCAGATTCCGCCAATGTCCCGGTAATCGTGCTCGACACTGACTGTTCCGTCGTCAAACCTGTTTTCGACAATGCGGTGATGCGCGTCCAGGCGGACGTCGAAGGCGTCCTGCCCGGCGGGGAAGAGTCGGATCCGATGTGTGTCCTGCCATTGCGCGCGGGTTGCCGGATCGCGCAGCAGGCGCAGGAAATGCGTGGCGGCGTGGGCGCGCAACCGCGCGGTGGTGGCCTCGTCCAGAGGGACGTTCGTGCCGTTTCGGCGAACGCCATTCCCGGTGGGTGAGATCCACGACAGGCTGCCGTCCGCCGTGTTGCGAACCACGAGCGTTCCGGTGCCCGGTTCCAGACAATAGTCGCCTTCGCGCAGGCGACTGCCATCCGGCCGGGAGACGGCCAGGTGGTAGTGGACGGAAACCGTCCGGGCCAACGCCTTTTCTCCGAAGCCCTTGCGCAGGATGTGCAATGGATCGCTTTCGGTGGAGGCCGCCGCGACGCTCAGGACGGCAAGACAGGTCAACGCGGTGACCCACTGCCTGCGTGGCGATTGCCGATGTTCCGGGCCAGTCATGCGTGTCATTCCTTGCTGATGGGGCGCTCGCGAGGCGAGGTGGATACCCGACCGGGCAGAGGCGAGTTCCCTTTCACGCTGGACGGCGTGTTGCCAGGTCTCGTGCCTCGGTTGGAGCGGTTGGGGCCGCTGCGACTATGATGCGCGGCACACTCACCGGAGAGGGCACCCATGGTTCGTCTTCCTGTCGTGCTGTTGCTGCTGGTTCCCGTATTCGCCCAGGCTGCCGATACGGCAAAGCTGCTCAAGCGCACCGAGCGGGGCGAGACACGTGACCGAATCAATGCGCTCAACGACCTGGGCGACGCCGATGCGCCGGCCGCGGTCACCCGGGCGACCGAATGGCTGGAATCACAGACGGATGCGCGGCTTCGCGCCGCCGCGGCGCGCCTGCTGTGGGACCACAAGGATGCCGCCGCGCCAGCCGAACCCGCGTTGCGCCGCGCCCTCGACGATGCGGATGAAGAGACCGCGTATGCAGCGGTCGGCGCGTTGGATGCCATGGGCGTGCCGGACGCACAGCTGCGCAGTACCCGCCTGCGTCTGGCGCGGCAGGCACGTGATGCCTACTACGCCTTCTACGCTGCGCGGGCTCTCTATCCGGATCCGGACCTGCCCCTGGCCAATGTGCTCGATGTTGTTTTCGATGCGGTGGATCTGTCCAAGAATGAAGACGCGCTGGACTTTTCGGCGCGGCATGATCTGGGCGATGCGACCTACACGCTGCTCGCCCGCGTCGCGAAGGAAAATGGCCGCGAAGGATTCTCCGCCCTGGTGGATGCCTTTGCGCGCGAGTCGCCGGCGGTGCGCTACACCATTTCGCGGGTCATCGGATCGGTACCTGTCGAATCGGGTGATCCAAAGCGCATTGCCGCGCTGATGACGGGCGCCCGCGCCGACGTGCGCGGATTTCTGCTTGCGGCGCTGGGCGGCTACGGTGCGCGCGCCCAGCCGGCGCTGGACGTCATGCTTGGCGAGTTGGCGCTGAACAACGAGCCGGCGGTCCGCAAGGATGCGGCCAGCGCCCTGTCGCGCGTGGCCGACGTACCGGGTGCGCTGTCGGACATGCAGAAGGCGGGCAGCTGGCGCACCCAGGTCGAGACGCGCATCGCGCCCGCCCTGGCACGTCTGGTCGTTGACGACCCGGAGCCGGCCGTACGCACGGCAGCGGCGGAGTCCCTGGAGCGCCTGCAACTCTGGGGGGCGCCCGCCGCATCGGTGGTTGCGCCGGTCATTGCGCGGCAGGACGACGCGGCTGCGCGGTTGGCGCTGGTGTCGGTGTGCAAGTGGGCACGTGGGACACCGGGTTTTCCCCGTGAGGTGCTGGAGAAACTCGCTGCGTCCGATCCGGATACCTATGTCCGCCGTGACGCCGGGGATGCCCTGCGCGCGGCCAGTCAGTAACGGAAAGTGGGGCAGCGTGGTGGCGATCGCAACAGTGCACGGCGGTGACTGCGGTGCCACCGGCGCGTGGCCGGGTGTAACCTGTCATCGCGTGCATTGCCGTTGTGGTCGGTCAGTCGATCGCCTTTGCGTCGCAGACGCTTCACGACGTCCCTGATGTCTCCCTTCCACTGGATCTCGGGAGTGCTTTCATGAATCGTGTTCCAGCGTTGTGGATATCGAGTGTCGCGGCAACTCTGCTGGGGCTGTCCACGGTGGCATCGGCAGTGCCTGTTCGGTGGGTCATCATGGACAGCCGCTTCGAGGACGGCGGCGTTCTGTCCGGCACCTTTGTGTTCGACGCCGACACCCGCCAGATCAGCCAGTGGAACGTCAGCGTTTCCGGTGGCGGCGTCGTCGCGTTTCCGCCGTTCACCTATGACGAGGCCGCGGCCAGCGGCGTGTATGAAGGCGGCTACGGCAATCCGCAGGATTCGGTCATACTGCAAAGCCGGACCAGCGAGCGCCAGTTGCGGGTGACGCCGAACGCCGCGTTCACCAACGCCGGCGGAACCGTGCCGATCAATCTCAACACCGCGCAGGACCACTCTGCCGGCCTCGAGTGCTACAACTGCGGCCCCGCGCGGATCATCGTCTCCGGCAATTTCGTCGGCACGCCGGTCACGACGGGTTTTGTGCTGGCGCCATCGATCTCCGGCAACTGGTACGACCCGGCGCAGAACGGTCATGGTTTCCAGATCGAGGTCCTGCCCGGTGGCGTGGCGACGGCCTTCTGGTTCACGTTCGACAACGCGGGTAATCCTGTCTGGATCAATGCCGCTGGCAGCATCGGCGCACAGACGATTTCGATGGATGCGCGCCGCGTACTGGGCGGTCGTTTTCCGCCGAACTTCAATGCCGCGACGATCACGACGCCCGTGTGGGGCACGCTGCGCTTTGCGTTCACCGGCTGCAACAGCGGATCGGTCACGTGGACGACGGTCGATCCCGCGTTCACGGCATCCGGCACGATGGTGCTGCAGCGGCTGACATCGATCGAGGGGCTTGCCTGTCCGTGATTCGTCGGCAAGACCGCCCGGGCGGATGAGGCCTAGAAGCCGTACTGGCCCTGCATCATGTGCTTTCCAATGCGCCAGGCGTTCTCCCATTCGGCGGGAGACGCCTGGAACATCACCATCCACAGTTCGTCGCTCTTGTCATCGGCGACGAGCGCATAGCGCGCGATGACCGTCACCTCGTCAGTCAGTTTCACGCGCAGCTCGTGGATCGTTCGTGCGCCATCACTGCGCCGGGATTCGGAATCCACACGGCCGATCGTCTTGAACTCGTTGGCCATGGCGCGCGCAGCAGCCGATGCCGGCCGGCTGAAACGTCGTGACGCCTGAGGGTAATAGGTGACGAGCAGGGCGGTTTCATCGGCCGGCCTTTTGCCACTGAAGCCGTTGGCGTTGATCGCCAGCACGAACTGGCCCTGGCCCTTTTCGACGATCGAGGACCAGCCATCGGGCTTGAGGAATGCCGAGCGTCCCCGTTCAAACCGCTCCCAGGACATGCCGGCGGGCGCAGGTGGAAGCGCAGCGTGCGCCAGGGACGTGACAAGGAAGGCAAGCAACAGAACGGTTCGACGCATGAGCAAGACCTGGTTGGACGGGGAGGAGGTGCCGATGCCGGATATGGCGTCGGTCTGTCCGGTACTGAACGCAAAAGCGGGTTGGCAGATCCCGTAGCCCCATCGCATGACAGGTTGTGCATCGGCGTTCCGTCCTTGGAGATACCTTCCACGACGGTCAGCCATCATGCGTACGTTTACCCTGGGTCTGATGTTCCTGCTCACCTTTCCCGCGGCCGCGGCGCCGCCTGCCGGTGAGATGGCGCTGATCGAAAGAGGGCGGTACCTGCTCGAGATCGGCGGCTGTCACGATTGCCACACGCCCGGCTATACGATGCAGGGCGGCAACGCGCCGAAAGACGCCTGGCTGACCGGTGACCGCCTGGGCTGGCAGGGCGCCTGGGGCACCACCTATGCACCCAATCTGCGCCTGCGCCTCAACGATATGGATCTGTCGACCTGGGTCGCCTTTGCGCGAACCATGAAGTCGCGGCCGCCGATGCCGTACTGGGCGCTCAACCGGATGAGCGAGACCGATCTGAGCGCGATCTGGCACGTCGTGAAATGGCTGGGCAAGGCCGGTGATCCGGCTCCCGCCGCATTGCCTGCAGGTGCTGCGGCGGCCGGGCCGGTGGTGCGATTCCCGGAACCGCCGCCGTCCGCGAAGACCAGCCGTCCCGACTGACACAGACGCGGGCAGCAACAGACGCGCTACGCAAAGAGTATCGACCAGATAACCAGGACCGTCATGGCGACGACGATGGCGCAGCCGGCCATGAACACTTTGCGGCGCACCGGCACGATGTTCGACCCGGTGTGGATATACGCGTGGACGATGCGACTGCCGACGAACAGCCAGGCCAGCGCCTGGGCGAGCGGACCGGTTGTGCCCAGTTGCCACAGCATGATCGTCAGCACGTAGAAAAGGACCGGAACCTCGAACTGATTGCGGATGTTGTTGTTGACCTTCTGGACGCTCGCCGGCCAGGCATCGTCATAGAGGCCGCGGCGCTCCGGATCGACCTGTCCCTCCCGCACGGCCTTGGCCTTGGCGGCGGCGAGGCGGACGTAGACCGCGATGGTGAGCAGGACCTGGGCAAGGGCCGGCAGGAGGATCAGGTTGCGGCTCATGTGGTTGGCCGGTTGGGAAGGATCGCCGGATGGTCGCACGCGCCGCGGCCGGCGTGCGGGATAGCCCGGAAGTCATCCCCCGACTTTCGTCACTTATCGGTGTTGTAGGTCACTAGCACACTAAAGCTCCAACCCGAAGGAGCCTACGCATGAACAGAACCTTGTTGTCGCTGGTGCTGCTGTCCGCTGGTCTGGCGGGCGCGGTCTCTCCGGTCCTGGCGCAGGAGCGCGCCGTGGCGTCCACCCACGCGGCCGCGTCGGTCAGCGTTCCGGACCCGGCGCGCCAGATCACCGACCTGGCGCAGAAATTCCGAGCCGGCGACTTGTCCGGCCTGGCCCAGAGTGTGGTGCCGCCGGAGAAGTGGCGCGCTGCCCGGGCGGCATACGAGCGCAAACGTGCCGAACCGACCACTGAAGAAGACCGCGCCCGCTTTGCCGAGAAATTCGCGCGTATCACCTCTGCCGACGCCGTCGACCAGTTCATGGCAGACATCGAACCCAAGCTCGCCCGGGCGCGTCCGCAGCTTCCCGGCGCCCTGCTGATGGGGTTCGGCGCCATGGCGATGGCGATCGACTCGCCGGAAAGCGACCTGACGCCTGCCGAGCGCGCCGCGCTCAAGAGCGCCATGCCGGGCCTGCAGCGCTGGGCCAACGGCACGGATTTCCTGAGCTCGGCCACGATGCGGCGCGCAGTGGGGCGGATCGTCGATGCGGCCCGCAGTACCGGAATCACGGACATCGACCAGCTCAAGTCGCTGCCGCTGGAAGGCGTGCTCGAACGCGCCGCGCCGGTATTCACGGCAGCCAAGGAAGCCGTGGGCTACTACGGTATAGACCTGGATGCGATCGCGGCGACGCTGAAGGTCGACGTGCTGAATCTGGAAACAGCGACCGCGCGGGTGCGCACGACGGTGACCGTGTTCGGCGCCCCGGTGAGCAGCGAGCATGACCTGGTGCTGGTGGAAGGTCGCTGGTACGACAAGGATGCGCTGGTCCATTTCGACGAGGAGCTGGACGACGACGTCGAGAGCTGAGTCGCGCGGGTCGGACGCAGGTGCGACGCGGCGCCTGCGTCCGCCGATGCCGGCCGCATCGTTTTCACGCGGTATGCGCCAAGGTTGTGCACTATCATTTCACCGGAGCGGAACGGCGGCGAAACGATTGGACGTGACAGCGGAATCGGCGACATCGGGCGCGGGAAACGGATTCCCGGTCATTGCGGGCTTCACCTTCACCGGCCTGCTGGGACGCGGCGGCATGGCCGCCGTGTACCGGGCGCGCCAGGACAGTCTCGGACGCGATGTCGCCATCAAGGTGGTCGAGCCCGACGCCACCGACGCAGCCCGACATCTGCAGCGCCTGGAGGACGAGGCGCGTGGCCTGGCGGGCCTGCATCATCCCTCCATCGTGCAGCTGTACGACTTCGGCCGCACCGAGCACGGTGCGATGTACTACGTGATGCCGTTGCTGTCTGGTGGCGATCTGCTGCAATGGGAACGTCCCGTTGCGGAATCGCGCCTGGTGCCGCTGCTGGAACGTCTGCTCGACGCGCTCGATCACGCGCATTCCTCCGGAATCGTGCACCGGGACATCAAGCCGGAAAACGTGCTGTTCGACCGCGAAGGGCGTCCGCTGCTGGCTGACTTCGGTGCGGCCCAGATGCCGCGTCCGAATCGCTTGACGGAGGATGGTACCGCCATCGGCAGCACCGGATACATGAGCCCGGAGCAGGCCCGGGGCCGCGAGGTCGACGCGCGTTCGGACCTGTACAGCCTTGCCGTGCTGGCCTATGAGCAGCTCACCGGAACGCTGCCGTTCGAAGGCGTTGACGCGCTGTCGGTGGCGCTGGCGCAGCTGGAACATCCCGTTCCGCGCCTGCCCCGTGCGTTGCGCCATTGGCAGGCGTTTTTCGACCGCACCCTGGCCGTGGATCCGCAGAAGCGCTACGCCAGTGCCGCCCAGATGCGCGAGGCCTTGCCGATGCCCGCGTCGTCGCGACCGTCCTGGCTGTCCGCCGTCACGACGCGGCTGGACAAGCGCTGGCGCCTGCCCGCAGCCGTGGCAGCGGGACTGGCCATCGGAGCCCTGCTGTTCCTGGTGGTGGGTTGGTTGTCCGGTCCGCGCATCTCGGCCGAAAGCATCGCAGCGCTCATCCAGCAAGGTGCCTTGACCCAGCCGGACGAACCCAATGCGCTGGATGCGCTGCGCCGGGCGCGCGAAGCCGGCATGGACGCTGACGCCGTGGGTGCGCTGCAATCACAGCTGGCAGGCCGGCTCGACGAGAACGTGCGTGGGGCGCTCGCGGCAGATTCACTGCCGGCCCTGCGCGTTGCCTGGCGCCGATGGCAGCTGGCGGTGGACGATTTTGCTTTTCCGCAGGAAGGCGTGGTTGCCGAGCGTACCGACGCCGTCGCGCGGCGACTTTCGCGGGATCTCGACACCGCGCTGCTGCGCTTCGATCGCACGCAGGCGTCGGATGCCCTGGCCGTGGTGGACGACTGGAAAAGCGCGCCCGCAGCGCTCGTCTCCCACGCGGCCAAGGTCAGGGCCATCCCGGAGGTAGGCGGACACTTTGCCGACGATAACGGACCTATGCTCGTCCTGGTACGGCGGCCCGTCGATGACGAGAGTGGCCTTGCGGTGATGTCGGCGCCGCTGCAGGCTGATCTTTACGATGAATTCACCCGGGAAACGCGCCGGGCCGCTACATCTTGCGAAGCAGCCCCAGGCGACTACAAGGGCTGCATCGAGCATGCTGTTGCGCGTCAGTTTGCCGAGTGGCTCAGTCGCCGCACGGGACACAGCTACCGTTTGCCCACGCTCGACGAACTTGCCCAGGCGCGACCGATGCTCGCCGCACCGCCCGTCGTCGCGTGGAGTAATGACTGCAATGCGGTGACGGTCGCGCGCCAGCAGAATGCGGTACGCCGAACCTGGGGCGAGGTACGCAGTCTGTTCGGACGACCGGCGGCGCCCCGCACCCAGACGCGCTGCGACGGCTACCAGGCGCTTCCGCTCGCGGAGGCGGATGGCCAGCCACGCGTGCTCAAGAGCGCGGACGCCTCCACCGGCGTCATTCTCGTGCGCGAGATCAAGGCCGCGCCGGCTTCCGGCTCGTGATCCAATAGGAAAGGGCCGGCACCCGTGGAGGTCGCCGGCCCTTGCCTGACAGCCCGGCGGTACTTATGCGGCTTTGCCGCCCGCCTTGGCTTCGGTCGAGGTGGAGATGTCCTCGGCGTTGCAGCGCTTGAAGATTTCCTTTGCCTTGTCGCGCTCCTTGCTGTCGTCGGTGTGGACCGAAATCAGGATGTTTCCGCCACGGATCTTGTCGTCGTAGCGCTTGGCTTCGAATTCCGGGATGCCCATGCCGACCAGGGCGCCAATGACACCGCCGGCTGCGGTGCCGACGGCGGCGCCGCCCAGCGCGCCAAGAATGGGGCCGGCAGCGATGAACGGGCCGACGCCCGGAATCGCCAGTGAACCGATACCGGCCAGCCAGCCGAGCGCGGCGCCCACGCCCATGCCGGCCACGCCACCCGCCGTCGCGCCTTCCGGTGCCTTGGTGTTGTGTTCATGGGCGAAGTCCTGCGTCGTACGCTTGTCCGGCAGCAGGGCAGAAATATCGTTGTTGGAGAAGCCGGCCAGACGCAGCTCATCCACGATGACGTTGGCCTGGTCGACCGTCTGGGCGATGCAATAGACAGATGCTTTCATCGGAATCTCCTTGTTTACTTTTTGACATCCAGCTCGTTGTTGACCTTGGTAACGCCGGCGACGCGCCTGGCGATGGTCGCGACCTTGTCCTTCTCGGCGGTGCCGTTCACGGGGCCGCGCAGAGTGATCACACCGCCATCGGCGAGGATCTTCACGTTGTGCGCCATCGTCGAGAGCGAATCATCGTCCACGATGGCCTTGCGGACGTCGGCCAGGATCTGCAGATTGCTGCTGTCGTTGGGTTGGTCGTCGGGCGTGGCCGTGTTGCCGTCCTGGTCGCGCTTGTTGATCCGTGTGTTGTCGGCCCGATCACCGCTCACGGGCGTCTCATTCGACGCGGAGCGGATGGTTTCCTCCGTGCGAGTGGGGTCAGCGCGCGGCTTGTCCTTGTCGTTGGCCAGTCCAATGGCCGGTAGGGACAGTACGAGCAGCGCTCCCGCGCACACTGTCGTTTTCAATCGTGCGTTCAAGGGTATCTCCTCCATTGAAAGGCAAGGGAGCCTGTGCAGCGACACGCCAGGGGTGTCGATGCAGGGATTCCGGGTGGACCAGGTGCACTCGCCAACCGCGCCGGCGGCGCACCCGCCACTGCATCGCACTATCCGTGCCAGCCGGATGGGCCTGTCCTGCCGCTGTTCCGGCCGGGTTTGCCGTTCCGATTGCAATGATCCGCGCTGTCACATCGTGCAAAGTGGCGATACCGCCGTCGGCGCACGGGAACGTGCGCCGTTGCGTCCGCTCGCCCTACTTGGGGCGCGGAGCCGGTGGCAAGCCGGCATCCTCGGGCCCTGTGCGACGCAGTTGCTCTGCTTCGCGTAGCAGCGCCTGCGCGACGATGCGGACTTCCTGCTGCACGGCGACGTCGCGATCGAGCGCCTCGTGGCTGGTCGCGTAGGATTCGTAGTAGCCGATGAAGCGGTCGAGTGCTGCCGGGCCGTCGGCCTGCTGGAGTTCCATTGCAGTCATCCAGTCGACGAGCGCCCGGCGTACCGCCTGCGCCCCTTCGGTATCGGCGTGCACGACGACGCCGAAGGCGCGGCCTTTGAGGTGTCGCGGGTAATGCCAGCCGTCGAGCTCCCGCTTCTTGGCGAGCGCAGCGTTCTTGCCGCCGGTGAGCGTCGGATCGGGATTGCCGCCATCGGCGCAGACCAGGCGGTCCATCATCAACTTGAGGACACCGGGCACCTGGTTCCAATGCACGGGCGTGACCACCAGGATGCCATGCGCGGCGACCCAGCGTGGGTAAATGTCGGCCATCCAGTCATTAACCTGGCCGAGCGAATGGTGGGGGTAGCAGGAGCAAGGCCAGTGGCACAGGGGCATTGCTGTTGAAACGCACCCCTTGCACGGATAGATGACCCGGCCGTATTCGGACGTGACCAGGCTCAGATCCAGCAGATCGCATTCGGCGCCCGCACGTGTGATGACCTCTTCCGCGATCTTCGCCAGCCGGAACGACTTGGCCATCTCGCCGGGGCAGGTGCGATCGTTGCGCGGCGAACCATTCACGATGAGGATCCGGCAGGGCCGTGCCCGGTCCGCGTGGCGCAGCGCCGCCGACTGGATGGCCTCGCGTGCGGCCAGCCAGTCGCAGGAGAGTTCGTACTCCGGATCAGCGAAGGAGGGGCCTGCCTTTCGCGTCCGCGGCGCCTTGTGGCCGTCGCGGTACGCCTCCCAGGCGCGTTCAAGGATGGGCTCCAGATCCGTCCCTTCGAACAGCGGATCGGCGAAGTGGGCTCGGTAGCGCCGCGCGAATTCGTCCTTGTCGAGCTTGCCGGGTGCCTGCCCCGTGCGGATGACGGGCACCTGCATTTCCTGCTCGTCCGTCCTGTCTGACACGGCTGGCTCCTGAGGTTGCCTGGAATCAGGTTAGCAAGCAGCGTGTCAGCGGTTGGTGGAGGCCGCTATCGCCGCAGGAGTCCGGTCTGCAACGGCCTGTAAAGGTGCACATTAGCGGGACACCCGCGGTAGCATCACCCGGTCGGGGCGGAGGCAGCATGGCAAAGACCATTGATTCAGCAGTTCGCGAAGTTTGTCTTTCCTTTCCCGAGGCCGAGGAGTTCCTCTCGCACGGGGCGCCCAACTTCCGCGTGCGCGGCAAGACGTTCGCCTCCTATGCCGTCAATCACCATGGCGACGGCCGCGTGGCACTCTGGCTGAATGCGCCGTCCGGCGCCCAGGAACAGCACTGCGCCCATGAGCCCACGCACTTCTTCATACCGCCCTACGTCGGGCCGCGGGGTTGGCTGGGGGTGAACCTGGACAAGGGGCTGAGCTGGCAGCGCATCGCGGCGCTGGTGCGGTCCGCCTACGAAACGTCAGCGCCGCCGGCGCTCGTTCGCGGCATGGGCCCGACCATCCGTATCACGCCGCCGGCAAAGACTCTGTCACCGGCGCAGATGGATCCGATGCTCGCCGCACCCGTGCAACTCGTGCTGAAACAGCTGCGCGACGTGTGCCTGGCGCTGCCCGAAGTGGTCGAAGATCGACAGTTCGGCTCGCCCGTGTGGCGCGCGGGAAAACGAACGTTCGCCCAGGCCTGGATGGATGCTGGCAAACTGACCCTCGGCTTCTGGGTCGGTATCGAGCAGCAGGGGCTCTACACCAGCGATCCGCGCTTTCGCATCCCGATGTACCTGGGCCATAACGGCTGGATTGCGCTGGATGTTTCCCGACGGTGCAACTGGAAGGAGGTGCGCAGTCTGGCCCTCCACAGTTATCGGCATTTCGCGCTGAAGCGGATGCTGGCGGCGCTGGACGAGTAAGCCCAGGTCCGCCTGCCCGTCACAGACTATCCGTCAAATCCATTCCGGAAAATGGCATCATTGTCCACAATGATCGAAACCGGCGGCGACAATGTGCGGAAGCGTCCCAGTTCGTGGGTGACGAAGGCCTGCACCAGGCGCGTGCCGCCGCCGCTGGCGATCCATGTCGCGTTCCAGGGCGCGGTTTCCGCTGCGGCGACGGCCGACCCGCCGACCAGGTAGTCCACGTGGGTTATTGCCGCCAGATTGCTGGCGATGCTCAGCGGCACGGGGGCGCCGGCGAGGTACTGATTGCCGGCAGCAGGAGAGGTCACCGCCAGCTGTGCGGGCGCCGCGACACCGGGTTCGGACGCATCGATCTGCAGCAGGAAGGCTTCCAGTTGCTGGCGCTGCAATGCGGAGAGCGATGCCGTGTCCCCGTGGGCGCCGTTCGGGTTGCGCGTCGTCAGCACGTCCGTGAGCGTACCGGCGGACCCATCATGGAGATAGGGGGCCGAGGCAAACAGCCCACGCAAGGTGGGCGTATCAATCGCCAGCAGCGGCCCACCCAGGCGTTGGCCGCTGCCGGGCATGAGTGTACCCACGTCGTGGCGAAAGCCCTGCGGGCTGTCCGTGAATGCGTCACCGGCGTGGCAGCGCCCGCATTGCAGCTGCATGAACACGGCGCGGCCGGCGCTGCCGTCCGCTGTGAGTGAGCCGTCCGGGTTGCGATGGGGCGAGCGGTCGTCTTGCGTCAGACTGGCCACGTACGCCGCAAGCGCGTCCAGGTCCGCGGAGAAGCCGGCCTTGGGCGGTCCGAGCGGGTGATTCCGGCCGTCGGCAAAGTAGTCGGTGTTGGACATGAATCCCAGTCCGCCGAACAGGTTCCGGATCGGCACCTCGAAATCCTGGATTTCGTCGAAATTGCCGCTCCAGTGCACCAGGCCGCGTCCGAGCCCCGCATTGCCGCGCAGGCTGGTGGTATTGCGCAGTCCTTCGCCGAGCTGGGTGAAATCCCACACGCGCCCATCGCTGCGGCCATCCAGGTGACAGGATGCGCAGGTGCTGTAGCCGTCATGGCTCATGCGTTCGTCGCTGGCGTTGTAGAACACGCGCTTGCCCTGCAGAACCTGCGGCGACAGCGTCTCGGCCAGGGTGGTCGCGACGGTGCCCAGCGATTGCGGCAGTGTCTGGCCATCCTCGAGCAGGTCGCCGGTATCGAAGACGCTGATCGAACGTCCCAGGAAATTGTGCACGAAAAGGCGCCCGGTGCTGGCGTCATAGGACAGGCCCTGGGGGGCACGGTCCACCGCAAAGCGCGTAATCTCGCGGCGGTTCCACGGGTCCAGGACCAGCACCCGGTTATTCGTCTCCTGCGCCACGAAAAGGTGGCTGGACCCGGGCGGCAGCAGCAGGGCCGAAAGGCGTCCGCTGTCGTCGATATCGTGGCGTGCAGCAACTGTCTCGGTGCCGGCATTCGCATCGACGCGGCCGAGCAGCGAGCGCATGACGCTTTCGAAGGTCAGCGGCAGGCCTTCGCGATACAGGCCGGCGACGATGTTGTCCTTCTTGGCGCCATACCACAGGTGCTGGCCGTCTTCGGCGAGCGCGAGCGCACCGACGTAGTTGGGCAGGCCGCGCGCAGCCGTGCCGGAATCGGGGGAGGTGGTGTCCAGCGGCAGGTCGATCGCGGTTGCGCTGGAGAACGCGGGCAGGCTGATGCGCCAGAGAGTCCCTGCATTCCCGCGGCTGACCAGGCGCGAAGCAAACAACCGGCTGTTGTCGCCGCTGACCAGCAGTGCATCCACGTCGGTGTCGACGGACAGTGTTCCGGCAAGCTGCGCAGAGGCCGGTGTGAACCGTTGGATGCGACCTGGGCCCGCCAGTGCCACATAGCCCGCGATGCCATCCGGTGCAATTGTGACGGCAACCGGTTTGGCGCCATAGCCGAGTGCGATTGTCGCGGTAACGGTGCGCGTGGCGGGATCAATGCGGCGCAGCGTATCAGCATCCCGCACGGCGACCCAGACGTTTCCCGCGGCATCGATGGCCAACGACGCGGGATGGCTGCCCACGGTCACCTCGTCCAGGCGGACCAGGGTGTCGGCATGGACCACGCTCACGGTGCCGTGGTCGGGATTGACCGTCCACACTTCGCGTCGCACGGTGTGGACGACGACCGGGCTGGAGGGGCGGGCCGCCGGTGCACTGGCCAGGCGTACCACCAGCGGCTTGCTCGCGCTGGCCAGCCCCTGCGTGGGATGGCGTACCTGCAGCAGTACCGTAAACGTACCGGCACCGGCGTAGGTATGGCTGATCGTATTGGTCGGCAGCCACGGTGTGCGGGGCGTTCCGTCGCCAAAATCCCAGCGGTATTCCAGCGCGTCACCACCCGCCACGCTGGCCGACGCGGTGAGCTGTGCCGGCTGCGTCACGACCAGCGGTGGTGCGGGCGAGGCCGAAATGCCGGAGATGACCGGCTGTGCCCATCCCGTCGACAGCGACAGCGCCAGGAGCGCGATCGCCACGCACCACTCACGCCCGAAGAAGCGCCATCGGCTCAAGGCTGGAACCCGTTCGCGAAGATCAGGTCCGCCGGCACCAGGGTCGGGCCGGTGGCGAACCGGAACGTGTACTCGGCCATGCCGTTGCCGGCCACGTCGCGGACACCGTCCTGCACGATGCGCACTTCATACGTGGTATTGGCCGCCAGCGGCGCTTCGGGAACGATATTGACCACGCCGTAGTTCGTGTGGATGACCGTCGTTGACAAGGTGGCACCACCCACGGCGCGTACCTGGATGTTCTGCGAGGTGACGGTGGGGGAGTCCAGGGTCTCGTTGATAACCAGTCCGATCACGGTCGTGACCGGCTGGTTGATCGCGTTGGGTCGCGGCAGGTGATAGCCGACGGTGGGGCGCGTGGTATCCAGCGTGGCGCGGTGCGAGAACAGGTACGAGCGCGAGCCCGTCGTTTCCGAACTCGATGCCAGCACGATATGGCCGAGCGGAATCCACTGGAAATCGCCGAAGCAGCAGGACGTCGGCGTGAAGACCTGTTCGACCTGGCGTGTCACCAGGTTGTACTTGGTGCCGCGGTCGAAGCGGCCGGCAAAGGCGTAGTCGTCCTGGAAGTGGGCGTAGCGGCCGGGAAGATCGTTGTAGGGGATCTTGTGCACCAGCTGCAGGTTGGTCGGATCGCTGAAATCGATCACGAGCGTGTTGGCGTCCTGCTGCGGGCCATTGGTGTTGTCGCCGAACATCAGCAGCAGATAGTGGCGCCACACCTGCCAGGCATTGGTGTACTGCTTGTAGTTCCCGCTGAGCAGATCGAGCATCACCGGTTGCGCCGGATTGCCGATGTCAAAGACAGCCAGCCCGTTCTGCGTGTCCGAGGGCGTGAGGAACAGCAGGTTGCCGATGCGCCAGTGATTGGCCGAGGTCAAGCCCGACATCTGCAGGACGTTGGCCTCCGAAACGTGCGGCCACCAGCCGACGCGCGCGTCGACGACGTATTCGCCGAAGAAGTGCGGATAGGTGTTGAGCCAGTTGCCGGGCCATCCCATCGGCGGTTGGCCCGAGGGGAAGGTGCCGACGTTCTGGGTCTGCTGCGTCGGGGATAGCGGATTGGACAGGTTCTGGAACGGGCTCGGGTTGTTGTCGCCGATCTCGGGGATCCAGTAGGTACGCCAGAACACGTCGCCCACCTTCGCCCAGGTGTGGCCATTGACGCCGCTCGCCTGGGTGCGCCGCAGCTGCGGGTTGATCGGATTGGAGATGTCGTAGGTCCAGGTACCCTGGTTTTCCAGGCCGCCCAGGTAGAGATAGCCACGGTGGAAGGTGGTGATTCGCCCACCATGGTTCCACATCGCCAGCTGCGTGCCCGGCGCCCACGTCTGTGTCGGAAGACCCTGCGCGGACGCCGCGCTGCCCGCCAGGGCGAGCGCCCCGGCAACGAAGTATTGAAGTGTTGATTTCACGGTGTTCCCCTGGCTGTTCACCGCTTCCGCACGCGGCCCGGAAAGTCCGGCCGAAAGCCTAAACGCGATCGCCGGCAGCGCAATCCTCGCGCGGGCAAAGGGCATTATCCGCGCGATGAGTGGGAACGTCGATGTGAGCGTGTTGGCAGTTTTCCGGGCCGCGTGCGCAAAGCATTATCTGTTCCAAGAATCGCTGTGCAGCGTCGCGCCCGCCTCCGCCCGGTTGTGCTCGGCTTACCGAGGTCATCCGCACAGGTGACAGGCCATGAAGCCGCCACGCAAAGCATTCGCGGCGAAGCCCGGCAAAGTGCCACGCGTCTGTCGAGCCTTGGCCGCTCGCTTCGCCGCTGTTGGCCGGCGGTACGGTTATTGGATCACGACGCGAAGTCGCCGAACGTACTCATGACGCTCGCCGGCTTTCAGCCGCAGATATTCGATGCTTTGTACGCCCTTGTCGTCGCGCAGCTTGCGCTCGGCATGGGAGACGAACATGCCAGCGCTGCCGACGATCTCGATATCGATCGTGGCGGTCGGACAGTTCGGATCACCTTCACGTGGCTTCAGGGGATGCAACGCAAACTTCCGGATAGTCAATTGCGACGGCAGAACGTCGTCGATTGTTTTCCAAATGGCCTGCGCCCGTGCCGGTACGTCGGCACATTTCATGGGCTCTGGCTTGATCGTTGCCGGGTCAGGTGGCAGTTCGCCCGCGGCGATCGGTGCTGGCGGCTCCCATGCAATCGAACGGACCCTGTCGTAGCGGACCTGCCGGCCGGTACGGATGGACTGCTGGGATGAGGCCCACAGGCTGTAGTACTTGAGGTCATAGGTGACGTCCTTGATCAGCAGGTCGCCTTCCTTGTTCTGCGACACCCAGATTTCCTCGTCGCGGCCATTCGTGCTCGACGATGCAACCAGCAGCCAATGGAATTCACACCGCCAGCTGTTGAGGGTGGCGAAGACGGGGCCCGGTGGACCGTGTTGCGTCACCGCGTCGACGTAGACGGAAGGCTGATTTCGCAGGCGCTCCGACAGGTCGATCCTGAGCACCAGCGCCCGCCATGATGCGTAGCGTTTCGGAGACTCCTTGCTCGTGGTTCGTGCGAAATCCAGCAGCGACGAGCGCGGTACGACCCACCACGCCTCATTGCCGCTGTCGCCCTGGCTGAAAGTCAGGCGAACCGGATAGCCCAGTGTCTTTGGCGGCTGGGTATTGACCACGCGCTTGGCGATGTCCGTTCCGGCGATATCATACGTGCCGGATAGCTTGGGGCATGCATGCTCTGCCGGCGCATCCGGATTGACCACAACGGGCCGGTATTCGTCCGGAGTGTTGTCGCCCGAGCAGCTGGTGAGTGCGATGCCGAGCATGAGCATTGCTATCGGCTTTGCGCAACCTTTCACGTACGAATCCTCTGGCTCGGTGGCGGTAACCAACCGGCGGCAGTCTACAAAGGATCTCCCGCAGCGGCCATCGTAGCCGTCCGTGTCCTTTTCGTTTGCCTGTACTATCGGCGCACGTGTTCTCCTGAAAAGCGTCCTGATGATTCCCGTTACGCGTCTTGGTGAGCTGCGTCTCGAAGAAGCCCCGTATCCCGGTCGCCCGGCGCACCTGAGCGCCGCCAGTGGGCTGGTGCGCGTCGGCAATTTTCACTATGTGGTTGCCGACGACGAGAACCATATCGGCGTTTTTCCGCTGTCAGATGGATTCTCCGGCGAATTGCTCCGGGTCTTTCCCGGCGAACTGCCGGACGCCGCGAAGGAACGCAAACCGGTAAAGCCGGATCTGGAAGCGCTGCTGCACCTTCCGATGCTGGGGGCCTTGCTGGCGGTTCCGTCAGGTTCCAAACCGCATCGACGGCGTGGTGTCATGCTGGCGTTGGAGGAGTCCGGCGCCATTGCATCCCCGCCTTGCGCCATCGATTTCACGGGCCTCTATGCGGGCTTGGATGTGCAGTTTCCCAAGCTCAATATCGAAGGAGCTGTGATCCTGGGCGATCGTCTGGTGCTTCTCCACCGAGGCAACAAGAAGAATTCCCGCAACGCGTGCATTCACTTCGACCTTTCCGCTGCGCTGAGCTCTCTGACAAGCACTTCTGCGCCAACTCGCATCGATCCGGTGGCGATCCACTGGTTCGATCTGGGAACGATCGGCGACATCCCGTTGTGCTTCACCGATGCCGCCGCGCTGCCAGACGGGGGCTTCCTTTTCACCGCCGTGGCAGAGAACACGAAAGACAACTACGAGGATGGCAGCTGTGCGGGCGCCGGCATCGGTTGCATTTCGGGAGACGGCGAGCTGCGTTGGCTTCGTGCGCTGGATCCGTGCCACAAGGTGGAAGGAATCAGCGCGGAGGTGAATGGCAATTCGGTGCGCGTGCTGCTGGTGACCGATGCGGATGATCCGGCGACGCCGGCGGTCGCGTTGTCCGCGGACGTGAAGTTGACCTGGTAGCGACGCGCGGCTATTTCGCGGTGTGCTCGACGGCAGCTTTGTAACCAAAGGTGTCGTCTTTGTAGCAGGCGCCGGCGAGAATTCTCTTTCCGGGCGCTACGGACGTAATTGCGACAGGCCCTGCCTCGGTAATGCATCAGAGTGCGGTCGTCGAATCCTGTGCGTGCGTGCGTGCGTGCCGCGTTTCCTCCGGGTAGAAACTGCAGATCATCGTTTCGCGAGGCCGCAGCCGCGGTTTGGATATGCCGTGCGTGGCGATGCACGACGTCTGTTTCTGTATTGACGTTACAGATTGTTTCCGCACTGCCGAAAACGCGGCTCTTGTTGCTCTGCAAAATCGAAAGTTCTGATTTTCGTGGCGGCGCTGGCATTTCTTCGGGGTATGTCGAATTTGAGCGCGATCGAACCGATACCGCTCATGATTCGGGAGAGGCTCCTGCGATATCGCACCTGTCCACTCCTGTCCGGATTGACTGATGACTGTAAACCGGGGGGATGTTCATGTTCACGATGCAAAAAGTTCTTGCGACGTTGATTCTGGCCGTGTGTTCGGCCGCGACGGCGAATGCCGCGCCGGTGCTGACGGAGGGAATGCAGGCGGGGAAGGCGGTTCACGATGCGGCGCAAGCGGCGCTGCGCAGCTTCGGTGCGGAAGTAGGGCGGGGAAATGGACTGCCGCCGAATTTTCCGCTGGCCGTAGCCGATATCAGCGATGTCAATCGCGCAACGATCGGTGTTGGTTACGAAGAACTGCACGCGGATCCGCACGCCATCATGGCGGGGCAGAGCCTGCAGAAGTCGGCGCGCGCCTCGTCGATGTGGCGTTTCACCGTGATGGTCGATGACCGCGCGGTCGGAATGATCACGATGGTCAACGACAAAGGCCAGTGGCGGGTCCGCTCCATCGGCGCGGCGGCACTGGCCAACGAGGTCAACGCCGTGGCGCAAAGTGCAGGAAAAGACGCACAGCTGCGTGTGATCCGTGTCCTGCAGGCAACGTCGGATTTCGTCGAGGTGAGCTCGGCGGCGCAGAAGAGCCGGCTGGTACCACTGGCATCGGCACGCAAGACGCTGGGTCTGAGCCAGGCGCTCGTTGCACCCAACACGTCTGCAGTCGAGGAAGCGGAGTTTGCCCAATCGCTCCGTGACACGATCGCCCGCAATCTCGCCCAGTAACCGACCGAATCCAGGAGTACGCCATGAATTTCCTTCTTCGCCACGCGCTGGTGGCCACCCTGGCCCTGGCTTCGACCGGTGCCGTCGCCGCCGACAAGGTGCTCAACGTCTACCAGACCAACCAGGAGCACAGTAACTGGTGCTGGGCTGCCACGTCGGTCGCCGTGCTGAATTTCTATGGAAAGTATCCCAGCCAGTGCCAGGTCGTGAACTGGGCGCGCGGCATCAACTACGCCTGCGGCAATACCACGTTCAACTGGAACAACACCGCCAATCAGCCTAACAGCATGTACGGCGTGAACGGCAGCATCCAGTCCATTCTCAATGCCTGGACGATCAAGAGCTACGGCTACCAGTTCGCGTTCAATTTCCAGAGCGTGATCAACGAGATCAACGGCAACCATCCTTTCATCATGCGCTACGGCTGGACCAGCGGTGGCGGGCACTTCATCGTCGGCATCGGCTACTGGCAGTACGGCTCGAACTGGATGATGACGATGAATCCGTGGCCGGGTGAAGGCACCGAGTGGATCCTGCACCAGGATGCCGTTGCTGCCGCCGATCACCAATGGACCCACACGCTGAGTACCTGGAAATAAGGAAGACCATCTCGACGCAGAGTAGCGGGCCCTACTCTTCGGGGAGGTAGCGACAGACGGACGCCGCCAGGCATCGCGATAACGTCCGGTCTCTCGCGAATGTGATGAATCCAACGGGGGTCACGCTTCGACCGTCCAGCGCAATGCGTCGGCAGGAAGGCAGCTGGCGACCGTGACTTCGCCGGCGGCCAGTTGTGCTTCGGTGCTTTGCGACAGGCGGGTGACGAGCCGCCGGGGACGTGTCCGTTCCGTACCGTTGATGCCGACCCAGGCGTTGCGGCCGCTCCGCTTGGCGCAGTACAGCGCCAGATCGGCGATGGCGACGATGCGCGTCCAGGAAACCGCGTCGGGCTGACCTGGCAGGAACGGGTATACGGCGTAGCCGATAGAACAGGTCTTGTGAATGGTGTGCTCCGGGCTGATCCGGAAGGGGTGATTGGCCACCAGCGCGCGCAAGCGTTCGGCCACGACCGGTGCGTGGGTGCGATCGACGAAGCGCGCGACGACGAGAAATTCTTCCCCGCCCCAGCGCACGAGGTAGTCCGATTCGCGGAACAACTGGCGCAGCAGCTCGGCCAGCATCGCCAGCAGGCGGTCGCCAGCCTTGTGGCCGTAGCTGTCGTTCACGGATTTGAAGTGGTCGCAGTCGATCAGGAAAAACACCAGGTCGGCGTGATCGGGCGCTTGATGCAGCGGCTTTTCCGCGTCCGCGTACTGGCGTACCGCCAGCGCGAGGTCCTGGTCCAGGTGACCAAGCAGGAAACGCCGGTTTTTCAGCCCGGTCAGTGGGTCGGTGAGGCTGGTTTCCTCCAGCCGTGCGTTGGCTTCACCCAATTGCCGGGTCAGTGCGCGCAACTCTTCGGTGCGCGCGGCAACCTCGGTTTCCAGGTGTCGCTGCGCGCGATGCAGGGCTTCAACCCGCCATCGATACCCCAGGTAGCCGACGCCGACCAGCGCCAACGCAGTGGCCAGTCGGAACCAGCCGGTCATCCAGAACGGCGGAAGGATGGTGATATCCAGCTGTGCTTCCCGCGTACCCCACACACCGTCCTTGTTACTGGCCTTGATACGGAATCGGTAGCGGCCTGGATCAAGGTTTGTGTACGTGGCGCGGCGATTCCGCGCATCGGTGGCGACCCAGTCGCTGTCGTAGCCGTCGAGGCGATAGGCATAACGGTTGCGGCTGGCATCGGCGAAGTGCAGGGCAGAGAACTCCAGCGTGACCGCCGCCTGCTGGTAGGGGAGGTTCAGTGCGGTTGTCTGGTAGATCGGTTCGCGCAGCGGAGACTCCGTGGCATCGCCGCGCGGCTCCTGGGGCCGATTGCCGATGAGCAGTGCGGTAAGGATGGGCTTGGGGGGATGCGGATTGGCGGTGATCTGGTCCGGGTGGAAGATGCTCATTCCCTCGCTGCCGCCAAAGAACATCCGGCCGTCCCGCGTCTGGTAGTGCGACTTGATGTAGTAGCCCGAGGCCAGTGCGCCGTCTTTCGTGCCGTAGTTGGTGAACTGACCGCTGTCGGGATCAAAGCGCGATATGCCCTGTACGGTGCTGATCCACAGCCGGCCGGCGCGATCTTCGAGTACGCCGCCGATGGCTTCCGCGGCCAGGCCGTCGCGACTGGTGTAGGTCTGGAAGGAGAGCTGGTATTCGCCGGCAGGTGTGCGCGAGCGTGCCAGGCCGCCGGCCGTACCCACCCACAGCCAGCCGCGGCTGTCGCGCAAGACGCTGTGTACACGACCGTGGGGAGGGCCTGCGTCGCCCTGCTCGGCGGGATAGGTGCGGAATTGTCCGTTGGCCGGGTCAAAATGCACCAGTCCGTCGCCAGCGGTAGCGAGCCACAAGGTATCGTCGCTGTCCCGATACACCGCGTTGATGCGTTCGGAGCGCGATGCGGCGGCAACGGGATAAGCGAACGATTGCGCCGTACCGGTGACAGGATCGAACCGGTTGAGGCCACCGTCCCAGGTGCCGAGCCATAGCACGCCATCGGCCGCCGGCAGTATGGCGCTGACGTAGCTGTCATTGAGGCTGCCAGCTTTCGCGGCGTCGTGGCGAAAGACGGTGAATCGTCCGCTGCCGGGGTCTAGTCGATTGAGTCCGTCCTTGGTGCCGGCCCAGACGGTGCCGTCGGCGTCGACCGCAACGGCGAGGACGTGACCGTGGCTAAGTCCCGTCTGCGACGACCCGGTGGCCGGGAAATTGTCGACCTGCCCGGATGCCAGGTCGAGCCGGTTCAGTCCGTTGGCTGTTCCGATCCACAACACAGTGCTGCCGTCGCCGGCGATGGCCAGTACGCGTTTGTCGGTCAGCCCGCCTGCAATGCCGTGGCGCGTTCCGAAATGCGCAAAGCGGCTGCTTTCCAGGTCCATGTGATTCGCGCCGCCATGCCAGGTGCCGACCCACAGGGTGCCGCTGCGATCCTGGAACAGGGAGGACACGCGCGAGTCGCCCAGGCTGTGCGGATTCGCCGGGTCGTGGCGGTACCGTCGGATGGTTCCGGCGACGGTGTCGTAGCGCGCCAGACCGCCGGCAAAGCTGCCGATCCACAGGACGCCTGTTCGGTCGACGTAGAGGCTGCGGATATCCCGGTCACCCAGCTCGGAGCGGATGGCCAGGTCCGCGGCCTCGCCGACGCGGCTGCCCGCTTCAAAACGGAAAAGGCCATGGGTGGTGCCTACCCATAGCGCGCCGGACGGTGATCGCGCCAGGGCGTTGACTTCGGGCGTCCCCGGCAGGAGCAAGGGCTGGATGTGCGATGTCCCGGCATTGCGGTGAAAAAGGCCTGCGCCGGTACCGATCCAGAGATTTTCCGTATCACCCAGCAGGGCGTTGATGCGCTGCGCCGGGGGCGCTTCGGCGGGAATCCGCAACACGGCAATAGCATCGTCGCGAACCTGATTGAGGCCATTCATCGTTCCGACCCAGAGCGTGCCCTTCATATCGCCCCAGATGGCCAGCACGATGTTGTCACTCAGGCCGCCAGGCGTGCCCGGGTGGTGCCGGAATGCGGTGAAGCGCTCGCTCGCATCGTCGTAGCGGTTCAATCCGCCGTCGCGTGTGCCGACCCACAGGCGCCCGCGGGTGTCCTCGAACATCGCCGTGACCCAGTTGTCGGCGAGCGATCCCGGGTCATGCGCCTTCTGGTTGAACACGCGCAGGGAATAGCCGTCGTAGCGATTGAGGCCAAACTGCGTTCCGAACCAGAGAAAACCGTGGCGGTCCTGCAGGATGCACGACACGCTGGCCTGGGACAGCCCTTCTTCGACGGAGAGCCGCCCAAAGGCGTCGGAAGCGTCGATGGCCGCGCGCGCAGTGATCGCGGCCACGCAAATGCCACCCACCAACAGGCTGCGGACCCAGCGACGTGCAACGCCGTGGACCATGCGCCGTCCCCCTGTGCGGCGGCGGCACCGATCGCCCGGAGGCGCCGTGCCGACAGGTCAGAGCCTAGCTCAACGGCCGCAGGGTGTCAGCGCAGATGGGCGTGGCCTGCCAGAAATTTCATTTATTTACGGTCGTGCCGCACCGGGAGGGGCGCATTTGCTATGCCTGGTTGCCGCCAAGCAGCGATTGCGACCGCTCTGGCAGGCGCCGGATTGTTTACATGAGGCATCTTGTATCCGCGTTTACTGCGTGCGGAAATCGAACGGGAAAGTGTGGTGCGAACGCTGCGGGAAAAAATGGAAATATGAAACAATGAGCGTTGTTTGGGCGTCTGGGAAGCCCGCACGCCTGCGCAAAGGCCTGTGGTGGCGTCCGGAGGTAACAGTGGTTCGGAACGGGGTCAATGGCATGCACCTGCCGTTGCTCGACCAAAAGAGGGCGTCCGGCGGTCGACTGTGTTTTTGTGTCAAGGATGTGCATTTGCGTTTGCAGGCGACAGGGTGATTTGTTAATACGCGCACCAGCCGAACGCACCGGGGGGGTCGGCGTGCGGCTCGGAATCACTCGTTGCGCGGTCAGCTCTTTGGCGATCGCATCTATTTACAGGGGAAAGAAGTCATGTGGCGAATTGCGGTTGCTGTCCTGGTGCTGATCGGTGCGGTCGGCATCATGACCCGGAAGAAGGACGTCTCGGCGGATGCCACGGAGCAACAGGCGCAGTACAAGTATGCGGAGGCTCGCATCGCCATCTCGGCGAACGGCCGCGAGATGGAAATGGTGGCAGTGGGCGAAGGTCCTACGGATGCCGAATGCACCGGCAAGCAGGGTACGAACGTGATCAAGGGCATCTGCGCCGGGCGTGGTCCCAGCTGCAAGGTGGTCTCGTTCGATTGCACGAACACGCTTGAACAACGCTACGTCAACATGCTCGCACGCAAGCCGATGAACGTGCCGTACACGCACATCGTCGTCCCGGCGAACGGCCGCGAGAACAACGCGGCGATCGTCGGCTGGGGACTGACGGCTGACGAATCGCTGATGCTGTGCCGCGGCATGGGGCAGATGTCGAGCGGTCAGCTCAAGGCATCCTGCATCACCAGCGGCGGTTGATGTCATCGCGTCCGCGGGGTCGGCCGTCGACCCCGCGGGGTTCAACTGCCGCGCCGGCCAGCTGAAGCGATGTACCGGACATGGCGGCGGGCTCCTCAACCGGCCCCGTTGCGCAGGCCACGCGTCGCGACGGGCGCCAGCTCCTTCCCAGCGCGCGGGCAGCCCTCTGCATTGCCTTGATCGCCAGGCGGCTCGGAGTTTTCCGGATCGTGGGTGTCCTGGTCCGGTCTCCGATGCCGTGCCGTCTCGCCCGCTACCCGGTTCCCCCCGGGGTCTTGGACCTTCCGGAACCGTTCCTTCCCTATTGCCCGGGAACAACATCCCGGTCGGATTGACGGCCGTAGGGCTCGGAATTTTCCGGATCGTGGTTGTCCTGATTCGGTACGGTTGTCCCCGGGTCCCCCGGGGTCTTGGACCTTCCGGAACCGTTCCTTCCGTATTGCCCGGGAACAACATCCCGGTCGGATTGACGGCCATAGGGCTCGGAATTTTCCGAATCGTGGTTGTCCTGGTCCGGTCGCGAATCGTGGTTGTCCTGATCCGGTACGGTTGTCCCCGGTTCCCCCGGGTCTTGGACCTTCCGGAACCGTTCCTTCCGTATTGCCCGGGAACAACATCCCCGGTCGGATTGACGGCCGTAGGGCTCGGAATTTTCCGGATCGTGGTTGTCCTGGTCCGGTCTCCGATCCGGTGCGCGTCTGGCCCCCTACCGAATTGACGGCCGTCGGGCTGGGAATATTCCGAACAGTGGTTGTCCTGATATAGAGATCCGCTCACTTTCGTCAGTCAAACCAAGGCGTTGCGAATCGTAAGGTTTCCGTAAGGCAAGACGGGCGGGGGACGGGCAGGGTGCGGCTGTCCCCGTTCCGGTCTGCCGCATCGCGTCCTTGAGGATCCGGTTGTCGCGGGTGGGGATATCCGAATGACCCTCGCGCTTCGACCCAAGGAGACTGTCATGGCCGCCACCCAACTTGCCGCCACCCCTGTCGCTCTTCGCAAACCCACGCCCGCCACCCTGCGGCCGCGCCGCAAGGTCCAGATCGCCCCTGGCATGCACGTGACCCTGAAGCCGGATTTCGCCGGCGAGGTTCTGCCCGTCACCCGCCTGGGCCGGGTTGCACAGGCTCTGGTGGAACAGACGGTCGTCTCGACCATCAGCGTCGCCGCCGTCACCAGCTACGTCTATGCGTTGACCCAGGCGGCAGCGCCGCAGGTCACCTTCACCGACCTGCCGCCGGGCATGAACAATTCGCAGCTGGCGCCGCTGCAAGCGGCCTATGACCAGTTCCTGACCCAGTTCGCCGTCTTCCAGGGCCAGGCGGCGACCTGGATCAATACCCAGCAGGGCTCCGGCACGCCCAGCATCTTCTCCCAGCTGGTATCGATTCCGACGACGCTGTCGACGATCAACGCCACGGTGAGCTCGAATTTCACGTTGCTCAATTCGCTGACACCGGGATCGCCCACCTACAACCAGTTGCTGACCCAGCAGGAAAACCTCATCGGCGCCGAGAAGCCGGCGATCACTGCGCTGGTGGCGGCGGTCCAGACGCTGGGCACGAACCTGGATTCCGGTTCCAGCCAGCTGATCGCCTCCACGCAGACGGGCGTCCTGGCGCAGATGCTCGCGGCGTACGCGGCCGACATCGCCACGCTGACCAACGACATCAATAACTGCAACAACCAGATCAGTGCAGACAACGCCAAGATTGTCGGTGAGGGCGTTGGCGCTGCCACCTCCATCACGGTCGGATTGGTGGGACTGGCCAACATCTGGAATCCGATCGGCTGGTTCCTCCTGATCGGCGGCGCGATTGGCGCCTATTTCGCCATCGCCGAGATCGAGGTGCTCAAAGGCCAGATCGCGCAGCTCAAGGGCCAGATCAATACCGACATCGCCTTCCAGACGACGGATGAGCAAGCCGCGATGACGATGTCTGCGTTCTGCACCCAGCTGCAGGGCTTCGCTGCGATGAATACGGCGGCGCAGCAGGAACTGGCGACACTGGAAGCCTTGTATAGCACGCTCGCCGACGACATCACGCTGGCGTTGACGGACCTGTCCTCGGGCGACCTGTCCGACGCGCAGAACGAGTGGAACACGATCCTGCAGGCGAGCGCGGTGTTGAGCGGGCTGACGGCCTACATCTGGCCGAGCTTTGCCGAGCTTTCCAGTCCGTCGAGCTTTGCCGCGATCGGTAATGACGTCTACTACATCGCCACGTCCGGCGAGATGTATCACTACACCGGCAGTAGCGGAAGCTGGACGGACATGGGCGTCACCGCGCTCAGCTGTGCCGGACAGGGGACGACCCTCGTCGCGATCGACGGTGCGCCGCTCGATGGTTCGGTGACGACCAGCAATCCGACGGCATCGACCTATTTCGTCAAGAGCTACGACCTGTCCGCCCATTCCTGGACCACGATTTCCACATTCCCCGCAGCGGCGATCGCGGTCGGGAACGGCGGCGTCGTGTACGCGATCAACCAGACGGTCAGTGACCGGATGGTCTACCAGTACAGCGGCTCAGGCTCAGTATGGAATGCGCTGCCGCAATTGCCGGGCCCGGACGCCGCGCAGCAGATCGCCGTGGCCGGTGGCGTGCTGTTTGCGCTCTCCACCAACGGTCAGCTCGTGTACCAGTACAACCCGTCGAGCAGCAGCTGGACACAGGTGTTCGCGCAGACCTGCGCATCGATCACGGCCAACGGCAACCAGCTGGGCATCCTGGGCACCAACGGGTATGCGTACCTGTACAACCCGACCATCAGCCAGCCCCCGGTCAACTACGGCGCGGGTGTGACGCAGATCGCCCAGCTGTCGACGGGCAATGAATATCGCACCGCCGCGGACCTTTCCCTGTGGTACGGCGATTTCAGCGTCAACCCGCCGGCCTACACCAGCGTGGCCAACAATGTCACCGGCGTCTATGCCAGCGACACGAACCTGGTCTATTACGCCGACAACCTGGGCAATCTGTTCCTGATCCCCTCTCCGGGCACTGTGCTGCCGATTCCGGCCATCCCCAGCTGATACGTCGCGTCATCCTCCGGATCGGGGCAGCCTGCCGGCTGCCCCGCCTGTCACCTCGATTCGGGAGCGAATCATGAATCTTGTCACTACACCACGCCGCACACCGCGTCACGCTGTCGCGAGCCACCTGCCTGCACCATTGCCGGTGATCGATATCGGCAACAACCTGATCGTCTGCTGTGGCTACCTGGCGGCGGTTGAATCCGCGTCGCTGCCAAGCCTCATCACCGGCGACCCCCAGTACAGCGGCCTGGCAACTGCCTACGCGGACTGGCAGACCTCGGCCTGGGAACAGTTCTTTGTCGGCCTGCTCAACGCCGGTGTCATGGCGCAGGCCGAGGAAGTCAGCAACCTGGTTTCCGCGGGGGTCACCGAGCAATCGGCATTCCAGTCCCTGTTCACACCGGCCGGGTCATCCGTACCGACGGTGATTTCGCTCTGCGACGACATGGCCTCCCAGGTACTGGCCGGCGAAACCTACGTGCAGCAGCTGACCAGCATCGTGCAGAACATCCAGGGCGCGGACGAGGCCAAGCTGGCGCAATTGAACGGCCTGGTGAATCAGCTCAATGCCCAGTTTGATGCGCTGGAAGAGCAGTTGACGGAGAAGGCGCTGGACAACAGCAAGGAGGCGGTGGTCACCGTCATCAAGGTCGGAATCGCGGTGGCCACCGAAGAGGATCCGGTGGAGCCGATCATCGACGGCATCGCACAGATTGCGGAGGACATCGTCGAAGAGCTCGTCCTCACCCGGGAAATTCAGCAGACCTTGCTGGCGCTGGAGGCGGCGTGGACTGAGCTTGACGAAGTGACGTTGCAGGTCGCGCAACTCAATCTGATCCTGCAGCGGCTCAATCTCGTCGTCAGCGACTCGTCGGACACCTTGAATGCGCTCAATGGTCTGGTCAATGATTGGCAGGTCATCGTTGACACCGTCAACGGCTCACCATCCCACTGGAACGATGCCGGACTGCCGCGCCTGACGGAATGGGCCTCCCGTCTGTTGCGGATCTCTTTCCCGTCGCCGGTTACGCAGATCATCCAGAGCAGTTGATCGATCGCGAGTGCATGCACGGCGCCGCCCGCATCCGCCGGCGGCGCTGTGACGGGGACGGCATCCGCCATGCCGACACGATCACGCTTGTCCAGAACATTCCGCGTAGCGGGTTGACACGTTTTCCGGCGCTATCCACCATCGATGCACTCAGGATTTCAAGGTGGACGCCAGCGCGTGGAAACGCCCGTACTCATCGCCAGGAACTCGCGCTGGAAGAATGCCGGCTACCTGTTGCTGTGTACCGTCTTCGTCGCCGTCGGGGCTGCGATCATCATTCGGGGCTCGCGCCCGGAGGTATGGATCGGCTGGTTGACGGTGGCATTTTTCGGCATAGGGCTGCCGCTGTTCTCCTGGCAGATTCTCGATCCAAGGCCGCGCATCGTGATCGACGAACGCGGTATTTTCGACCGCAAGCTCCGCGTCGGCTGCATTCCCTGGAGCGAAATTTCCGGCGCCTATCGCCAGGCTGTCTTCGGGCAGGAGTTTATTTGTCTGCATTTACGTAATGTGGATGAATGGATGCAGCGTCTCCCGGCGACCAGTCGACGCGTCGCGCTGGCGAACCTGCGAATGGGTTTCCAGGTGCTGAACGTCAACCTGTCTGGCACCACGCTTGACCCCGGCGTAGTGCTGGAGCGCATTGCGCAGCACATTGCTCGCCAGGGCGGTGATACGGATCGCTGACGCGTCGACGGCGGGGAGCGCTTACCGCGGACGGCGGCGTAGCCCCGCGGTCGCCGTGGCAAGCCATTCTATTGGCGCCAGGGGGCGCGTAGACTCCTCTCCGTTGCCGCCCGCTCGGCGGGCCAGGGGGAGTACGGCAGGCGGGTGCCAGGATGGGCACGCGCTTGTCACTCGGCGTGTTCGCTTGTCGAGTCCGTGATCGTTTCGTTCGGTCGTGCCCCTTGCGTCAACGCACCGTCGCTACCCATCGCGGAGTCGTCCATGAAAGCCTATCTCATTCGCGCAGCTGCCTCTGTGTTTGCAATTGTTTGCACTGCAGTCGGTGGTCCCGCCGGTGCGACACTCATTACGGTCAATACCAACATCGACCCGGGCCTGGCCGGCGTGTGTTCCCTCCGCTCCGCCATCCAGGCTGCCAATACGAACATGGCAGTGCACGGTTGCCCCGCAGGCCAGGGCAGCCCGAACGTCGATACCATCCAGTTCGCGATCACGCCCGTCGACCAGACGGTGAAGACGATCCAGCCGCAGTCGGAACTGCCCACGATCACCGACCGCGTCGTCATCGACGGCTACGGTAATGGCGGTGTCATCGGTTCGTCGCCCAACACCCTGGCGAGTGCAACCAACGCCGTCATCAAGGTGATGATCGACGGCACCAATACACCTTCCTCCGGCGGCATGAATCCCGTCTATCCGGTGGGTCTGAAGTTCTCGTCGACGGCGGGTGGCAGCACCGTGAAGGGCATCGCCATGGGCGGCTTCAGCGGCGGCGGCATCTGGCTGGACGGCTCGAGCAACAACATCATCACGGGCAACTTCCTCGGCACGACGACGACGGGCCTCGCCGCAAGGCCCATGAGTTCCCAGGGCTACCACGGCGGCGTACATATCCTTGCCGACAGTGCGGGCAAGGTGGCCAACAATAATCGCGTGGGCGGCACCGCACCGGCGGACCGGAACCTGATTTCCGCCGCGGGCATCGGTGTGAAGATCGAGGCCTACAACGGCGGCAGCATCAATACCGTCGAGGTGTACGGCAACCTGCTGGGGCCCAACAAGAACGGAACGGCAAACCTCACCGGGACGATCGGCAGCTTCGGCGCCGGCGTGATCGTGGCCGGTGCCAGCAACGTCACCATCGGATCGACCACGGGCGCCAGCGCCAATGCGTGTACCGGCGGCTGCAACCTGTTTGCCGGCACCTACGGTGGCGTGACGATGTACGGGCAGGTGCCGGTCACCAACCTGCTGGTCCAATCCAATTTCATGGGCGTGAACGTCACGGGCACGGCGGCATTTCCGCTGCCGCAGGGGCTCAACAACAACGGTTCCGGCGTGACGATCTCGGGCATCGATACCGGTCCGATCCAGATTGGCGGCACCAATCCGCTGCAGCGGAATGTGATCGGCGGCTACGTGGGGCCGGGTGTCGACATCCAGAACTACAACCATGTCGCCACCATCCAGGTGCAGGGCAATTTCATCGGCACGGATGCCACGGGCATGGCACCGATCCCGAACCAGGTCGGTGTCAACGTGCAGAACACGACGGGCGTCCTGATCGGCGGGACGGCGCAGAACGCGGGCAACGTGATTTCCGGCAACAACTACACGGGTGTGTGGCTGCAAGGCGGCACGCAGACGTTCGTGCAGGGCAACAAGATCGGCACTGGCGTGGACGGTGCGACCGACGTCGGCAACGGCCGTGACGGCATCCAGATCCAGAACACCGGCTTCGTGCCGCCGGACAAGAACGTCATCGGCGCGGCAGCAGGAAGCGTACTGGGCGGCAACGTGATTGCCTACAACGGCGCCGACCTGACTTCCCCCAGCGCGGGTGTCGCCGTGCAATCCGGGCAGGGCAACCGCATCTCGCGCAACAGCTTTTTCTCCAATACCGGTTCTTCCACGGGCCTGGCCATCGACCTGTACGACGCAAACGGTATCGGGCCGAGTGTCAATGACCTCTGCGACCTGGACGGTAACGACAGCTTCACCGCCAACCACACCACCAACTATCCGAGCAATGTCACCTACACGACGAATGGCGGCATCACGAAAGTCTCAGGCGTGATGCGCGGTGCTGCCAATACCACGTATACGCTGGAGTTCTACGTCAACACTGCCGGTGACGCGAGCGGCTTCGGCGAGGGACAAACCTTCATCGGCTCCACGTCCCTCACGACCGGGTCGCCGCCCAATTGCTCGGCCTCGTTCAACGTGACGACATCACTGGTCCAGCCTGGCCTGTTCGTCACTGCCCTGGCGATCGATGAAACGCCCGGCCCGCGCCAGGGGGATACCTCGGAATTCAGTGGTCCGTTTGACCTGGTCTTCCGGAACGGGTTCGACGCTCTGTAATACACCACGCCGCGCTTTTCCCGCACTCGCGGGAGAAGCGCGGCAGCATTCACGCAATGTCGGTGGCAGGACGGTACAGGCGGAATGCCTCGCGCACCTGTTCGCGCAACAGATCATCCTCCCAGGGCTTGGTGAGGAACTTGAATACGGCGCCGCGATTGACCGAGTCGGTAACGACGCCCAGGTCCGCATAGCCGGAGAGGATGATGCGCACCGTGTCGGGATACAGCTGCCTGACCACGTGCAGAAATTCGGTGCCGGACATGTTCGGCATGCGTTGGTCCGAAATGATCACCTGCACGGCGTTGGTCGCCAGGAGTTCCAGCCCTTCCTTTCCGCCTTCGGCAGTCAGTACGCGATAGCCGTCGCGCCGAAGGATCCGCACCAGTGCCGAACGCACGCCCTGTTCGTCGTCGACGACGAGCAGGGTCCGGGTGGCGTCGCTCGATGACGTGGGGCAATCCAGGCGCTTGCGCTGGCGGATGAAGCCTTCAAGGACGTCCTGGGCAACGCCCGGACTGAAGTAGTGGCCCTGAAGCTGGTCGCAGCGTTGGTGCCTCAGATAGTTGAGCTGGCCTTCCGTCTCGACGCCTTCCGCGACGACCTTCAGCCCCATCCGGTGCGACATGGCAATCACGGCGTTGGCAATCGCGGCGTCCTCGGCATTGCAGGTGATGTCGGTGATGAACATGCGATCGATCTTCACCGTATCGAACGGAAAATGCTTCAAATGCCCGAGCGACGAATAGCCCGTACCGAAGTCATCCAGTGCCAGGGTGCAGCCAAGCTGTTTTACATGACGAAGGATCTCGGCCCCCTGGTTCGGGTTGGCCATCACGGCCGACTCGGTAAGTTCCAGCTCCAGCCAGCGTCCTTCGATGCGGGCATTCTGCAGCGCAGCGCAGATGGTGTCGAACAGGGTCTCCTGCGAGAGCTGGTGCGATGACAGGTTGACGGAGATTGGCACAATGTCCAGCGCCGTTGCCTGCCAGGCGGCCAGCTGCGCACACACGGCGTTGATGATCCACTCGCCGATCCGGGTGATCAGGCCCGTCTCCTCCGCGACCGGAATGAAGCGCCCCGGGCCGATAAGTCCCTCCACCGGATGCCGCCAGCGGATGAGTGCCTCAGCGCCGACGATCGCACCGCTAGTCAAATCCACCCTGGGTTGGTAATGAATGATGAATTGCCGCTCTTCCAGTGCGACACGAAGTTCCTCCTCCAGCAGCCGGCGTTCCTGCATGCGTGTCTGGAGTTCGCGGGAGTAGTAGGCATGCGGCTCGCCAGCGGTCTTTGCCTGCTTGAGCGCGCTGTCAGCATTCTTGAAAAGGGCCTCGGCGTCCTCGTTGTCCGTGGGAAACAGCGCAATTCCCAGCTGCACGGCGACCGTCAGTGGCTTTTCCTCCCAGGTGTAGGGTTCGTGCATCGCGTGGCTGATGGTGTTGCGAAGCTCTACCCCGTGCGCTTCGTCACGGATGAAGTCGGCGAACGCGAACGTGTCGGCACTGACTCGCGCCGTCAGGACATGATTCGGCAAGCGCTGTTCCAGTCGCTTGCCAACGGCCCGCAACAGCGCGTCGCCGGCGGCCCGGCCGTAGGTTTCGTTGAACTGCGTGAAATGCATAATGTCCGCCAGCACGACGGCGATGCCGAGGCATTCGACGCTGGCTGTCACGCACATCTGCTGCAGGCGATCGTGAAAGGTCCGGACGTTGGGTAGCCCGGTCAGGACGTCGTTGAAGGCCAGGTAGCTCAGGCGTTCGGATTTCGCCGCCATCTCCAGCGCGAATGACAGGTCAGCTGTCATCCAGTCCAGCAATGCGACCTCCTCCTGGTCGAACAGGCCGGCGGTGCGCGAAAGCAGGACCAGGAAACTGTCGACTTTCCCTTCCACGAACAGCGGGAAGGTCGCGCCGGCGTGGAAGCCCTGCTGCAGGAGTGCATCGCGCGTGAGACCGGGAGGAAGGTCGGTGGCGAAGGCGTTGAAGATGCGCGGTGCGGGGCGAGGGTCGCCCAGTTTGAAGGGGAGTGCGCGAGCACCGATATCGTGACTGATCGTGTGGAGGACAGCCTGGATCTGGTCGCGATCGCCGCCGCAGTAGGTCAACAGGCGAATGCTCGCCAGGTCGCGATCCACGTCCACCACCCAGGCTTGCGCGAACACGCTTTCCGTGACGGCAATTCGGCAGGCTTCCTGGAATAGTTCGTGCCGGTCGCGCAGACGGATCATCGCCGAGCTGATGCTGCCGGTAACCGCGCGGATGCGATGAAGCCGGGAGATCTTGCGCTCCTGCTCGCGCCGCTCGGTGATATCGTCGGCAATGCCCGCAATCCGCACCACCGTTCCTGCTTCGTCGGTGATCGGAAAACCGCGCGCATGAATCCAGCGGAGGGCGCCGTCGTCACGGCGAATGCGGTACTCCATGTCGAAACGGCCGTCGGCGTCGCGCTGGGCCTTGCCACGCCGGATGGCGGTGTCGTCGTCGGAGATCGAGAGGTCCGCCCACGCCTCGGGGTTCTCGTAAAGACTCTGGCAGCTGCGTCCCCAGATGGCTTCGTAGGCAGGGCTGACGTAGTACACGGCGCGGTTGTTCGCATCCGTCAGGAAAAACACGGTGTCGATTTTCCGCCAGTTGCCGGAAGCGCATTTCGCTTTCGCGCAGGCGGTGTTCGGTCTGCCGGCGCTCCAGTACCTCCTGGTGCAGTGCGGCGGCGTGCCGCTGCACCTCTTCGCACAACGCCAGGTTGCCGTATGTCTGCGCGATCTGCGCACTGAGCGTGGTGGCAAACTCCTCGTCTTCGGCGTCGAAGGGCTGGCCGGTATCCTTGTCGGCGAAGTACACCAGCCCCCGGACGCCGGGGGCGGTCTCGGTACGCACCACAAGAACGCTCGACACCAGCGGATGCTCCGTCGGAAACGACGTCGGCACCTGCGGGCTATCGAAAGCCAGGCGCACAGTGACCGTCGGTGACGACGGGTCGGCCACCTGCCGTCAACGGGTGACAGCGTGCCCAGGTCGGGACGCTCGGCGTCGGTGGGGCCCACCGACGACCAGTGTCGCGGTTCCGCATCGCCGTCCTGGAAGACGATGCCGACGTAGCGCACGTGCACGATCTCCTGCGCGGCGCGACAGAATGTGTCCAGCAAGGCCTGCCGGTCCCGCTCGGCGGACAGGGCGAGGCCGAGTTCCAGCGTGGCGGCCAGGCGCAGGCTCGTCGCATTGGCGGGTGGCTGCAGGGCGGGTTCCGTCGCCTCCGGCGTGTTCGCGGCGGGAGCGGGAACGCGCAACGGCTTGCGCGGCTTCTCCAAGCCCGCCAGCCGAAAGCGACGACTTTCCCTGGCTGGCTCTTCCACGTCGCGTGCGGGCGAGCCGGGGACGGACATCCGCTGTTCGGCCAGCACGCGGGTCACCGCATCGAGTATGGCTTGCGGCTCCGACGGCTTGGGCAGCACGACGGAAACGCCGCAGGACTGGGCCAGGGTCCTCGCTTCGTGGACGCGGTAGGTGGCCGTGTAGAAGATGATCGGGATATCCGAAGTTGCCGGATCTGCGCGCAACTCCCGGGTCATCTCCAGGCCGTCCAGCAGGGGCATCATGACGTCGGAAATAATGAGCATGGGGCGCTTGTGCCGGACTGCTTCCAGCGCGGCGCGGCCATCCGCCGCTTCGCGCACGGAATGGCCGGCATAGCCGAGAAGAGCGGTGAGGAATTCTCGATTGATCGACCGGTCATCGACGACAAGGATGTCGCTCACGGCTATCACCGTTTTTTTGAAAGGCAGAGGGAAATCTCATCGATGAGCGCCTGCGGCTCGATGGGCCGCACGAGGAAGCGTGCAATACCCAGCCGGCTGGCTGTTGCACGGTCCGCGTCGTTCCATGTGGACGAACTGAGCACGATGACGGGCAAGTCGCCCATCGCCGGGATCGCCTTGATCGCCTTTGCGAGCATGAATCCATCGACCGACGGCATGTGCAGGTCCGAGATCACCAGGTCAGGCCGGATGTCTTGCGCCGTGCGCATCGCTTCCTCGGCCGTGACGGCGGTGTGCACCTGGAATCCGAAGGGTTCAAGGATGTCGCGCATGAGGTCGCGGTTGGCGGGCGTGTCGTCCACGACCAGGATGGTGCCCCGCGGGGATATCTGTAACCCGGGATCTTCGGCCGGCTCGCTCTCGACGGAGACAGGCGACAGGATTCTCGACGGCCCGAGGAAGGATTCCAGGTCTGCTACGAAGCGTTCCGGATCGATCGGCTTGGTGATGTAGCTGTCGAATCCCGCGCTGAGCACGCGGGCGCGATCGCCGACCATGGCCAGCGCCGTCACGGCCACCAGGGGAATGAGGCTGGTAGCGGGGTCCGACTTGAGCGCCTGAGCCACCGTATAGCCGTCACCGTCGGGAAGATGAATGTCACATACCACCAGGTCGGGCTGCATCTCGCGCGCCATGACGATGCCGGCTCGTCCACTGCCGACCGACCGGGTCTCATGTCCGAATGCCTCGAGCAGATAGGTCATCAGCTCAAGGTTGTCAGCGTTGTCTTCAATGATCAGGACGCGGGCCATGGTGTCACTCCAGGGGCAGGGTCAGCACGAAGGTGCTGCCGTAGCCGGTCCGGCTTTCGAAGCTGATTCGCCCGCCCAGGAGGCCGGCAAGCTTCTGTGACAGGTGTAATCCCAGTCCTGTCCCCTGCCGGGGCGCTGGCGCGGAGACATCGAATTGCCGGAACGCCTGGAACAGGTTGACCTGGTCTTCGGGTTTGATCCCCGTGCCCGTATCGCGCACGCCGATCGTCACCTCATCCGTGTTCCAGGACAGCTGGATACTGACGCGGCCGGGAGCTTCGGTGAACTTGATCGCATTGCTCGTCAGGTTGATGAGGATCTGGCTCAATGCCCTGCGATCGGTCGGCAAGAAGTGATTGGCTGCCGGCAGCTCCAGCTGGAATGCAAGCCCCTTCTCCTCTGCCATGGGACGCAGCATGGTGGCGACTTCCTCGACCACGGAAATCAGTCCCGTCGGCTCCCGGCGCAACTCGATTTTTCCCGATTCGATCTTGGCCAGGTCCAGCAGGTCATTGATGAGTGAAAGCAGGTGTCGTGCGTTGTTCCGGACTGTGGTGAGCTGCTTTCGCTGGACGGGATTGAGGGGGCCCGGCAGGCCCATCAGCAACGTGCCGGTAAAGCCGATGACTGCATTGAGGGGCGTGCGCAGCTCATGCGACATGCTGGCGAGGAAGCGGTCCTTGGCCTCGGCGGCAATCTGCAGTTCTATATTCTTCTCGCTGAGAATGTTCTCGATGCGCTTGCGCTCGCTGATGTCGCGGATGGCGCTGGACACCAGGATTCCTTCCGCAGTCTCCAGCGGACTCAGGCTGATCTCGACGGGGAACTCGGAGCCGTCCTTGCGCAGTCCGTACAGCTCCAGACCGACGCCCATGGCCCTGGGGCGTGGCTGGGCGAAGAAGTCCATCCGGTGGGATGGGTGGCGCCGCCGATAGCGTGCCGGAACCAGCATTTCGACGGCCTGACCGAGCAGCTCGTCGCGCGGATAGCCGAACAGTCGTTCGGCCTGCGAATTGACCAGGACGATATGGCCGCCGCGGTCGACGATGACCATTGCATCCGGTGCCGATTCGAGCAATCCGCGGAACTTGCTTTCGGCGCGCTTCCGGTCGCTGATATCGCGGACGGCGCTGAGAACCAGCATGCCTTCTTCTGTCGTGATCGGGCTGAGACTGACCTCGACCGGAAACTCCGTACCGTCCTTGCGTACACCGAACAAGTCCAGGTCGGCTCCCATGGAGCGTGTACGCGGCTGGCGAAAATACTGGGAACGATGGCCGACATGCGGCATGCGCAGGCGCTGCGGAAGCAGGACTTCGACGGGCTGGCCGCACAGCTCGCCGTGCGCGTAGCCGAACATGTGTTCCGCCTGGCGATTAGCCACCACGATCAGTCCTGCGGGATTGGCCAGGACGATGCCATCGGGCATCGATTCCAGGAACGCGCCGAAGCGCGCCTCGACCAGCTTGGCGTCGCGCAGCGTCTTGAGCGGCGTCACATTCTTCTTGCTGCACAATATGTAGCTGCTACCGTCGACGCTCGACACCAGGCGGCTGGAGACATCGACGTTGATCAGCGCGCCGTCCTTGCACATGCGCACGGACTCATAGGTGCCGACGCCGAGTTCCAGCACGCGCGCCAGCATGCGTCTTTCCTCGCCCGCAAGCGGCGGAGGAACGGTCACCTCGCTCAGGAGCCGGCCTTCCGCTTCATGACGGGAAAAGCCGAACATGCGTTCTGCCCCCGTTGACCAGCGAACGATCCGCCCGTCCGGCGACATCACTACCAAGGCGTCGGGGTTCTCCTCCCGTAGCAGTCGATCCAGGTCCGGATCGTGCACGTCCATCATGGGCCTCCCTTGGAGAGCTGGCCGCTGGCCACTCCATCTCCGGAAAACCACTCATCGTTTCGCAGCCGCGGTACGACAGGGTCGACGCGATAGCTACGAGGGGCCAACACCTGCACCGAGTGGCCGGATCACCGATGGGGCATCGGATGTCGGCCGAGGACGCGGCTGGACTGGCCGCGAATCCCTGACGCTAGGATAGCGCAATCTCCGCTGGCAGTCCGTGCGCCGGTCGTCACGGCGCACCGGTGCTGCAGTAGACTGGGCAGGGACACATTGTGGAATTCGGCCGGCGCCGCTCGGCCGTTCCTGGAAAGGGGAGGCGGAACCCGTCCGCGTCGGGAGCCTGGGGATGAAGGCGAGAATGCATCGTTCGGCATCGTTGCTCGAGCGGGCAAGCCGAGTCGCAAGGCTGGCGGGCCTGGTGATTGCGGCTGTCGGCATCTCGTCGCTGCTGGCGTGGTTCGCTGGCTCGCTGTTGCCGAGTCCGCTCGGCGAGGCACTGCGTGCAATTCGCCCTGGTGCGGCGCTGTGCGTGCTACTTGCGGGAACGGCGCTGGTGCTGCATGTGAGGTCGCTGCAGCGGCAGTGGGAAACGGTATGCGTTGCAATGCTGCTGGCCATCGTCGTGGCGACGGCTGTTACGTACGTCGTGGCTGAGCCCGACATCGATCAATGGCTTGCCCTGGAAAAGGCGGGTGGCCAGCGACCCTTGCGCATGGGCCTTGCTTCTACCTTTTGCTTCGCGCTCATCGGCATCGCTCTCGCGCTCAGCGACGTCAGTTGGCGCGGATTCCGGCCGGCCCAGTGGTGCTGTCTGCTGTGCCTGTGGTTCTCGATCGTGGCCTTGACTGGCATGGCATTCGGCGCGGCGGGTCCGCGCACGATACCGGTAATGGCCAATGTGACAGCGCTGGCGGCGCTCAGCTGGGGCGTTCTGTCGATCGGCATACTGTTGAGCCGGCCGCAGGTCGGCATCATGCGGTTGCTGACCAGCGATACCTCTTCCGGGTACATCCTGCGACGGTTGTTGCCGGCCATGGTGCTCATTGCCATCGTGGTCGAAAGTCTGTCAGTTGCGCTGACATACAGTGGCGTGATCTCCAATGAATTTGGCAAGTCGCTCAGTGTCGCGGTCAACATCACGTACCTGTGCGTGCTGGTGTGGTGGGTCGTTGCACCCCAGGCCCGCCTTGAACTGGCCCAGCGGCAGACCACCGCGGCGCTTGCCGACAGCGAGGAAAACCTTGCTATCACCTTGGACAGCATTGGCGATGCGGTCATCGCCACCGGCCCGTCGGGAATAATCCAGCGCATGAATCCCGTAGCCGAGCGACTGACGGGGTGGGCACGCGAGGAAGGGGTGGGACGGCCACTGGGCGAGGTTCTCCGCCTGGTCGACGAACGCACGGGCGATGTGCTCGAAAGCCCCGTGGCGCGCGTGCTCCGCGAGGCACATCCGGTAGAGCTCGGACGGGCGGTCCTGCTGTTGCCGCGCCACGGCGATCCTATTCCGATATCCGACAGTGGCGCACCGATTCGCTCCGGGACGAATGAGGTGCGCGGCGTGGTGCTGGTATTCAGGGACCGGACAGACGAGCACCGCGCGGAGCTGGAAATCCGCAAGCTGGCGGAAATAGTGGACTATTCCACCGACGCCATTATCCGTAAAGATGCATCGGGTACGATAACGCATTGGAACCGCGGCGCGGTTAGCCTGTTTGGTTATTCCGCGGCGGAGGCGGTCGGCCAGTCGATTGACCTGTTGCTGCCAGTTGGGGCGGCTGAGGAACGCTCCCGGATCATGGCCAGGCGCATGGCCAATTCGCGCATGGAGCCGTTCGAGACCGTCCGGCGTCACAAGGATGGGCACGAGGTGGCGGTCTCCGTCGCGATTTCCCCCATCGATGACGGTTACGGGAATGTCGTGGGATCTTCGATGATCGCGCGGGACATTTCCGAGCGGCAGCGTGCGGCGGAATTGCGCGAGCGTACCTATCGCCTGGAAATGGAAAACGCGCGGGTCGAGGAGTCGAACCGCCTCAAGAGCGAGTTCCTGGCCAACATGTCGCACGAGTTGCGTACGCCACTCAATGCCATCATCGGGTTCACCGGAACACTGCTGATGAGACTGCCTGGCCCTCTCACCGGCGGCCAGGAGAAACAGCTGACGACGATCCAGCAGAGCGCGCGTCACCTGCTGTCGCTGATCAACGACCTGCTGGACCTGGCGAAGATCGAAGCGGGGAAGATCGACCTGCATCCGGAGCTGATCGACTGCCGAAACATCATCGACGACGTCATGGCGTCGCTGCGGCCGGAGATCGTACGAAAGGGATTGTCCATGACAGTCAACCTGCCCGAGCTGGACGCATGGGTCACCGCAGACCGGCGCGCTGCGACCCAGATCCTCCTCAATCTGGCGGGTAATGCGGTCAAGTTTACCGAACGCGGCGGCGTCACCATCAGCGTGGAACAGACGCAGAGCAGTGGGCAGGTGCGGACATCCATCGCCGTTCAGGATACAGGGCCGGGCATCGAGCGCGGCGATCTTCCCAAGTTGTTCGTTGCCTATGGACAGCTCGATTCGTCCTCGACGCGACGCCACGAAGGGACGGGCCTGGGGCTTCGTCTCAGCCAGAAGCTGGCGGAACTGATGGGCGGCACCATCTGGGTCGAAAGCGTTGTAGGTCAAGGCAGCTGCTTTCGCTTCGAGTGGCGCCACGAAGCGTGCATGGGCAGTGGCATCGGCGATGTCGGCAGCACACTTTGACTCTTTTCGGAATTGCGCCATGCGAAGCAGTGTCGCGCCCATCGTGGATTTGGAGCTGCAGTGTGCGAGGGGGGCACCATGACCTACTTCTTGCCCTCGCATCTGCATCGGATCGGCCAGCTGCGGAGCGTTCTGACCTTGGGTGTTGGCATCGGTGCTATCGCCGGTTGGACGTTGGATGTGCATTGGTTGGTGGGGGAGCAGCTGTCGGCCGACCGGATCCGAATCCAGTCGGCGATAGCGTTGACGCTGTACGGAATGGTCCTGGTGGGCCGGGACTGGCTGTCGCGCACGCGGCAATCGTTCGGTATCGCGCTGGCTGGTGCGCTGCTGGTAGCTTTGGCTGGAAGTAACCTGAGTTACTACGTGGCGGAACTGTCTGCGCCGCCGACGGGACTGCACCCGGCGCTGACACAAATCCACCTGGAACGGATGACGCCGGCCACGGCGCTCGGCTACTTCCTGCTGGGGGCTGCCCTGTGGATCGACTGGATGCGCAATGAGCGCATCTGGTCCGCGTCCGCCGCCATAGGGCTCGCCGTCGCGGCAATGGGCAGCTTGTCGCGGCTGGGGCGTCTGAGTAGCAGCTACGCCGGCATCGTTGTCTGGTCGTACACGGGAATTACTCTTCTGACCGCAGTGGGGTTCGTGACAGGAGGAATGTCGCAATACCTGTGGGCCACCCGGCGGGCGCGGGCACGCTGGGTGCTGAGTCGCCGGGCGTCGGCGGCGTTCGGCATCGCCATCGCATTGCTGCTGACGGTCACTGGTTGGGCCTACTCCTCCATGGCCAGAATGGTCGACACCACCAACCAGGTCAACCAGACCCGGGAAGTGATTGCGCAGATCCACGCGTTGGAGACGGATGTGGCCGTGCTGGAGAGCGCTCAGCGCAGGGTGCAGGCGGATGCCGGTCAATCCACGCGTGACCGGTGGACTGACGCGGTTGCGGCCGTGAGCAGGGATGCCAGGGTGCTGCAGACGCTGCTGGCAACGAATCCCGCTCAGCATGAGCGGGTCAGTCAGCTGCTGGCCGGCGTTTCCGAGCGCGTCGCGGTCGGGCGGCAGGTCCTTGGCGCGAACGGACACACCGATGCGGACCGCTTGGCGGAGGTTTCCAACCGGGACATCGTCATTGGCGACCGCATCGCCGTGCTGTTCAAGCAACTGCGCCAGCAGGAAGATCAACTGCTGGACGGCCGGCTGGCGTCGTCCCAGGCGGCATCGCAGGAAACGTTCCTGCTGTTGCCGCTGGGTGTCCTCGTGAGCCTCGCCATCCTCATGATCACGCTCTTTGCACTCAATGACGGTGCGGACGAGCGGCAACGAGTGCAGAACGCGCTCGCCGAACGCGAAGATCTTTTCAGCAAGGCATTCCGGCTCAGTCCCGACTGCATGCTCATCGTGCGACTGGCGGATCGGACGGTCGTCAAAGCCAGCGAATCGGCCTGCAAGCTGTGGAATACCACGGAGGAGGAAGTGGTCGGGAAGCCGACCAGTGCCTTCTGCCAGTGGGATGACCCGGAACAACGGGAGGCCTTCATGGACGCCCTGCGGCAACGCGGTGAGTCACTCAACCAGGAAGTCTTGCTCCATTTGCACGATGGAAGGGAATTGACGTTTGCCATTTCAGCGCGGCTGGCCATGTTCGGTGGCGAGCCCAGCATCTTGAGCGTGATGCACGACATCACCGACCGGAAGCGCGACGAGATGGCTCTGCGGCGTAGCGAGATGCGCTATCGCGGAACGCTCGACTGCATGCTCGAAGGTTGTCAGATTATCGACCGGGACTGGCGTTACGCCTATCTGAACGATGCGGCGGCGGCGCACGGACGCCAGCCGAAGGAGGCGCTGCTGGGTCGAAAGCTCACGGACTGCTTTCCGGGCATCGAGGCGACGCCCCTGTTCGCCATCATGAGCCGCTGCATGGAAGAGCGCGTTGGCGTGGTGCTGGAGAACGAGTATACGTTTCCAGACGGCGTGCGCGTGTGGTACGAACTGGGCATTCAGCCTGCGCCGGAAGGTATTTTCATCCTGTCGCTGGATATCTCGGCGCGCAAGGCGGCGGAGAAGATCCTCCATGATACCAATCGCGAACTGGAACGGCTGGTGACGGAGCGCACCTGCGAGCTGCAGAAGGCGAAGGAGCAGGCCGAGTCAAGCGACCGGCTGAAGTCGGAGTTTCTGGCGACGATGAGCCATGAATTGCGTACGCCGCTCAACGCGATCATCGGTTTCACCGGTACCCTGCTCATGAAATTGCCGGGGCCCCTGACCACGACGCAGGAAAAACAGCTGGTAACCGTGCAGGCCAGTGCGCGTCACCTGCTGTCCCTCATCAACGATATCCTGGATGTTGCCAAGATCGAATCGGGGAAAGTGAAGTTGGTACTTGAACCACTGGCCTGTCAGCCCCTCATCGATAGTGTCGTGGCAGCCCTTGGCGCCAGTGCCGCCGCCAAGGAAATCGGTCTGCACGTCGTCGTGCCCGCAACGCCGGTCATCGTCAATGCCGACCGACGTGCGCTCGAACAGATTCTGATCAACCTGGTGAGCAATGCCATCAAGTTCACCGAGCAGGGGGCCGTCTCTGTCGCGCTGGAATTGTCCGACTGTGCGATCCTTCTACGCGTCATAGACTCGGGCATCGGCATCGCACCGGAGGACCAGGTGCGCTTGTTCCGGTCGTTCGTGCAGATCAGTGACGGCGCACCGGGCCGCGCCGAAGGAACCGGACTCGGACTGTACCTTTCGCAAGCGCTGGCCCGGTTGATGGAAGGGCAGATTGCCGTGACCAGCGAGGCAGGGAAAGGCAGCACGTTCACCCTGCAATTGCCGCGCCCCTGAGGGGCCTTTCTCCTGGAGAATTCGCGATGCCTGTGCGGAAAGTCCGTCTCCTCTCTGCGCGTCTGACGGGTCGCAGCCTCGTCGGCATGGCGCTCCAGCAATGGGACAGCGACGAAAGCTGGTACGCGATCCATGAGCTGCGCGCGCGCGGCTGTGCCACCATGGTGGATCGATGCCTGCGTCTGTCTCGCAGCCGAAATTGGCGCAAGCGTGCACTGGCCGTCGACGTGCTGTGCCAACTCGCAATACCCCGCACATCGCGCGGCGGAGGATTTGCGCCCGGCGAACCGTTTGGTGTCGAACAGGCGCACCATGTGCTGCTGCATGCATTGGACGACCCGCATGCGGCCGTCGTGCTGGCAGCCATCTACGAGTGCGGCCACCGTCGCTTCGCTGCCGCCCAGCGACGTCTGCTGGAATTCGTTGCGCATCCGTCGCCCGACGTGCGCCACGCCGTGGCTTTTGCGCTGGCGCCTGGGAGTGATGAGACGCCGGAGAGTGACGCGGCGATCGCCGCACTGCTGCAGCTGATGCAGGATCGCGACGAGGATGTCCGCGACTGGGCAACGTTTAAGATTGGCGAGCAGTCGACCCGCGACACGCCGGCCATCCGCGAAGCGCTGTGGCGAAATACGTCGGATCCCCATGTCGACGTGCGCGGCGAGGCCATGGTTGGCCTGGCGCGGCGGCGCGACCACCGGTTGTTTTCGCTATTGCCTCGCCTGCTCGAGGATGACCAGTGGCGCGGGTGGGTGCACAACATCACGGAGGATTTCGCCGACGACGGCCTGTGGCAGGCCTTGGTCAGTTTCGCCGCCTCGTTTCAGGGATCCGTAGCGGCGCGAGCCGTCCTCGACAGGATGGTGGCAGAGGCGGAATCGCTCAGGAATGCCCCCCACTGATCACCAGGGGGGCTGGCGTGTCACCGCAGCGCGCGTCGCACCCATCGCAGGCCGTAGCGGATGCCGGCCAGGCCGAGCGTGCACTGCAATGCCAGTGTCAGCCAGACGATGGCGGGAATATCGCGCCACGTCGCCGCCGACGTCGATACGCTGAACGCCGGCGCTGGCGGTTGCGTCAGGATGTAGAGGATGGCCGATTCGCCCAACAGCGGTGCGTCCGTGGCGTCGGACAGCAGGCGTGGCACCAGCAGCCGTCCGTTGGGCAAGGGTACGCTGGCGGCAAGCACCAGCAGCGAGATCACCCGCGCTTCCCGATACGCACCGACCCGGCGCGCCGCGGCTGCGCCGAAGGCGGTTGCCGACCCGCCGAGACCGGCAATGACCGGACCAGAATCGATATCGACGTAGTGCTCCCCCGTGTGTGACCGGGCGAACTCCCGGTAGCCGGAGAACCAGAACGTTTCCTGCCAGAACTCCCTGGTGTGAATCTGCCACCACTGGCGCGCCTGCTCCGGCCACAGTTCCGGCGCATGCTGCATCAGCCAGACGTTGGCGCTGCCGCGAACATCCGTCGGGTGCGGGGTCGGCGTGCCGTACCAGGCTAGTGGTGGCATCCCCAGGCTGGGCGCCATTCCATCGATGAATCCACGCACGCCGGTTGCGGCGGATGCGGAGTGATCTGTTTGCAGGATGGCATCAGCGCGCCGGATGGCCTGCCAGGCCGCAGCGACGTCGGCCGGGAATATCTGCCCGGGATAGTCGGCGAGCAGACCTGTTGTCGACGCAGCGATTTCCGCCGACAGGCCTTCTACCTGGGTGTGGAGCAGCGCGTCGTGGCGACGATCGCCGGTCAGGTTCGTATAGCTGGTGAGCGCATCGATCAGCAGCATCCGGTAGAACACGTTCTCGCGTTCCAGGTAGGCATCGCCCCAGTGCTGTTTGACCCACGTCGCATGCGCGGGATCGATCACCAGGGCAACGGCTGCCTCGATGGCCTCGCGGGCGTATACCGCCGGCCGCTCGCCGACGGGACTGGCCTGCCACGCGCGGTCCAGGTTCTCCGTGGCGCGCAGGTAGAAAACGGTGCCGAACAGCGGCCATTCCGTTCCGGAGATGTTGTTGATGGACAGCTTGGCGGCCGCCCCGCTTTGGCGGCGCTCCACCGCCCACTCCGCCAACGCGCCCGACAAGGCCCGGTGCCAGCGCCAGCTTTGGCTGGCCGGGCCCGGCCCGCCGAGGTGCGCATCGGAAACGGCACGCGCCAGTTCCCATCCAGGCCAGAGAAAGAACAGGCCGCTGACGGCGCTCACCACGATTCCCAGCATTGCCAGCACGAGGCGGCGCGCAAGACGATTCGGCATGTATCAGCCACGGATCCGGAAGCCGGGGCCGAGAATACCTCAGGCGCTACGCATGGTTGCAATGCGGTATGTACGGAAGTGCGCAATAGCGAGCCGCTTCCGTCCCTCGCAACGCAAGGGACGGAAGCGGCGAGGGGCATCAACGCGTGGAGATTTTCAGCGTGGTGCCCGACGCACTGTCGCAGTAGCTGCCCGGATCCGTCGCCTTGACGCGCACGTAGTAGCTGCCCCGGATGTTGATCGGAATCGGACGGCCGCCGGTCCACCAGTGGAAAATCCAGGTGGGGTAATAGGCGCGGACGAATGCACGACTGAGCGGCGAGGGTTTCGTGGTTTCGTCGATCACGGTGACGTCGCCCATGTCGGATGGATCGTTGAACGCGCCGTTCTTTACGCGTACTTCGATCTTGGGCGCCGAGTCCGGTCCGTAGGGGGCTGCCGTCGTGCCGGATGTGGACACTTCCACTTCGCTGGCGTTGAACGGGCCATAAGTCATGTAGTCGCCGCAGATCAATCCCAATGTATGTGTCTGCGTCGCCGGCGCCAGCGTGTGGCCTGCCGGGGCCGGGCGCGACAGATCGTCGGCTTCGGCGCTGAAATCGGTCTGCGCGGCGAATTTCGTCATCAGCACCTGTCGCGACGTGCGCCAGGACCCCAGGTACGTACGTCGCTCGATAATGACGGCGCCGTCCTGGAAGGTGGCATTGTTCCGGGCGAAACCGGCAATCGTGTCCGCCTGGTTCTGGTGTACCACATGCATGCCTTTGCCGGTTGAGAATGGCTCACCGAAGACGTACACCTTGGTCGTGACCGGCAGCACGATGGAACCCGAAGCCGGCTTGAACAGTGCGTCGAGCTGCGGCAGGGCCCACTGCAGCGGATCGGCTGTCGTCGTGGCATACATGTTCTGCCAGGGCAGATTGCGCATGGCCTTGAGCAGGCCTGGATGGCGAATGTAGTCCAGGGCACCGGCCGCCTGCTTGCCCGCGTCGGTCTGGTTCAACCCGGCAGCCTTGTTGCTGATCTCGTGATACCCACTGGTCGCACTGAATACGGGGCCGAAATTTGACGCCAGCTCCGCCTCTGTCTGGTTGTTGAGGCTGGCCAGGCGATAGATCAGGGGCTTGGTCGGCGATACATCGTTGACGTCGATCACGACGCGGTACTCTTCGCCGGCGTCGGTCTTCACGAAGATGTGGTAGTGCAGGTACTTGCCCTTGCCGGGCTCGTCGAGCTTCTCCAGGAAACTCTTTTCCGGTTGCAGCGTACCGACGACATACCCGTATCGCGCCAGCTGCGCGAATACCGGTGTAGCGGTAGCGAGTATCGCGGCCGTGAGCAGCGCGCGGATCACGATTTTCATGGAATCCTCCTCCCTTCGTTGACGGAATGAACAACATCCCGCCGCCGATCCGTTCGGCGGTCGCCGGTGGCCTGTAACCGAAAATCGGGAGTGGCTGGCGAAGGGTTGGTCGTGCTGCCGCTTCGGAGTGAGGGCAGTAGCAGCGCTACAGCCCGAATGAGAAGCACGTCCAGCGCGGGTAGAACGAGTCAGTCACTTCCGATTCGAGTGTTACAGGCCACGAGTGCCGGGATGACGCGGTGTCGCCGGGCGCGGACGTCGCGATCACACGTAATCAGCGCGATATCCACTGTCCGGCGTGCACGCGTCGGACAGGTGCGTGCCGGGCGTACGGCCCGGATGGTGCCACCAGCGTCATAGACGCGTCGTGGTCCATTTACCCTACCGGGGCGGCCTGTCGCGTGCGCGATTCGGAAAAGAGGGAGAGGTGGAGTTGTGCAGAACAGACCACTTCGGGAATTGGCTGTGCTGTCAGTCGGAATTCGGGGATGCGCCGCCGATCCATTCCAGTACGACCAGGACGGGGTAGTGATCGGAGACGACGGGAACCTCGTGCACCTGCTGGCTGATGACTCGCCACTGGTGCGATGCGCCAAACAGGACGTAGTCCAGTTTGTCGTTGGTCGAAGGGAATGTGGCGACGTTGCTGATCGGTGCGGTTGCATCGCCGAGCACGCGGGTCAGGATGCGCAGCGGTTTCGATCGCGGCGTGTCGTTCAGATCCCCGGCAACGACGACAGGGCCGGCCGCCTTGAGAAGCTCGGCCAGCCGACGCGCCTGCTGCACGCGGCCGGCGCGCGTTTCATAGTCGAGGTGCAGCCCCATGAACACGAACGGTGGAAGGCCGTTGGTGGGCGCGAGCGTCACCTGGATTGCCGACCGGGGCTCGTGATCCTTCGGATAGGGCAGCGGATGGTTGGTCACCGTGGTGGACGGCCAGCGGAACAGCAATGCCTGGCCGTATTCGCCGCCGTCGTAGTCGAAGAACTTGCCGAAGACGTGCGTCATGTGCGTCAGGCGAGCCAGTTCCGCGCCCTGGTCGACGAGGCCCGTGCGACGAACGTTGTTGTCGATCTCCTGCAGGGCGACAACGTCCGGTTCGAAGCGCCTGATGATGTCGGCGACACGGGGAAGATCCAGCCGGCCATCCATGCCTTCGCCATGATGGATGTTGTAGCTGAGCACACGCAGCTGGGGGTGTTGGGTCTGCGAATGCACAGCCAGGGGGAAGACCGACAGCAGCGCCAGGATGATGTGCCAACGACGTGGTGATGCAACGGCGAGCCAGCGCTGTGGGCAAATCCGGCGGGTGATGCGCATCGCGTCGTCTCGTGGGCTGGCAGGATGGCGCATCGTATACCAGGGGATGATGCGAAGATCCTTGCGCTTTTGCGCCGGCACGTCGCATTTCCGCTTTACAGGAATCGATCGCGTCGTTAGAGATGCCGCGTTGGTGCAAACGAAAGCGGCTGCTGGACGAAACTTGCGGGCGTGGCGGCGTCGGAGCACATGGCGTCCTGCATGTCAGGAGCTTCGATGAAGAGCTGGACCCTCGCTGCCCCCGGGCGCAGACTAGAGCGCGTCGCCGTCGCGTGTCGGCGCGACGGCCAGCAGGGGGGCGTGGTCATGCACAGGCATGTACGCGGCGCACCCGTTGCCAGGGCATGGCTACAGACGGGGTTTTTGGCAGCAGCGATGGCGGGCGGATGGCTCCCGGCTGTTGCGCAGGGGGCAATCATCACGGTCGGCTTGCCCGGCGAATCGGGATGCGCGTTCACCTCCCTGCAGACAGCAATCAATGCGGCGGCAGCGTCGAGCGGCCTGGATATCCTGCGTCTCTCCGTCGGCACTTTTTCGGCACAACGATTGCAGATCATGGACAGCGGCGACCTCGCCATCGAGGGCGGCTGGCTGGCATGTACCTTGCCGATCCCGAATGCGGGAACCACCACGCTGAGCGGACAGGAGCGAACCCTGCGGGTTCGGTCATTGCGCACACCGGGGCGGGGCGCCTCACCCTGAGTGACCTCGCCATCACCGGTGGCAACGGCTTGGCGGGTGGCGCCATCAATTCGGAAACCACTGCGGCACTGACGCTCAATCGCGTGCTGCTCTACAGCAACCGCGCCTCCGTGGGTGGCGGACTGGCTGTCACCGGAAATTTGGTGACACCCAAGGAAGTCAATCTGTTCGGCGTCGGGTTCAACAGCAATACGGCCACCGCGAGCGGCGGTGGACTGTATGCCAATTACTCCGACGTGACGATCGGTGGCGATGGCATCAACTACTTCGCCAGCAACGTCGCGCAGGGGACCACCAACCTCAATGGCGGCGGCGCCATCTACCTGAGCAACAGCGACTTGCTGGTCGACAGTCTCGCACCCGCGCAAAGTCCGTTCATGGATAACAACTTCGCGCAGCGTCACGGCGGCGCGATCGCCTACGTCAACCAGTCGTCGGGATACCACTACATCTCCATCTTCAACCGGAACCGGCTGCGTATCCTGGATATTTCGAACAACGCGACAGCTTCGGGCGGCAAAGGCGGTGCGATCTACGTCAACTCGCTGGAACTCACCAGCGGAACGCACAATCATTCCAGTGTCAACTTGTATAATGTCAACCTGATTGACAACGACGCGTCCGAGGGCGGTGCTTTCCATGTCGAGGCGACGGGAAATTCGATCGGTTCGGAAAGCGTCATCATCATGAACCAGGGCACGGACAACGGTGGTCCGCCATCCTGCCCGCCAGGTGTCCGCTGCAACAGCCTGGAACTCAATCGCACGGGAAACTCCAGCACGATTTCCCTGGTTTCGGGCGGCAGCAGCGGGCATGCACGGTTTTCGATGTACCGCGGCTATGCGCTGCAGAACATCAGTCCGCTGGGCGGTTTCATCAATGGCAATGGCCGGGTCTACCTGGACAACAGCGTCATCGCCAACAACACCCTTGGCAACGCCTATGTGATCGCGACCGTGTTTCACGAGCTGCAGATCCGCAACAGCACGTTTGCAGGAAACACGTTTGGCGCAGGACAGGTGATCTACCACGCACTGACACCCACCTATTTCCGCCTGCACAACAGCATCGTGTTCCAGCCCGGGAAACAGATCTACTTCATCGGCGGTGGTGTCATTGCGGATCCGCGCAACCTGCTGGTGCCGGTCGACCATGGCATCGCCGATACGACCGGCCGCAACATCCAGCAGACGACCGAGCCCTTCTTCGTCGATCCGGGCCAGAACAACTTCCAGCTGCAGGTGTTTTCCTCGGCACGCAACCGCTACGGTCCCGGCAACAGCGTGCTGATGCCGACGATCGATCTGCTCGGAGGCATGCGCCCGACGCCGCCGGATTTCCCGACCCCCTACGACTTCGGGGCCTTCGAATACGGCGCGGTACCCGATTCGATCCTGTGGGCGGATTTCGAGCCCTAGCGCGTCACGGATCGAGCGCGCCGTACGCGGCACCCAGCACGGCTCCGCCGAGCATCCACGGCAGCATCAGGAGCGTGTGCGCCCCCGGCGGTCCGGCGATCAAGGCCAGCATGTCGGTGACGACCAGTGCCGGGCTGGCGAGGGCCGACAGGGCAACGCCGATCAATCCCCAGTCGCCGTCGCGCTGATCCCAGGCCAGGTAGAAGCCGCGCCCGATACAGAAAAGCACCGCGCCCCAAAATGCGCCCGCCAGGCTGCCAAAAACGCGGGACGGAAGCGGTGACGGAGGTGGGGTGGCGTCGCTCATGCGCCGAGGATACCTGACCTCGCGCCGACGCAGCCGCACTGGACAGCAATCGGTCATGAGTCCCCGGGCTGGGCGAGGTGCTACAGTCGACAACCTCCTCACATGACTCCAAGGGCGAGTGGCGCAATGACGGTTCCCGCTTTCTATCCCATCGGTATTCCCGGCCACCCATGGACAGACGCAGAGAAGGCCGAGTGGTTGTCGCGCCAGGTGCGTCAACGCAGCTATCAGGCCGATGTCCTTGATGCGGTCGAGCCCTTGCGGGAACACTTCGACGTCGTGGAATACGGATGCGTGGTCTATGGCGATGAGCGCTTTCCACTGCTGGCCATCAGGAACCGGTGGGGTGATGCCTTACCGACGGTGCTGGTGACGGGCGGCGTCCACGGGTACGAAACCAGTGGTGTTCACGGTGCCCTGCATTTCCTGACGCATCATGCCGCGGCATACGCGGGACGCGTGAACCTGCTGGTCGCACCTTGCGTGAGCCCCTGGGCCTATGAGCGCGTGCATCGGTGGAATGCCAACGCCATTGATCCAAACCGCTCCTTCCGCGAGGGCAGCCCCGCGCAGGAGTCCGCAGCGCTGATGCGGCTGGTTGCGCCGCTGCGTGATCGCGTGCTGGTACATATCGATCTGCACGAAACCACCGATACGGACGAGTCCGAGTTCCGGCCGGCGCTTTCGGCACGCGACGGCAAGCCTTTCGAACCGGGTGAGATTCCCGATGGCTTCTATCTCGTGGGTGACACGGAAAACCCGCAGCCGGAATTCCAGCAGGCCATCATCGCTGCCGTGGCGAAGGTCACCCACATCGCTCCAGCCGATGGCAACGGCGAAATCATCGGTTCCCCTGTCGTGGCGCCCGGCGTCATCAACTACCCGCTGGCGCAGCTGGGGTTGTGCGCCAGCATCACGAATGCGCGGTACACGACGACGACCGAAGTCTATCCCGACAGCCCGCGCGCGACGCCGGCACAATGCAATATGGCCCAGTCAGCTGCTGTCTGCGCAGCGATTGACCATGCGTTGGGGCAGCAGGCGGCTGTGAAGTAGCACGTAATGGACCATTCGCGGCTGTCCCGATCGGATGGCCGCGACCGCCGTTCCATCGGGTGGTGCTATCAAACGCGCAGCATGCGCTGGAAGAGAGACATGACCGCCATTCCGGACCTTGCGCCGTATCCTGACGTCGCGCTGCCCGAGGGGCGCCTGGTCGCGGTTGGCTGGCTTGGCCGCGCCGCCGGGTTTTCACCGGGATACACCGACGAAGCGGTTTTCCGTACATTGCGGGCGCTCTGCAAGGATCCGTGGCGTCCCGCGCTGGCTGCCGGCGTACACGGGTGTGACCTGTGCCAGTTCGATCGCCCGGCATTTTCGGGTGAACTCTTCGTGCCCCATGCGGGACGTATCTACGTCGCCCCCGTCGGAATTGTCCACTACATCGGCGCGCACTGGTATCGTCCGCCGGACACTTTCCTTGAGGCCGTGACGCATTGCCCGCCGATGCGAAGCACGGCGTATTTCAGGTCGCTGTTGGACTGCGGCGGCAGGGCGCTGCTGGGCGCGCGCAGGACCGTTGGCTAGGGTTCCTTCCCGCGGCGTCCCCGTTCGCGGGGATATCGAAGCTGTACGCTTCGTACACAGGTGTAAAAATTTCGTGTATCCGTCGTGGGCGCGATACAGTACCGCCACGGAATAGGGAAGACGCGGTTACAGGAGTGGACCCGAAAGGAGGCAGCATGAAAGCAATCGTGGTCGGTGCCAGCTCGGGAATTGGAAGAGCTGTAGCCCTGGAGCTTTCCCGGCGAGGCTTTGCGCTCGGACTGATGGCGCGGCGCAAGGCCTTGCTCGAAGCGCTGTGCGAACAACTGCCGGAAGGCACGCACGTGCAGGAAACGGATGTGCGGGAATCCGGGCAGGCGATGGACGATCTTGCCGCCCTGATCGAACGCATGGGGCCGGTGGACGTCATCGTGCTGGCGGCGGGCGTCGGCGATATCAACCGGCCACTGGAATGGCGCGTCGAACGCGAAGGCCTGCTGACCAATGTGCTGGGGTTCGCGGCACTCGCCAACGTCGCCATTCACCACTTTGAAGCGCGCAGGCAGGGGCACCTGGTCGGCATTTCCTCCATCGCCGCCCTGCGCGGTGGCGGGTCTGCGCCGGCGTATAACGCTTCCAAGGCGTTTATCTCGAACTACCTGCAGGGACTGCGGCAACGGGTCACGCAGCGCAAGCTGCCCATCACCGTCACCGAGATTCAGCCCGGTTATGTCGATACCGCAATGGTGAAAGGCGATGCCGTGTTCTGGATGGCGACGCCGGAAGTCGCCGCGCGGCAGATTGTCGATGCCATCGTCCGCCGGAAGCCCCATGCGTATGTGACGCGCCGCTGGCGTCTTTTCGCCTGGTTGCTCAAGCTGACGCCGGATTTCATCTATCGCCGCATGTAGCGAGCCCGGCGCGGCGGATGGTGCCGCCACAGGCACGTTCCCCGCTCTCCACGACCCCGGGTGGTGGCGTGAAGCGTTCTTCCGCTACTTCGGGTGTGACATCAGACGCTTGCCCCGGATTTGAGCCCCCGGATGCCTGGTTTCGTCCCTGTTTGGGTGTTTGCAGGGGAATGACGGGCGCCTAGCGTGGGGCCGCCGGTCTTTCTGGCCTGGCCCGCGTCACCATGGCGTGCTGCGGCAATCCCTGATGAAGGTGCTGTGATGAAAACGATCATGCTGGGTGTGGTCACCGTGGTGTTGGCGATGGTCGCAGGCCCGACCTGGGCCGCGGCAGGAAAGGGGATGACCTGGGGCAAATACAGCCACGACGTGACGACCGGTACCGACCTGGTCGGTTGCGGTGGCGTGTGCAATCCGTATGTTGGTGACACGCAGTGCCGCACCCTGCTGCCGATCCTGTGCGTGCGAATTGATGGCTCGCCCAATCCGGGCGTCGCGGCCGATTTCTACCACGGGTGGCGCGAGGGCCACATCACCACGACCATGCCGTTGGCGGGCACGGCATTGACGAGCCAGGCCGTCGCCGACCAGATCTGCGCGGCCACGTTTGGAACCGGATGGGTGATGGCCGAGCATCACCACCCCACCGGTGGTGGCGGCTGGAGCTGGTATGCCTTCGGCAATATCCGGCAGGACACGCGCTTCTGGACGCGGATCCAGAACCAGCCGGGCAATTGCTGGGATCCGTGATGCATCCGCATCGGCAGTCTGACGCGAGCTGTCGGACGTTCGCGGCTGTTTCCTCTCCGCCGGCGCGCGCCGGCGGAGTTTTGGCCGTCTTTACGGCTGGAAGCCGTCGGCGAAGAGCTTGTCCGATGGCCGCGAGCTGAGAACGACATCACCGAACGTGCTGATATTGGCCTTGATGATCATGTGGCCATCTGCTCCGATCCAGCCGTCAAAGCCGCGGCTGAAATCCGCGCCCTCATCGGGCAGGTCGAAGCTGTTCACCGTGGCGGAGACGACGCCCGCGGTCGTCGGCACGGGAACGGACTGCCCCTGCTCAAGGATGCGCCGTGGTGCGCGACCGTGCTCGAGCAGCCAGATGGCGGGCACGTTGCCGGGATCGGTCCTGGCTTCCAGGATGACGTCGCCATTGGCCAGCACCGCGTTTGCCCCGAAGCTGCGCCAGGTGCGGCCCGGTTCCGGGGCCAGTGCGCCGGACTGGCCGATGAGCGCGACCGGCTCCGGCGCCATGCCGTCACCCACGCGCCACACGCCCTGGACTTCGGTGTTGCTGGTGGTCAAGACGCTGCCACCGAATGCCGCATAGCGGCCCGCGGTGCTCAGCGAGGTGGTCTGGAAACTCCGCCAGGTGGAACCTTCCCAGTGCGGGCCAAAGGTGTCGGTGAGCCCCTGGCCGACGATCGGGCGGTTGATGGCACCGTCGTGCCGGAACAGGCCGTAGCGGCCTTCGACGACGCCGGGTATCCGGTAGATCGCAAAGAACGTGAACGTGCCGGGCGTCGCGGGGTAGGGGCGGAAAAGGCCTGAGAAATAGGCATCGGCGAGGCCGACAGAAGGACCGCGCGTGCCCACTTCGTTCTCCATGGCAATGGCCCGGGGCGCGCCGTGGCAGATTTCCCAGATGCCGCTGCGCGCACCGGTGATGTCGAAAATGCCATAGACGCGGCCGCTGGCCGTTACGGTCAGGTCCCAGGGGGCCCAGTGGGACATGAACTTGTCATTGGTGCCGAGGTTGGGACCCAACGCGTCGGTACTATCCGAACGAACGCAGGGAACATTGCCCTGTCCGGGGACATGCCGGGTGACAAGGGCGGTCGAGCCGGCAGTCGCGTGCCTGGCGTTACCGTGGATCAGCGCGCCGCCACCGGGCAGTCCGCGCGTGTGGACGAAGTTGGAGGCGTCCGTGTAGGTCCAGCCCGCACCGAGGCCCGGGCCGAGCGTCGAGTCGGTCTTGGTGCGGACGATCTCGGTGTTTTTCACCGTATCCCAGCGCCACAGGCCGAAGGTGAGGGTGTCGGGGATTGCCGCATCACCGGCGCGTGCGAGAAAGATGCGCTGGCCGTCCGCGGCTGTGTCGATCTCGCCGGTGGCGTCGGTGAATACGTGATGGGCTTCGCCCCCTGTCCGGCCAGGCCCTTGCGGGCCAGTGACGCCGAACTGCGCGTAGCGCGTGAGGATGCCCTGGCGACTGGCCCAGTTCCCGTTGAGGCCGGACTGGGTGAGGCGGACAAGGAATCCAAGCTGTCCGGCCCCCGCGTCGCCGAGGCGGTACTCGGACAGATTGCGGTGGGTATTGTCAGGCAGGCCGGCGAGGAGGACGCGCCCATCCGGCGCGGCGACGATGCGCCAATCCACTGCCTGGGCGTTGGTCAGTGAAACGGGAAGGAAGATCCCGGCGAGGGCGGCGAATACTACGGTCCTTGTCAGCATGATTCTCCCCTGTGGCGACTGCGCGGGCCTGCGGCCCTGTTGTTCGGATCCCTGGGACGCGGACGCTGGTAACGTCAGTCCGACGGAGGGAATTGGCAAGTGTAGCGGCTGGGGACAGGCAAGGCTGTGCGCCGCAACGCATCTTTGCTTTCCGGCCGGCATGGCTCGCGCGCCCTCCGTGACGAATCGCTGCGAACGGGTTCCAAGGAACTGGCCCGATAACGGCACCACCGTGTGCTTTTCGATCGATAGCAGAGTAGAGGGCGGTGCTGCTTCAGGCCGCTACGTTCGGAGCGACAAATTGCCGCAGTGGTTCCGGTGCCGACATTCGGATCTGGCGCCCGCATGGGCGCGGTGTTGTCTAGCACCGCTAGCAACTTTTCGCGCGTTTTGACAATTTTCAACGGGGCTGCAGATGTTCCATGGCAGCTGCATGGCCAAATCAGATTTCGCGATTAGATACTGCGACGTATATGACTACCATGACCTCGCCCGCAGACGGGCTGCTCCTGCCGGATCAGCCGCTTTGTTTCTGCGCAACGCGAACGGAAAACGCGGCCGGCAGGGCATTCTTCTAGCCATGGAAGTCATACCGATGAAACGTAATACGATGTTGCTGGCCGCTGCCAGCCTGATCCTGATTCCCGCCTTCTCCGCGATGGCTGCCAGCCCGCGTCCGACCTGGATCAAGTTCACCCCGGACAAAGTGGTCGCCGGTGGCGAAGTCCGCCTGGAATGGTCCTCGCCGTCCGCTCCCTACGGCTGCTCGATCTCGGGTGTTCCGGGCGTCGGCGGCGTGCCGACCTCGGGCTCGCGCACGGTGACGGCCACCACCGACCTCAACGCGCTGCTCACCTGCGATTACCACGGAACGCAGGCTTCGGCCTCGCTGCAGATCGTCGCGGTCAGCCCGAAGCCGACCGTCACCGCGCACTTCGCGCCCGAATCCATCGCTGCCGGCCAGTGGACCAATCTGTCCTGGTTCGCCCAGTACGCCACCTCCTGCAGCGCTGACAACGGCGTGAACATTTCTGGTACGTCGGGCCTGTACTCGATGAATCCGCGCCAGAACACCACGGTCACGGTGACCTGTACCGGTCCGGGCGGCGTGGCGTCGGCCACGGCGAACCTGGCTGTGGTCAACGTGTTCTCGCCGTCGGTTGCCGTGTGGGCGTCGCCGTCCGTGCTGGCGGCTGCAGACTACTCGCTGATCTCGTTCTACTCGCAGAACGCCACCAGCTGCGATCGCGGCGGTACCTTCGGATCGTTCTACGAATATTTCAGCCAGAGCGGCAATGTGTCGGTGCAGTGCTGGGGCCCGGGTGGTACGTCGACGGCGTTCACCAGCGTGACCGTGCAGGGCGCCCGCGCCAAGCAGGCCGGTGAAGTGGCCTCGCTGGAACTGGCGGCGCTCGGCCTGGATACCTCGCTGCTGCGCGCCCGCCGTGCGGACCTCAACCGTGACGGTTTCGCCGACGTCATCGCCGTTGACGCCAAGGCCCGCCAGGCCCACATCATCCTGGGCGGTTCGAAGGGCAAGCTGGACGTCGTTCGCACCATCGACGGCATCGACAGCCTCGACGCGATCGAGTCGGTGAGCTTCCCGGCTAACGGTGACGCGCAGGCCATCTCGGTCAAGCTGGCCCGTTAATCGTTGCTGATACACCGCTGAAACAGGAGCGTCGGCATCCTGCCGGCGCTCCTCGGGCGGAGGTATCCATTGCTTTATAAACAGTAGCGTGATGGCGCTCCTGCGCCGTGCGCGCTATGCCTGCCGTGTTTGTTGCTTGGCGGCTTCCACCAGGTCGCAGAATACCGCCCGCCACAGTTGCCGGTCGGTGATGCCAAGGGCCTGGGTCCAGTAGTGCTCGTCGTGTTCCGCATCCACTACGATGCGTTCGTCATCCGGCTTTGCAGTGTCAAGCGAGGGGTCTGCCATGATCCACTCCTTGTTCGGTAGGGCGACGATTGTTCGAGACGTGTTTACCTGTTTTTGTCGCGCGAGTTGTCGCGGGTGATCCCTCCGCCGCGGTGCGTGCGTTGCGCACCACGCTGGGCGCACGGCCCCCTGCAGAATGCCGCCGCGGGATGTGAATATCCCGTCAATGTTTCCGGCCGGTGTGCTTGTCGCTCGGGAGCAGTTGGTGTAGGCGAAGGTTGTCCATGGAGACAGTGCCGGTGCGCTACGCGTATCGAAACAAATCGGCCGAAGTTCGAGAATGTGTCACCGAGCCGGCGGCGAGCCGCGCCTCTACCAACCTGACCCCGTTGCCCCGTCCCATGATCGAAGCCTCCTGCCACTGCGGTGCTATCCGGATCGAGGTGGCCTTGAAACCGGGCTTCCTGATCGATTGCAACTGCTCGATCTGTCGGCGCAACGGCGCACTGTGGGCCATCTACGCCGCCGAAGCGGTGACGGTCCGGGCTCGGGACGGGTCTATGGCCGACTACATCTGGGGCGCGCGGTCCATCCGCACCGTGCATTGCCGGCACTGTGGCTGCACGACGCATTGGCAGTCGCTCGGATCTGCAGGTACGCGCCGAGTGGGGGTGAATACGCGCAATATCGATCCCGATCAGATGCGCGGAATCCGGATTCGTGCATTTGACGGGGCCGGGACGTGGGAATTTACCGACTGAGTAGCGAGGCATTACACGGCGCGTGGGGCGGCCATGATGTGTCCCTCACGCCGGCGCGGATTTCGTCGGATCGCCAGCGCTGGCATTGAGTGCCACTGCTTCCCTGACCAAGCGCGATACGACCGCGGGTTTCCACGGCGTGCCTTCCACTAGCTCAAACGTGGCGAGCTCGTACTTCCCGCCGGGTTTGAGGCGTGGTTCGATCGCGCGCAGGCGCTTGCCGCGCCAGAAGCCGAACAGCACACGGTTCTCCTCCACGCGAATCAGCAGGACCGGGCCATTCGAGAAATACACAAGGTGACCCCATTTGATCACCTCCTGCAGCGGTGCGGCCTTTTGCACCGCGGTGCGCAATCCCTCGGCGCAGTCGCGTCGCCATCCGCTGAGAGCCGCGATATAGGCATCCGGATCGGCGGCGGGAACGGATTTCTTCATGGCCATGGCCTATTCCCCGGCAGCGAAGGGCGCAAGTGACTGCGGCGAGCGCGCCCATGGTACGTGTTCACGCCGCGGCGGCAATGGGCTCGCGAAGGACTGCCGCGATTCCTTTGCGCGACGGGACCTACTCGAACCCGTCGGCGAACAGCCGATCCGCATTCGGCGGCTCGCCGTTCGCGTCACGGCCATCGAGTTCGCGCAAAAAGGCCAGCAGGTTGGCCATGTCCGCGCCAGGCAGTGCCAGTACGCGCCGGTGCGGTTCGGCAAGGGCGCGGTCGGCGGTTGTCGATACCGTGATGTCGTCGATGCTGATCGGTTCCCAGCCGTTGCTGAACTGGGTCAGCTCCAGGACGACCGTGTTCGTGGCGCCGGCCTGGAGGGGGATGTCCTCGAAGCGGACGCGGGTCCATTCGAAGTGCGTGGGCTGGCGCAGGAACGAATGGTCCCGCACCGTGGTGCCATTGACGCGAAGCCGGATCGTGCCGTTTACCGAGGGAATGAAGCGCACCTCGATCGCGCCGTTGCCGGCAGTGCCTTCCACATTCGTCCAGGTCACGCCGTCGCCGGCACTGTCGATACCCTGCACGTGGCGACCGTGCGCACTGCTGTCGGAATTGAACTGCGGGAAGTTGTCCATGAACGCGCTGCCGTTGAGCTGGGCATGTTCCGCCTGGAGCATCCGGCCCCCGGTGACGCTGAACACGTCCTCCAGTCGCGTCGCGGAGCCGTCGTGGAAATAGGGGCCTGTTTCCCACACGCCGATCAGCGTTGGTGTATCAATGCCGGCGAGTGTCTGCCCGAGACGCTGCCCGGAGCTGTCACGCAGCGTGCCGACGTTGTGGAGCGTTGCGGTGCCGACACTCGAATCCGTGTACTCGGCGCCTGGCAGGTGGCAGCTGCCACAGCCCTGGGCAGTGAAGACCGCCGCACCAGCTTGTGCGCCGCTGGTCAGCGTGCCGTTGGGCTGACGGTAGGGACTCCTTGGAATGGTGAACGGATCAAGCGAGGCCACGTAGGCGGCGAGCTGGTCCAGTTCGGCGCTACGCCCCGCGTTGGGGCTTCCCAGCGAAGGATGAGGTTCCTGACCCGGCGGGAGAAATCCGCGGCCGCGGAATTCGTTGACCATGTCGAGGACGAAATCCTGGATCTCGTCGAAGTTGCCTGTCCAGTGCACATTGCCGTGCTGCATGCCGTGGCGGCCATGAAGCGTCGTCGTGTTGCGGAAGCCTTCGCCGCGTTGCGTGAAATCCCAGGTGCGTCCGTCGTGACCACCATCGAGGTGACAGCTGGCGCAGGAGATATAGCCTTCGAAACTCATGTCATTGATGCCGTCGACGGAGTCGCCGGCAAAGTAGAAGGTGCGCTTGCCGGCCAGAACTTCCGGAGACAGCCGTTCGGCAACGCCGCTAGGTATCGTCGCGGGCGCCAGCGTGCGCGTGCCGCTGCGCAGGAAGTCGCCGACGGGGATGGCGGTGACATCGCGGCTGAGCAGGTTCTGGGACCACAGCGTCTGGGTGGTGGTGTCCAGCAGCAGGCCCTGCGGTGCGGCGCCGGATGGCAGGCGCCAGACCGTGCTGCGGCCTGCGCCGCCGCGAATCGCGAAGTCGTCGAATACGGCAATCGTGTTGTTGCCCTGCAGGGCGGCGAACGCATAGTCCCCGCGCGGTGAGAACACCAGTGCCGACGGGGAATCGGCATTGTCGATGTCCACGCGGCCGCGTGCCGCGCCGGGCTCGGCGCGCCCGGGCTCCTGCGGAACGCCGCCCGCGGCAGTGAGATTGATCCGGCCAAGCACCGGGCGAACCGTGGAATCGTGCGTCGACGCCTGGTTGAAGAGCGTATCGAGCTTGAAGAAGAGGCCGCGGTTGGTGTCCGCCTTCACCGCGGTGTACCAGAGCCAGTCCTGTTGCGGCGCCAGCACGAGGCTGGTGATGTAGTTCGGAACACCGGGTCCGTCCGAGCCGCCCGAATCAAGGCCAGGCACGCCACGGTCGCGCCACAGCGGCAGCGTTCGTGTCAGGGTCATGGCCGTGGCGTTGATATCCCATACCTCGCCATAGTGTTCGCGCGAAATCAGTCGCGAAACGAAGGCACGGGAGCCATTGCCCGTGAGCGCTATGGCGTGGGCGCCAGGCCCGAGTTCGAGCCGCCCGCTTTCCGTGCGCGTGGCGGTGGCGTACTGCACCAGCTGGCCGTTGTTCCGGTCGGTGTTGCCGCGACGGGCGAGCGACACGAAGGCGCGGACGCCGTCGCGCTGGATGGCGACGGCCTGCGGGGCACTGCCGTAGCCTGTATCGATGTTGGCCAGCAGCTGCCCGGTGGCCGAGAGCACCAGGACCCGGTCGGCGTCGCGTGCGGTGATCCAGGCTTCGCCAGCGGGTGTCACTGCCACCGAAGTGGGGTGTACGGGGTTGTCTGAGGCGAGCAGCGCGCGCAGGTCGATCCGTTGCTGCACCGTCCTGCTATCGGCACCGTAGCGAATGACGGCGTCGTTGTCCGGATCGACGACCCAGATCGTCCGTCGTGTATCGTCCAGCGACAGGGTGCTCGAATGCGTCGGCAGTGGATTGGCAGGAATGGCGGCGACGGTTTGCATCGTGGTATCGACGACCGTCGAAACGGTGCCGCCGGGCTTGAGGTCGCGCACCTGCAGTTTGACGTCGAAATGTCCGGCTTCCGCAAAGCTGTGGCTGGCCGACGGCGTGGACGACCACGCGGTCGCCGCGCTGCCGTCGCCGAACGTGAAACGGTATTGCAGGGCGTCGTTCTCCGGATCCGTGGCCGATGCGGTGAAGGTGACGGAAGTGCCCGGAGCAACCGGGCTTTGGTCCGCCGAGAACGCACTGATCACCGGCGCCGCATTGCCGCCCATCGCGGTCGCACCGGTGGAGAAGCGGAACGTGTAGCCCTCGATGCCGTTACCGGCGGCGTCCTTGATCCCGCCGGCGGGAATGACGACTTCGTAGGTGGTATTGGGCGCCAGATAGCTGCGCGGCGTGATCGTGAGCAGGCGATCGTGCGCAAATGACGTCCATGCCGCGACGGGTTCCCCGCCGAGCGGACGCACGATCACCGAGGTGCCGTTGACGATGGTGAACGACTCCAGCGTTTCGGAAATGACCAGCGTGATGGGCGCGCCGACCGGGAAATTGGTCTGGTCCGGGCGCGGTACGTGGTAACCCACCGTGGGGGAGCGGGTATCGGGTGTGGCCTGGTGGCACCACACGCCTACGCCATCGCGGCCTGGCGCGCTGTAGGCGCCGCTGACCAGCAGGTTTCCCAGCGGCAAGGTGTACTGGCTCACGTCCAACGCCCCCGACACGCTGCCCGCTGGCCGTGCATTGCCGACTTCGTCGAGTTCGAGGACAGGTTCCAGCCGCTCCATGTCGATCTTGTGGCGACGCGCGAACACGTACTGGTCCTGCGTCTGGATATACGGCACGTTGCTGCCCGCATTCATCGAGGCCGTGCCGCGCAGGTCAATCGTCGTGACCAGCCGCAGGTTGGCCGGATCGCTGTAGTCGACCACGATCATCTGGTCCTGATTGGTGCCACCCACCATCAGCAGATAGTTCTCCCAGACCGCCGGGCCCAGGTAGCCGCCGATCGCGCCGGGCAACTTGTCCAGCAGCTGCGGCGGGCGGGGTGGGGTATCGAAGACCGGCGCAATATCGTAGGCAAGAACGCCCAGCATCGACTGGTCTGACACGATGAACAGCAGGTTGCCAATCAACACGCCGTTGCCCGCCACGCCGTGGTCGACCAGGGCATCCCACTCGGCGAGCAGCTGGTTGGCGCGCCACAGGCGCGCAACGCCGGGCGAGGGCGAATAGGATATCGGATGGAACGGCACCGCCCAGGGGTAGTACAGGTGGTGCAGGCCGAAGGCACCGGGTGGCGGCGTCTGCACGTTGTAGAACGACTCGGGAATCGTGTCGAAATTGGCGTTCACGCCGGGCGAGACGCGCCGCAGGCGCATGCCGCCGCCATTGCCGGCGTAGTCGCCGGACTTGCTGTGACCGTGATTGCCGTGGTCGCTGATCCACGGCACTGCGGCGGTGTTGTTGACGACCGTCAGCGTCGTCGGATCACTGGGGGTCGTGAACAGCCATTCGCGCCGCACGCCGCCGGTAACGTCGTTCGAATAGAGCCGGCCGTTGTGATAGATGATGCTGGTGGTCCGGTCGAATCCCACCTGTCGGCTCAACAGCTGGCCTGGCGTGCAGGACACGTTGGTGGGAAACCCCGGGACTACCGGAGGAAGCTGCGCCTGGGCCAGGCCTGAAAACGCGAGTGCCGCCATCAGCGAGCACAACGGCTTCCGGATTCCCGAACGGTTCTGCGATGGCATGCGAGCGTTACCTTATCCTGCGGGCCGCCCAGGCACAGCAAGACCCGCGCCGTGCGCGCAGCGCACGACGAACCGTGACCAAGGTTTTCGGGAATGGTGTGTCCGGGCCGCCATGGCCTCGGAAAACTGGCGGTATTTCCGCCGGAACCCTTTCTAATCAAGCGCTCACCGTGTCGCAACCGTTTGGAGGCGCTGGCGGATCGGTGGCGCGCGGGTGCGGACGAGCGGCCTGAATGAGCGCCGGTACTGACGGAAACTTGCCGCTGCAGGCCGCGACGGGCGTTGTTGGCCGGGCCGTTGACACGCATTCCACCGTTGCCGGTCCTCGTTCGGGAGCGTCGGCGGGTGCGGTGTGCGCTGCTTTCCGTCTTCCTGGCCGGAAAGCGGGCCGGGGGGCGTGGATCAATAACAAAAGTGGACAAAGCGCCTTGTCGTCTTTGGGGCGGCTGGCGGGCGCAACGGCAGTTGGATTGACCGACGGATGCGGATGCTGTCATTGTCCGGTTGTTGCGAAAGCACTTTGTCGCATCACGCGAAGTATCTGCACCTACTCGACCGGAAGGAGTCTTGGCATGAGGTGGATCCGTCAGTTGATGATGCTGCTGTTCCTGTTTCCCGCGTTGGTTTCCGCCCAGTCCTTGCAGGCCACGCTCAACGGTATGAACGAAGTGCCGCCTGCGGATCTGGACGGGAGCGGAACAGCGCAGGTCACCATCGTCGGTACGACGATCAACTATTCCATTTCCGTTGCCAACATCACGCTGCCGCCGACGGCGCAGCATATCCACCAGGCCGCTGCAGGCGTCAACGGACCTATCGTGGTCAACCTTCCCGGCACCTGGGCAAGCGGCAGCCTGGTGGGAAGCACCACCGCCTCGCAGCCGACCATCGATGCCATTCTCGCCAATCCGGCCGGCTTCTACGTCAACGTTCACAACGCGGATTTTCCGGGCGGCGCCGTGCGCGGCCAGCTGGGCGGAGTGCCCTCGGGCGAACCGGTCAACCTGCCGGTGCTCCAACCTGCCGTCCTCGCGCTGATGCTGGTGTCGCTGCTGCTGATCGGGCTGTACTGGGTGCGTCGCTAGACTGTCGCGACTCAGGAATCGCCTGTCTGCCGTCGCGTCCACCGCAGCGCCGGCACGGCGACGAGGAGGCAGGCCAGGGCCACGATGTCCGCGGTCACGACGCGTCCGATCGCGGCGTTGTATCCCTCTGAGGTCATGGCCAGCAGCAGGAAACTGAGGAGGCTGATCCCGGCGGCGAGCGCCGCCGGGACCTGCCACTGCCGACGGAACGCCGCTGCTACGCAGAACGCACCCAGCATGCCGAACAGGATGGCGCGGTGCCGCATCAGAATCGTGAGATTGGCGTCCCGGAAGTCCAGGCCGTACAACGCGGCCAGCGACTCGGCGCCCAGCACGCCGGGCAGCGGGAGCAGGTGGATGACGCCCACGACGAGCATCATCACCGTGATCAGATGGCGCATGGTGCACTCCGGGAAACGCAGTAGCGCGTCGCGCCGGAGTCTTGCGCGGGTGCGGCGGCGTGGCAACTACGTCGCAGGTAAATATCCCTGCCGTGGCCGAGCTGCCGCGACAGGGAAGGGGCCGATGTCCGGTCAGTCCTTTGTCGCGGCGGCAGTCCGCTCTTTCACGTAATAGGCGCGCATGCTGCCGACCTCGACCGTCAGTCCTGTCACCGTACCGTGGGCGTCGCGATGGAACTCCAGTTGCCGTGCCGCGGTAGCGCTGGACAGCTCCGGTGCCACGAAGCGATTGGGAGTCAGCGCCAGCAGTGGCGAGGTTTCCTCCTCACCCAGTGACATCGCCGGTGCTTGGCCCATGGTGACGGTCAGCGTCTTGGGCTTGTCCGGTGGAGCGATCCCTTGCAGAGACATGTACTGCTTGTCGAGCTGGTAGGCACCGGCGTAGTCCTGGTACCGCGCGTGCGACAGGTCGATTGCAACGGTGCGAACCGGCGCGTTCACCGGCCAGCCGAAGGCATCGGCCGCAGCGTTGCGGATTTCGCGATTCAACGCACCGCCATTGGCGCCGTTGGTCAGGATGACGATCCCATCGCCTGTGACGAGATGGCCCTCGATCCAGGCCTTGTAGCTGTCGTTGGCGCCGCCGTGGTGGAAGATGCGCGTGTGTCCCGCACTTTCCAGGAAGGGGCCCAGTCCGCGCGTGGAGCGGGCCACCTCGGTCATCATCTCCTGGGCGAGGCTGCGGGAAAGGAAGGTGCTTTCTCCGCGATAGCTCTTGATCAGCGATGCGGTGAACGTACCCAGGTCACGGGCGCTGGACCATAGGCCCGAAGCCGCCAGCTCGGGCATCGACTGCCAGCCCACGGGTGCTGCAGCGGCTGCGCCGTTGTCGTCGTGCGCTTCGGCGATATTGCCCCGCTCAGCCGACAACGGATTCTCGAAATTCGCACGTCGCATGCCCAGCGGTTCGAAAACCAGACTCTGGGCGAGAGCACCGAATGTCTTCTGCGTGGCATCCTCCAGAACGAGCTGGGTCACGGTTGTTCCGCCACCGGAATACTGCGCCCGCGTGCCGGGTTCGTACTCGAAACGCACCGGTGGATTCTTCGCCGGTGGCAGGCCGTCAAGGGTTTGCACCGCGGTCGGCAGCGGAGCGCCGGGAGGGTAGTCCTTGAAGCCATGCTGGCCCAGTCCTGACGTGTGTGACATCAGCATGCGCAGGGTCGGCTGCTTGCCGCGCGTGATTTCCGGCGCGTCGGGCGTATGCCAGCGCCGAAGATACGTGTTTACGTCCTTGTCCAGGTCCAGCGTTCCCTGGTCGACCAGGCGCAGCACGGTCGCTGCGGTCACGACCTTGCTCACGGATCCGCACGAGAACAGCGTATCGCCGTCCACCTTGTCGTTACCGCCGGCTGCACGAACGCCATAGCCCCGCACGTGTGCGACCTCGCCGTTGCGCAGGATGGCGATGGCCAGCCCGGGCACCTTGTGATGGGCCATGCGTTCGGCCAGCGTCCAGCGCGGCGGCTCCTGCCCCGGTTCCAGGACCATCGGGCGCAGCCCATTCTCCATGGCGGCTATCCGCGCACGATCGTCGACGCGCACAGGCTTTGGCGGCGCGGCAGCGCAGGCGCTCACAGCGGCGCTCAGGCCAATGATGGCAAGGCGGACGACGCGTTCGGTTCCTTTCATGAATCACTCCACTGGGCAACGGGAACGGCCTCGGATGGAGGAAGTGCCGGAAAAGTTTGCTGGTGGTTCCGGGAATGGGCGGAAGACGCCGGACGACGCGTGGCTGCGCCCTGCCAGCGTGTGCGACGCCGCGTGATCGCGCAGGGGTTAGCCGCCCCGCGAATGGAGTGTCGTTGCCATCGTGGTGGACGTGTTGGTTCTGGGGTCCTGTGGCGCTGCAAAGGGTTCGTCCCGTTCTCCGTACTATCGCTCGTGTCGCCGGCGGTTCCTGCGGCTACACGAGTGCTGCGAACTTCATCACGACAAGGCCGATCATCAACACGACGATGCCGGCCATCGCGAGCCTGGAGAGCAGCGGAATTCCCGACGAGGCGACGGCGACCAGCGCGAAAAACGTCGTGCAGGCGGCGAACACCCCGACCAGCAACCCGAACAGGCGGCTGTAGGGATCGTTGCTGGCCATTGCCGAAGCGGCCACTGTCCACAGCCAGGCACTGGCGAGGGTCATCAGCACGGCGACCAGGCGCGCACCGATGGCGAGCGCCGAAACCAGTCGTGACGTATCGACAGGCTTGCTCGGCGGCTTTGCGTGTCGTGTGGCAAGGCGTGGCGGTTCCGCACGGAATTCCCGGGAGCTCGCCTGCACGGGGGGCGCGATGGCTTTGGTATGCGGCACCGGTTCTTCGGATGAGGTCCGATTGAGCGCGTAGACATAAGCATCCACGTATTCGCCGTTCGCGCGCCTTGCCTGTACCGCGACACGCTGATACCCATCGCCTTCAAATTCGTCCAGTCGTTGCCAATGGCCTGGCAGTGCCTCAGACGTGAAGAGGAATCCGGCGACCGGCGCGCCTGATTTGTCCGGTACGAGCGCCGGATAGCCTGCCGCAGCACCCCAGCCTTCGGGGTACAGGACGCCGGTGACCGTTGCGGACTCCCACTCGCCGGGTACGTCGGCCAGCATATGGGCATTCGAGCGGCCCGGCGCGAGCGTGCCGTAGACAAACAGGCGATGGGACACGAAATGCCTCCAGGAGTGGGCAGGCGATTCTCACTCCGTCAGCCGGCATGGGCAACGCGGACCGGATCATCGTGGGCCCCACCGCGAGCCCCTGTTAAGGGTGGCCCAGGCGTGCTGCCGAAGGGCGGGTCACAGGCACACGGCTCTCCGAGCCTGCTTCACCAGGCAGTGATTGAAGCAGTCCCGCGCATGGTCGGCCATGTGGCCGGGACGGGGTCGTGCAGAATGTATCGTTGTGGATCAATGGCTTGGAAACCGTAAGGTTTCCGTAAGGTCTGCCGCCTGCAACGGCGCGAGAGTGTGCCCACCGTGGTGGTCGGCGCGTCCCGGCGCACTGGCACCGTGGTATCGCATGTCCCGATCTTCCCAGGGGAGGGATTCGCCAATAGTATACCTTTCGTCAGGCAGCCGGCGATCGGGGGATACGCCGGCGAGCCCGCCCAGTGGCGCGGAAGAGCGCCATCCCCAGGGGGAAATCCGATCCGGCCTGGCGGGTCGGCAGCGTGTCATTGCGTGCAGGGCCTGGCCAGTTTTGCTGGTCTGGTGATGGCTGTCCGTCTTCCACTATTGGGGAAAGTCCATGAACTACGAAGCATCGTCCTTCGGCATGCCGCGTGTGCTGCTGTCCGTTCTCGTGGCCGCCACGGTGTTCGTTTCATCCGCGTCGGCGGACGATACGCCCACTTATCTCGACACGTTTCCCGCATTCAATCCGCAGTTGACGACCGACCTTCCCGGCGACGTCGACGTCTCGCTCAAGAAGCAGCTGGAGAACGACAAGAAATTTGCCCAGGTGCAGCGCCTGTTCGACCTGTGGTCGTGGCAGTCCTTCATCACGCTCAACTGGCCGGTTAACGACAAGGGGGAATTCTCACCGTCCGTGAGCGACACGGCGTTCGGGCCGGCGAAGTGGACGACGTGGTATGAAAGCCCCTCGATTTTCCGTCGCGACGGCGGTGTGCCGGCCGCCTGCGCAAAGCCATCGAAGGAGCTTCTGCTATCACTGACGCGCGAGGCCAACCTGCCCATCGCGCGCGACCTGAAGCCATTTGCGTTGCCCAAAGGGTTCGACAAGCGCAAGACGCGGCTCCTGGGAAATATCTCGGCGATCGGCGATGCCAGCCCGGCGACGCCCGCGACGTCGACTGACACCCATCCGGATGTACTGGACGAAACCGTGCAGGCGTTCTCGGCCCCGATGATCGACCAGAACGGCAACTATGTGTTCTACGAAATCCAGATAGACCCCAACGAAGTGGGCTACATCTGCACCTACAAGCTCTACAACATCAACGGCCAGGTGGAATTCACCAAAGGTGATCCGACCAAGAAGGCGGACCTGCCCAGCGGTACCGACAAGGTCGACGGCAGCGGCGCGTGGGAGCTGAAACTGGCCTGGCGCATTCTGACCGCATCCGACGACAAAAGCCGTTTCCTCACCACCGCGGCCCTGGTTCCGCCGACGAATGGAAAATGCCCCGGCGGTTCGACTCCTGGAAAGGACAACCAATGCCCGGTGGACGTCGGCATGGTCGGCATGCACATCGCGCACAAGTCCCAAAGTTCGCCCCAGTGGATCTGGGCCACGTTTGAGCAGATCGACAATCTGGCAGTCAATAACGTGGCCCATCCGAACCTCAAGCCCTCCTTCTTCGACCCTTCCTGCGAAATCTGTGTGCCCAACCAGCCGCCGGCGCACAACCAGAGTACCGGCCAGTGGGCGACCACGCCGCCGACGCAGGCCTGGCGCGCCATTCCGATTCCGCCGGACAAGGTGGCGCTCAACGAGCAGGCCGCACTGGCACTGGCAAAGGCGAATTCCGCGATGCAGTACTACCAGCTGATCGATACGCAATGGCCGACGGATCCGTCGGCACCGCCTGCGAACCCGAAAGACGGCCTGCCGAACGCCATCAACAACAAGCCCGGCGGCAACCCGACGCCCGTGTACCTGACCAATATCACCATGGAGACGTACTTCCAGGCCGGCGTACAGGCTGCCTGCAAGCAGGAGGAGGTCAATACGTGCCCCGCACCATCCTGGCTGACTGCCAACCAGGCCTCGCAGCCTGTCGACATGACGTCCGTATTCGGCACCGAAAGCTGCATGGGCTGTCATTCTTCGGCCGGGTTGTACGTGACCCCGACGAAGACCAGCGGCCAGCTCAACGGTGACTTCTCCTGGCTGTTCGCGCAGAAGGCGCAGCTGGCGAAACCGAACAAACCCTAGTTGGCAGGCGACATGGACGGCGCGTCAACGACGCGCCGTTCCGGTCGCCCGCGGGGGCGGTGGAAACGCCGAAGGCCGCCCACGCTACGGCACGTCGAACCCGTCCGCCAGAAGACGGTCTTCCAGGCGCGTTCCGGAGGTGCGATGGACGTCCGGCCGCCGACAAACACGATGCTTCCGCTGCTATCGTCGGTGGAGCGCTCGATCCGCGTTCCGTGCCACGGGAGAGCACGGATGAAGCGGTGGCGGGTTGCCGGGCCGTCGCGGGAAACTACGGCGCCCCGCGCTCGACCAGCCGGGCCAGCAGCGTCAGCGACTCCTGCCATCCCAGGTAACACTGCTCGACGGGGATTGCGTCGGGAACGCCGCTCTGTTCCACCTGAAGGTCGGTACCGCAGGACACCTCGCGCAGCGTGACAGTGGTGATCATCGTGCCGGGCAGGTTGGGATCGTCGAAGCGGTCTTCATTGACGATGCGCTGGTTCGGTATGAGTTCCAGGTAGGTGCCGCCAAAGCTGTGGCTGGCGCCGGTGGAAAATTGGGTGAACGACATGCGGTACGTGCCGCCGACGCGCGCATCCAGTTCGTGAACCGTGCAGGTGAAGCCGTCCGGAGGCAGCCACTTGGCAGAGGCCGCGGCATCGAGAAAGGCGCGGTAGACGCGCTCGGGCGGTGCAGTGAGGACGCGGTGCAGGCGGACGGTACCGGGCATGTTCGTTCCTTCCGTTGACAGGGAATCGGCTCCCGGCGAATCCGGGGGCACGCACAGCGCTGTCCATTTTTATCGGATCGACTGTTGTCGGAAAGTAGACGAATGTCCGCCCCGCCGACAGATCGGCGTGGCACGTCATGCCGCTGCACCTGATCAGTTCACGAAGGCGGCCTCGATCAGGGCAAATCCCAGTTGGCGGGCGTCCGCGCCGGTGCCGCGGTCCCTTGGGCAATACGGCTGCGCCACCGCGAAATCCACCTGCAGGCGCCCGGGTGCTGTGATCCGCCGTTTCAGCGCAAATGTGCGCATGCCTGTCCTGCGGTGGACGACGTCCGCGTAGGGCTCGCCATTGACCTGCCCTCGGGTGTTCCTTGCGCGCGCAACGGCGACGCGCCCGTGCTATCGCGGATTGCCGAGCAGCGGACGCGGCACGGTCAGGCGAAAAGGCCGTGATGCCCGCCGGCATTCGGTGTTTCCGGATGGTCGGCGTCGCGGGAAATAACGTCACCTTAACGTTCGAGGGCGCACTGTAGCCGGAACCGGGTGCTCCCCGGCTGGCCTTCGGTGCCATCGGCGCCGAAGCTGATCTTTCCTTCCGGCGGGAATGATGTCCTGCGTACGCGCCTCCCCGCTGATGCTCCAGCGCACGCCCGCCCTCGCTGTATGAGGCTCTCAGGCCCTGTCGGACCAGGCCATGGACAGTTTTGTCCTCGTCATTGTCGATGACCCAGGCAACACATCGGTGTTTAAGGGAGCTGGCAACTCCGCATCGGCCCGTGGCCAGAATGTCGTGCATGAACTGCGGAACAAGTTTCCGGGACTGCAGGTGACCTGCGCTGGCCGGACACAGGACATGGCGATCTGCGCGACGGTCACTGTCGTAGGGCCCGTCCTATACAGTCGCTTCATGATGACCTTGCGGACGGCCCTGTGGCGTTCCGGCACGCGACTGGGTTCGGCCTCGACACAGCTCCAGGTTGCTGGCCGCGAGGCATGCGCCGAGCTGTGTCATTCCGCACGCGCTGTGCTGGCGTCGAGAGGGAGTCCGCCGTGAGGTCGCCCGCGCCGTGTCTTTTCGCCACGCATCACCCAGGGAGTTTCATGCGCCAGCATCACGTCACGTTGTTTCAATGCCGAATTGCCACGGGGCGCAGCATCGGGCCTGTTCTCTTGCGAAAAATGTGGTCGTCTGCCTGTGGCTCGCACAACGTCAGTGTCGCGCGGGATCTGCATCGCGGCACGAACCGGCACACCTACTCGTTCTGCGGTCCACCCGCCACGGTCGACCTGGCGCAGATCGAGCGGCGTCTGCGCGACCTGCTGAGCCAGTCGGTGCTGGGCGATGATTTTCACCTGGTGCGCGTTCCGTGAACGCCGCCGATCCGGCGACTTCGGGCGCGGCAACGGCCGATGTCGTCGTGAATAGCGACCCTGTCATGACCTACGACATCGGCGTGGGCCGATGCGTATCGATCGATGGCGATATGGTGGTCGCCATGATCGACAGTGCGGTGTTGATGAAGCTTCTGCCGGGACAGCGCTGGCAACGCTTCGGAAAAAGCCGTCTGCTGCTGTCACCAGCGGCCTGCAGCCGGGTGCGTCCACCCGTAGTGGACCAGGAACTGTTCGTCGATCGCGCGGCGATCGCTGCGCAACAGTCGGCTTCGGTCGACGTCGAGGGTGATGGTGTATTGTGCGCCGTCCACCTCGGCGCGCTGCTGGAAAATCTCGATCCACAACGCTGCACAGTGGATAAACCAAAAAAGCGTGTGTGGGAGTATCGAGGACCTCGCGGCTAGCGCCGTGCCGCGGTGCTTGTCACCGCGGTGTATGGCGCTGTTTCAGGCGGACGCTGCAGGGCGCCGCAAAAACAGTCATCGCATTCGCTGCCAATTGCGAGTACAGTCGAGAAACTGTGCTTGCCAGGGTCACCGTGAATAGTGACCCGATGCGGTCGATCCGACGATCCGCTCCATCGCTCACCTCGCTTTCACCTTGCAGACCCAGTATCGCTGGTGCGCGTGCGCCGGCATAACACCTATATTTGCGAGGAATACACCATGTCAGATCGTCAGGTCGGTACCGTCAAGTGGTTTAACGACGCCAAGGGTTTCGGTTTCATTACGCCGGAGAACGGCTCGGCCGATCTCTTCGTCCATTTCCGCTCCATCCAGGGCGCTGGCTTCAAGACACTTGCCGAGGGACAGCGGGTGAGTTTCAGCGCGGTCCCTGGCCAGAAAGGCATGCAGGCTGCGGACGTCCAGGTCGCCTGAGTTCGGCCGGGCACAACCCCAGGCGATGCCTGGGGTTCTTTCGTGGTGAGACTGGACCGGTTGCAGGCATTCCGCGTGCGGACGCCGTCGTGCTACAGGCAGTCCATGGGCACCCGCTCATCCGCTGATCACCCCTGCGCGGCGGTGACCACGACAAATTCCTGCTTCAGATAAAAATTGCAGCGTTGCCTGCACACGCTGGCGCGCGTTTCGCTCCCGCAGTTGCGGGGTGCCGGGCTCCAACACCCGTTGGATGTGGCCGCGTGTTGTCGCGTGCCAGTGGCCTGATGCGCGGTCACACCTCTCTTCGCCGTTCCGCATGACGTCACCCTCGGCTGCGGGGCAGCCAGCGCGGGGCGCTGGCTGCTGGCTACGGAACGATACACGTGGCATGCCGCGACGGGCATCCCGTCATTCGGCGATCTTGCCCGCCGGGAAATACTTGTTGCGAAGGTACGATGTGGTCGCCTGCAGGTCGCCGTCAGGCAGCGCGGAGGCGTACGTGACGACCTCGGCGAGATCCCCTTTGAGGTAGTGCGTGGAGTACCAGGCGCCGACCTGCGCCAGTGTCCACGGACCTTGCGTGCGCAATCCGGTGGAGAGCTTGAGCGCGCCGTTCCGGTAGATGTTCAGGCGCGAACCATCGTACCGCGCTGCGAGGATGTGGTAGTCGCGGGTGAGTCCGACATCGGCCGTGATCGCCGGCATGCCATTGCCGGTGCCGACAGCAAGGACGTTCTGGCCGTTCTCCCACCGAAGCTGATTGTTCGGTGAGTTACCCCCGGGGCCGAGGATCATGCTGAAACCCTCGCCCGGATTGCTGTTCTTTCCCACCACGAACATCGTGAACTGCGTGGGGCTTATCGGTGTTGACAGATAGAGCGACTGGGTGCCGCCGAAGCGGATGACGGGAAGGCCATTGATTGCGCCGCTGACCCATTGGGGTTGCCGGGCCACATTCGTGCCGGTCATGTAAGCGTGGTGACCCAGGCCGCTCTGGTCACCCCAATGAGTGACCTTGCCGTTGCTGATGGTGACACCGACATCGGCGCGCAACCACATATCGGCGCCCGGTGTTTGCGCGGGTGCGGTCGTTGCCAGGCCGAGTGCAAGGGTGATACCACAGATCAAAGAACAAACCTTCTTTCCCACATTCATACACTGCTCCTTCAAAGTGGAATGATGCGTTGGCGGAGTTGGCGCACGCGCGGTGATCAGTCGCGCGGAACGCGCTTTCCGCTGTCCATCCTCGATCGTATTGATCAGTCACGTTCGTCGATGGTCGATGCGGCAATGACCGGAAAATGCGGTGACGATTTCAGATGCATCTGACCGGTCGCTGCGGCGATCGTGTGTATAGAATCTACTTATGAACGAAAGTACACAAATGGCGTTGGTCACGATGTGTTGCAAATTCTGACCGCGGGGCGTGCGATTGCGTATGGTCATGTCGTCCCGTCGCTCACCCGGCTTGAGCAGATACGTGCATCGATGCGGCATGGGGTTGACGAAAAGCGGCGCCGCTACGAAGACAGCCGCATAGGTTCTGTCGTATGACGGAATAGGGTGACCGTCTCCCTTGTGCGTCGGACAACCGGAAGCGCCGATTCGCGCACTCAGGCAACGGCGCCCACACGGCGTCATCGAGGGAATGGACTATGCTATTGCGTGTTTTCTCGGGATGTCTGCTGACCATTGCTGTGACAACGCCGGCGACCGCGGCGACCTGGCTGGTCAATACAACGCAGGATGCGCCGGATGCGCAGCCGGGAGATGGCCAATGCGCCACCGCGGCCGGGCACTGCACCTTGCGGGCCGCCATCCAGGAAGCCAACGCTACCCCGGGCTATGACACGCTGCGCGTGCCTGGCGGCTTCTACTTCCCGGACCTGCAGGGGGCTCCGCCGGACGATACCGCGCAGGCGGGTGACCTGGATATCCGCGAACCCTTGCTGTTCCGTGGCGAGCCGGACGACAAACCGGTGCAGATTGGCGACTCCACCCTCCACTCGGCCGAGGGAGAACGGGTGTTTGACATCGACACGGGCGACGCATCGATGCCGGTGCGCTTCGAGCACATCACGATCCAGTTTGGCAAGTCGCATGATGAACTGGGCGGTGGCGCTGCCGTGGTGAGGGCGGGCAGTGTGGTGGAATTTGATCGGTCCGTCCTGTACGCCAACGGTGCCGATCGGCGCGGCAACGCCCTGGCGGTCTATGGCCGCGCGACACTGATTCACAGCCACGTCTTCGACAATCACCGTTCCTGGAACTGGATCGTGGGAGAAGGCGGCGGCGCCATCTATGTGGGTATCGGAGGTGCGTTGCGCCTGTTCGAGGTGGGTGTAGACAGCAACAACCATTGCTTCGGCGGCGGGATACTGGCGCACGGGCCGAGTACCATCCAGATCGAGCGATCGTCGATCCGGCAGAATCGCGGCGGCAACCTCGGCTGCGTCGACAACTCGGCGCGTGGAGACCTTCTGGCGTTGCTCGGACCGGTGCAGATGGATGTGTCCGACAGCACGCTCGGCGATGCGCGCGAGGTGCTGTATGCAACCGACGGAGCGCAGGTGCGTTTCACGCACGTCACCGCCTACGGCGAAGCGGCCACCGGCCACTTCGCGCTGGTGGGCGAAACGACCCGGCTGCGGATCGCCAACAGCGTGATCGGAAGACCGTCGTGGCCGGAATTCTGCGTCGCGCCAGCAGGCGCCATCGTGAGCCTGGGCGGAAATGTCATCGAGCAGCCCGCGCCTTGTGGCATCATGCCGCTGGCAACGGATCGTCTGGTATCGGCCTTCGGATTGACGTCGTTTGATATCGATGAACTGGGACCAGGGCTCGCCATTGATGTGCGTCGTCTGTATGCGCCGTCGGCCGCGAGCAGCCCGGTCGTGGACGCGGGGCTGGCTGCGCATTGCACCGGCAGCGACGCATTCGGTTCGTCGCGTCCCGTGGCGGGCAGTTCAGGGCAGCCGGCGCGGTGCGATGCGGGCGCGGTGGAATGGCCGCCGACGCATCTGCACAGGGATGGATTCGAATAGCGCTGACGCGGGTCGATCCGGTCGGGTCCGCGGTTCTCACCTGTCGATGAGGTGCCTTTACCATGATCACGTCCATCCATCGCAAACGCTCCGTCTGGTCTGCTCCCGGAATCACGCTGATCGCTGCCGCGCTGGCGGGCCTGCAACCCGCATTCGCTGCGTGCAACAACCAGACAGGTGATCCGGTGATGTCAACGGCGCAGGCGACAGGCATTGCCGACAGCGCGTTGCGAAGCGCCGGTCATCCGGTCGAGCAGCTCGTTCGCAGTGACAAGATCCTCTTTGACGCCGCCAGCTGCCAGTGGCGGATGCACTACCGCTACGAGGAAAGCGATCCGTCGGTCGTTGCGCGCCGGTTCCATGTATATGTCGACGACACGACTGGAAAGGCAGATGTGCAGGAGCAATAGGTTCCTGTGACCAGATCCGCGCGCGGGGTGAATGGGTTGTGCGACGCGCAGTGACAGCGACAGTCAGCGCTTCCAGCGTGCCCTTCGTGAGGCACGGCAGCGTAAAGCCAGGCGCTAGCGGCGCACGGGGCAGGTCGACTCCTGAAACCTTCCGTCCAACCAGTTGCACAAGACCTGCAGCACCTCATCCTTTTCCGGCTCGTTGAGTATCTCGTGATACAGCGCCGGAAACTCCCGGGATGTGACGACATCGGCCGGTGCGGCAGCGGCGAAGCGGCGACTGCCCTCCGGTAAGACCAGGCGATCCTGTCCGGCGAAGAGCAGCAGCGTAGGCGTTTTCCAGCGCGGCGCGCTGCCAATGACGTCGCTACCGGCGTCGAGGATAAATCGCGCCAGACGCGGTGTGATGCGGTCATGGACCAGCGGATCGGCGCGATAGGTGTCGACGATGGTGCGGTCGCGCGATACGAAGTCCGCATTCACGCCGTTGTGCGCGCGCAGGTCGGGTGCAATGGGGCCGAGGGCGGCGAGCAGCAGGCGCTGTGCCAGGGTCATGCCCGGATCCAGCGCTGGCGAAGACAGGATCAGCGCATCGACCGGGCGATACCAGTCGGCGGGTCTGTCGGCCAGTCCCTCCGCAACGAAACGGCCGGCGATGCTGCCGCCCATGCTGTGACCAAGCAGGACGCGATGTGTGCCCTGCGGCGCGTCAAGGGTATCCAGGGCCGTGGCCACGTCGCGCAGCAGCGCATCGCCCTGGGGAATGCGTCCTTTGGCTCCGCCGCTCCGGCCGTGGCCGCGATGGTCGAACGCCACGACATGCCAGCCCCGGTGTGTAAGCGCCGCAGCCACATGGGCATAGCGTGCGCCGTGTTCGCCCAGTCCGTGAACGATCAGCACGGTACCGCGCGGCGTGCCGGGTGTCGTCCAGCGGTGAACATGCAGGGGGATGCCGTCGGATGCGGCGAGGGGATTGTTCATCGGTCGAGTGTAGTGCGTCGCGCGTGATCCAATACAGTGGCGGGTGCCGATGTTCGTGCCTGATCAGTCTGGCGCCACTCGCAGCCAGTCCTTCTCGAAGTAGCGCACCAGTGCCAGGTCGTCGAGGCGATTGGGTTGTACCGGGCGCGGCGCCATGTCCGGCGGGAAGACGAACATGGCCGCGGCGGTGGCGGTGTCCAGGAACCGCGTACGGACCGCGAACTGTGTTGGCGGCCGCATGGCCGCATCGTGGCTGGCAAGCACATAGCCCCACTCGCCGAAGGAGGGCACATAGGCGTGATAAGGAAGCGTGTGCCAGCCCGCTTCGCGCAATGTGGTGTCGATGCACCAGAAGGCGTGGGGCACGTAGAACGGCGACGAAGCCTGCACCGCCACGACGCCATCGGCAGCCAGGTGTCGCGACAGCAGGCGATAAAACGGCACGGAGTACAGTTTTCCCGTGGCAAACGTGGTCGGGTCGGGGAAGTCGACGATCGCCACGTCAAAGGTGTTCGACGATTGCTCCAGCCAATGGATCGCGTCGTCGTTGATGACCCGCAGACGGCGGTCAGCCAGCGCGCCCTGGTTGAGACTGACGAGTTCCGGAAGGGTCGCGAACAGGTCGGTGACTTCGGCATCCAGGTCGACCAGCGTGACCGATTGCACTTCGGGATATTTCAGCACTTCCCGCGCCGCAAGCCCGTCGCCGCCACCGAGGATGAGCACCGAGCGGGTGCCGGGTCGTAGTGACATGGCCGGATGAACCAGTGCCTCGTGGTAGCGATACTCATCCCGCGAGGAGAACTGCAAGTCGCCGTTGAGATACAGGCGAAGGTCGTCCTGCCAGCGCGTGAGAACGACGCGTTGATAAGGGGATTGCGCGCCATGCACGACAGTCCCGCCGTAGGCACGGTTCTCGGCCCACTCGGTGAGCCGGGGCGCCATGGCCATGCCGACGCCGAGGACGGCGAGCACGCCCGCAATCCGCAACCATAGGCCGCCGGCCTGCGCGAGCTGGCGCCGAAGCACAAACAGGGTGTAGGCGGCGACAACGGCGTTGAGCAGACCGAACAGGAAGGCGGTTCGCACCAGGCCCAGCCAGGGAGCCAGGATCAGCGGAAAGAGCAGCGATACCGCCAGCGCGCCCAGGTAGTCGAAGGTCAGCACGCGGCTGACGAGGTCGCCGAGTGCCGGCCGCTCGCCGTCGGATTGCTGGTTCAACAGCCGCGTCACCAGTGGAATCTCCATCCCCACCAGCAGGCCGACGATGAAGACGAGTCCATACAGCAGGCTGCGAAACGCCCACGACTGTGCCGCAAACAGCGCAAACAGCAGGGCCGCGGAGCATCCGCCGATGAGCCCCACCAGGAGTTCCACTTCGACAAAGGAGCGTAGCAGTCGATCGTCGCGGATGTAGCGCGAGAGGTGTGAGCCAATCCCCATTGCAAACAGGTAGCACCCGATCACGGTGGAGAATTGCAGCAGCGAATCGCCGAGCAGGTAGCTCGCCAGCGCGGCGATCACCAGCTCGTAGGCCAGGCCGCACGAGGCGGCGATGAACACCGAGAAGACCAGTACGATAGCAGGCGTGGACAGCGGACGCCGGTGTGGGGCCATGGACGAACCCGATCGGGAAGGCGCCGGAAGTCTAGCGGGAATGACCAGGAAGCGGGGCGATCGTCGCCGGCGGGCCTGGACCGCACCGTGCACCCGTAGCAGTATCCGACTTCCACCGACAGGGTATCCCTGCGCCAGGCGCCGTCATCCCGATGAGCCAATACAGCTATTCCGTTACCTGTACCGAGTGCGGTGCCGTTGACGAGGGCCAGGTGGACGAAATGACCGCTGCCTTCGCGATGGAAGACCATTGCGATCGCTGTCGGCAATGTGGTTCACAGCGTGTCCGGTCGAGCTGGGCCATGCCGCGGATCTCCGAGGCGACACTGACACGGTGGAGTCGTGAGGCGTCGTTGAGTTTCCTGTCGCAGGACGAAGATATCGTGCTGTCCGAGGCCGACGGCGAGCTGCTGCTCGCCTGCGCCGATCATCCGCAAACACTGCCGGAGAAGCGCCTCACCCTGGCCCGTGCGATCTGCGTGCGTATCCACGACGGCCTCACGAGCGAAGAAGATGATCGCCAGCAGGAAGCCCGCCTGGCCGCTGCGGCGCTGCGCGCGCGTCCTCAACTGCTGGATGCGCTGGCCGTCGATTCGTATATCGGGCGCGTCGTCGCACCATGGCTTCATCGCGCATTCGACGAAGCGAGCGGGCAGTTCGTGCCCGAGTGACACCGCGTCGGCAGGAACGTCTTCCACGGTATACAAGCGCCGAAAGTGGCTCGCCAGTCCCGCGAAAATGGCACTGCTTCGCAGGGGCAATCTGGGCTACTACTGGCGCCCGGCATCTGCGCCTGGAACAGGACACAGAAGCCGCAACCGACTCGGCATAGAGGAGTTTTCCCGTGAATGAAGCCTTGCGTGAATTGAACCTGGAAGAGATCGAAATGGTCGCCGGTGGATTCGACGGCGTGATCATCTGCCCGCCGCCGCGCGTGTGGGGCCCACTCGGCCTCGTGCCGCCGCCCAGCGTCGTACCGCCGCCGCGCTGATCACAGTGCTCCGCTGCGTGGGCGCCCATCGGTCCTGCTGATGGGCGCCCGTTTCCTCGCCGTACGCCGAACTGCGGTGCTGAATCAGGCGATGTCCAGTTCCACCCACAGACCGCGCTTGTCCGGATCGACGGACACCCGCTGAATCGAACCGGAGGGTGTACGGAAGGGCGCCTTGCCGTTGAGCAGCCAGGCGTCGTCGGCGCGAACAACGCGTTTTCCTGCCCGCCGGTGCAATGCGTCGAGAATCTCGTTGAAGGGCATCGCCCCCCAGCGAACGCGCTCGGCGTCATCCTTGTTGGTGGGAATGAAGGCGGTGAGGTCCTTGTCGACCATCAGTTCCAGTCCCTTCTGCTTGAGCGTCGCGTTCTCGCTGCCGTGGTGGCCCACCTTGTACAGCACCGTGCGGGCGAGCAGGTCATGCGCGGTGACCGTCTTGCCGTCGACCTTCCAAGACACATTCTGCCAGCTCAGCCAATTGCCGACCTGGGCGTCGGCGGCAAACAGCATGACGCGGCCGCTGTCGATAAATTCGAACGCCAGAACGACACTGGAATTGTTGGTGCGGTTGTCCAGCTGGATGGCCAGGTCCGAGCTCACGCCGAGCCAGTCATTGTCGATGCGGCGGTAGGCTTCGTCCTTCGCCAGGTAGCTCGTGGTGAGGAGTTTCGACGCCTTGCGTTCCGCCGGATCGGTGTCGATCGCGCTGCCCTGGATCAGCCGGTCCAGATCCGAGCCGATATCGGCATCGAAGGGCGTTGCCAGATCCTGCGCGGCATAGCTGCTGGCGCCAAACGCGTTGATCAGTGCGTCGGCCTGCCGGCTCGACGCGCCAAGCCCATACATTTCACTCTTGCGCTCGCGCACCGCGATCAGCGATTCGTCGCGGGGCGGACCCAGCACATAGATGCGCAGGTTGGGCAGCCCCGGCAGGGTGATCGGCTTGTCCGCGGGTTCCACGTAGCGCACGTTTCCGTTGCCCAGCGCCACCAGCGCCTCGCGTGCGGCACGGGTTTTCTCCCCTTTCGCGCCGAAGTGAAAACCCAGCAGGCCATCGATGCCGGCGCGCATCATGGCCATGTGCCCGTCGTCGGCGACGCCGGCAAGACGTGCCTGGGCGCCTTGCAGGGCTGTCAGCGCGTTGCCCTTGAAGCGGTCGAAGGCGGCGGCCTGCGGGTCTTCCGGATCTTCCGTCCAGCCCAGCCACACTTCGCCCACGTCGAATTTCCCGAAGGCCTCGCGTGCGGTGTGAAAACCGGAAATGTGATCCCAGTGTTCGTGCGTGCCGACGATGACATCAATGCGCGGCTTCTTGCCGTTGCGGCGGTTGGCGCCGACGCAGGCTTCGATATCGGCGACGACTTCGTCGATCTTCCGGTTACCGTTCAGGATGGACGTATGGATACCGCAGTCGATCAGCATCCAGAACGGGCTTCCGTCGCTCTTCTCGAAACGCAGGAGATGCGCATCGCCGATTCCCTGGCAATAGAAGCGCACGGTTGCCAGGCCCGGCGCATTGGCGCGGTCGCGGTCGGGCATCGACGCTGTCTTCTTGGCGGCGCGTTTGGAGACGACTTCCCGGGCGGGCTTGCGCGCCGTCGTGCGCCTGCCTTTGACGGATGGCGCACGGTTCCTGGGGGACTTGCTAGCCATGATGGGCCTCCCGGTCGGCATGGATGAGTGCAAAGGGCTCCGCTACGGATTTGCGGCAGTCGCCGCCGAAATACAGGGCGCGCAGCGGCGAAAGATAGCTCGCTCCCATGGACTCCCGCTGGCGCTGCAGCCGATCTTCACTCGCGCAGTTCTTCAGCACGCTGTAGCGAATCTCGCGCACGTTGTCGCGTGGATCGATCACCAGCGTCGCTCCGCCGCGGAACCAGAAGAAGCCATTGGCGACGTCTTTTCCGTCAAAGGGAATGGGCCGTCGCTGCGTGATCACGGCGATGATTTCGGTTCGATGTGAGCCGTCGGGCGCGATACGGCGCGCGGGACGGATGTTGTGGACTTCGAACGTCGTGTTACACAGCTGGTAAGTGGATCCGTCGGCGACGGCGACCTCCTTGCCGAGTTCGTCGTAGCGTCGGATGCCTGGCATCAGGCCAAACTCGCGCAGGCGTTCGGCGTCTTCGGCAAAGATCTCGCTGAGTTTACGCGACACGTTCCCGCAGTTCTCGCGGTTGAGATTAAAAATCTCGTGGCGAGTCAGGACGCGGTTGAAGTTGATGTCGACCGCGTCAACCAGTCGATCGAGCCATACCGGCGTCGGATCGTGGAAGGTACCCCAGGACAAGGTCTCTTCCGACACGGTACGCACATCCGCTGGCAGAATGCCGCGCTTGCGGAACGATTCCATGATCGCCACGCGGTAGCCGTGGCGGTCCTCGACGACGAGATCGCGATCGGCGGTGATGATGGCGCGCAGATACTCGCCGAACGTGATATCGACCGGCGGGCAGTAATCCAGCGCACGGATGCACATCGTCAGGAAATACGAGGCCGTCTCGCAGGTTTCCGTCGTCAGCCGATTGACCAGGTCCGGATGCAGCGCGCCGGCCGCGAGCACGCCCGTGCCGTTGGTCGCAATGCGGATCAGGTCGGCGGTGCGGTATGACACCACGTTGAGGAAAGCGTCATAGACCGCATGCACCAGGATGGATCCGCGGGCGTGAGGTTCCTTGGTATCGGCATAGACCAGGTTGCTCACCTCGGCGCCGACGTAGTCGCGCAACGGGCCGTGCCGGTTGGCGCCTTCGCCGAACTGCTTGGCAATGCCGCTCAGCAGCTTCGCCGCCGTCAGGTTGCCGTGCGCATGGCCGATCTCGAAGCGGACGAGGTCGGTGATCATGAAGTGCTGGAACAGCGCAACGATATCGGCGAAGGCTTCGTGGAAGGCGATGACGTCGGGGTTGGAAGGTTCCTCAAAACGCCGGTGGAGGCCGTCGAGCAGTGCGTGCGTCATTTCGTGGGCGATGATGTCGCTGGAGAGGCACGTGAACACCATTGTGCCGGGGGCGGTCGCATCGACGCCGCTGGAACGCGACTGGAAGTAGCCGAACAGCAGTGCCTTTTTCTGGGGGCTGTAGTACGCATTCTCGTCGCGCAGTCCGTGTGGGTAGATCCGCAGGCGTCGCGTCTCGTTGTTGCCGGTGGGCGCCCATAGTGCGCTGCGTCCCAGCGCCCGTTCGAAATGGCCGATGGTCGTCATCGCCACGGCGTAGACCATCTGCTGGTGGAACTGCGGATTGCCTTCCGAGGGCGCCAGCCCGTCTTGGGCCAGCAGATAGGGATCGTTGAGATCGACCGGTTCGTACACTTTGCCGGAAGCGGGATCGACGTCGATGACTTCCAGGTACTCGCCGACCGGGCCTGGCTGCAGCGCTTCCATCCGGCTCCGGCGTTCGGTCAATGGACCGTCCTTCTCGTGGGTCGGCATGTCGTCCCACGGCACTGTCAAAACAGTTTCGTTGAGCTGGCGCGACTGGATCTGCTTGCCGAGGCTGGGGTCGAGTGCATACACGCGCAGACGCCGCCTGGGCGGTACCGCTGGCTTGGGACGACGAGCCAGTCCGCTGGACTTTGGCGCCGCTGCGGGGATCGACGGACGATTGCGGCCGACCAGTCTTTCCAGAAACGCCCGCAACAGACGGGATGGCTGGCCGTGGTCCAGCGCCGCTTCCAGGTAACGGCTGCACGCCGCGGCGGGAATCGTTTGAGGTGGGCGGTCCGGATCGTCAATGGCCTCGTCCACCTCGACCACCCGCTGGGCGATCTGGGTCAGTTCCAGCGCGAGCATTTCCTTCTGCGCGGTTGATACCGCGTCGAGACTCACGCCACCGCCGCCGAACAGCAGGTTGGCGACCGAAAACGATGCCTTCGCCGGTGGCCGCTTCGTCAACTGCGCGGCTGGCAGCGGCAGGATGTCGAGCGCGGCAAGCGCGTTGCAGACACCGTTGCCGATGGTCTTGCGTGTCCGCGCCAGGTCCATCTTCGCGGTCGACTTGCGGGCGCTGGCGAACAGGGCGTGGCGGGCGGCTTCGACGCGCATCCAGGGTTCCGGATACTTTTTTACCTCGTCCCAATGTTCGGCCAGCCACAGCGCCGCGGCCGCTGCGATCTGCGGCGTGGCGGCGGAGGTGCCCGCACCGTCCATGTCCACCAGGTTGGCACAGTCGATCTGTGCCCAGGGCACGTTGGGCGTATAGGCGCCCAGGGCCGTTTCCATTTTCTCGTCGGGCCCGAAGTTGCCCTGCATCGTGCGATTGGCCAGGCCCGTGTAGGCGCGACCATCGGCCATGACGCCGCAGGCCGCCAGCACGCGGTGCAGGCGTGCAGGAAATACGACGGTTCTGGGTGTCGGCGTGCCGGCAAAATTGTTGCCGGCGGCGGTAACCATCAGCAGGCCTGCGTCATAGGCGAGGTTGACCGCGTCCACCAGTGCGCGTGAGCTCACGCCGCCCATGCTCATCGACAACACGTGCGCGCCGTGGGTCCTGGCGTAGTCGATGCCTTGCACCATGGTGCCCAGGCGGAACCGGACCACCCAGTCTGCAATGCGGACGGGAAGGATGCGTGCCAGGGGCGCACCGCCGATGGCTGCGGCGAATGTTTTCCAGGGGTCGGACGGGTTCGCCATCTGCGCGCCGGCCAGCAGGCTCAGCGTGCCGGTGCCGTGGCCGCGATTGCGGATGAAACCCAGCCCGTCGGGGGTACGGTCAGTGGCGTCATTGGGCGGGTCGCCGGCCACGAAATTGCGCTGCAGGGCGTGCATCAGATTGACAGGCACCGTTGCATGCGCCTTGTCGAACCCGGTATCCAGGTGCGCGATGATGATCTGCGCCTGCTTGTCGCCCACGCGCGCCCGCGCCTGCGCCAGCGCGCTGAAGCCGTCCAGCAGATTCCACCCGACGCTGGGCCCCTTGGGGCGACCGCCTTCGGCGTTCTGATCGTCGAACGTGCATTGCGGCTTCGCCGCAGCGAGGGCGAGCGCTGATTCGTTGCCCGGCGAATCGCCATGGGGCCATTGCTGCTCGAGGTCCGGTTCGATCGCCTCGATCGGCCCCAGGCCGCCGGCCACACCGAGTCCCTGCTGTCGTTCCAGCAAGGCATGGGCGTTATCCCAGGGGTTGTCACTGGCAGGCTCCGCCGTCACGCGCAGCCAGGTGGCCGACCCTTTCTTCGCCAGCCCGAATGCCGCGTCTGCCGGTCTTGCCGGCACTTCCAGGATGGGTTCGGCACGAATGCCAGGCGTCGCCGAGAGCGATTGCGCCCCGGCCCCGTTCTTGCCGCCGCGCACCTTTACCAGGACTTCATGGACCTTTGCCATGCGACACCCCCGCGATGTCCGAGCTGCTGGGGAGGAAGTGTCGTCGTGGCGATCTTCATCTCACTCAGGGAAGGTTGGGTGAGCGGACAAGTTGGATGTCTGCCGTCCCCATAACCCGGCCAAACGGTGGTCCGGCGGCATTTTGCCGCCCCTTTACGCCAGGGGGCTCAACGGAACGGCGGGTGGGCGCCGATCAGACAGACCGGTTGGTCGGTTCCGGCTCGTCGCCGGGCCGGACCAGCCGCGGGCGTGCCACATAATCCATTTGTGACGCGCGTGTCTTGACGCTGCCATGTATCAGCGACTGCTCCGGAACGAACCGTGGGCGTGCGCGATGCAGGTACCAGCGCCGCTTGCCGCCGCCACGGCCGTCCGGGCGCCACCGCGGTATCGGCAACCATTCGAGCAGGTACCACCAGGGGCGCTGCCGCAGCTCGTCGTGCGCTGTTGCCGCGGCGTTGGCGGCGGTGATGCTGGCCATGTCGGTCTGCTCGGATGCGTCGTCGCCGGTGAGCATGCGGGCCGAAAGCTTCGGCCGGAACTCCAGCCCGGCCTGTTGCGCGTGATCGCGCATCCACGCCAGGGGAATGCGCGAAAGGCCGGATTCTGCCTCGGGGTACCCGCCGCCCACGTCCGCGTGGGCGCCGGCAAACCAGACCTGCCGCACATCGGTGCGGCGTTCCGCCGTCGGCGCGCCAGGTTCGCTGTTCCACAGGTTCTGCACGAACATCACGCGGTGTTCGTCCAGCGCCAGTGCGTGGCGGACCGTTTCAACCCGGTCGTTGGTAAAGGTGTAGTCGAAAATCTGCGGGCGCCAGGGTGTGCCGACAGCGCTCACCGTATCGAACAAGCCCAGGAAACGGACTTTTGGAACAAAGCGGCTGAATGCATTACGGAATTCTTTTGCGGCGTCATCATTGCCGCGCTGGGCGTAGGTGCGCCAGGCGAAGTCGACCATCTCCTCCTGCCCCCGGTGCAACAGGCCTACCTTCCGGATCATGCCGATCAGCACGCGCAACGCATAGGCCCCGCGGCTGAAGCCGAACCCGTAGATCAGGTCATCCTCGCGATACTCGGCCATGAGGTAGCGGTACGCGGAGCAGACGTGCCGCTTCATCAGATAGCCCGTGGTGGCGTCCAGGAACATCAGCCACCGGCGGTCCCAGCGCGTATCCGGCGACTCGGGTTCGACGGTGCCGACACCCGGCTGGTAGTACACGACCTGGTTTTCATCGCGCGCCAGCATCCGGTTCAGTCGCTGGATATTGGTCATGCCTTCGCCGGGTGCATTGCTGGTTCCGTCGATGCAGATGACGAGGCGGCGTGAGGGCATGGGTGGTTCCTCCGGGTGCGCAAACATGGCGACCGGCGACGAACCAGGCCGATCACCGTTGAGGTGTCGGGCAGGCAGGTGACCTCCCATGCCGTGCGCAAACCCGCGGAAGTGCCTGGCGTCCAGGCCCGCGCACCCGCGTGGAGCGAAACGGGCACTATCTCCCGCATGCCCTCTCGCCACTGGTTCTGCGTTGACACGTACCACCGCGAATGCCGCACGCCGCGGCGATAGTCCGGTAGCCCAGGCGCCGGGCGGCTTTGGGCGCAACGGTGATCACGGTAGACTTCGTACGAATGGACTCCCGAATCTGCGTACTCCTCCTGGCGTTCGCCGCCGCCGTGGCATCGCCGGGCGAGGCGCTGTCCGGCACATTTCCGCATTGCGACGAACCTGTCGCGCCGTTGGCACCGCCGGACCCGACAATCTGCCTGTCACGCAACGAAGTGGCTTCGCCGGTAGCAGCGACCGGCCAGGCCCTGCAGGGTTTGTTCGCGCGGACCGAGGAACACGTCGCCGCCGGCCGCTTCGACGCGGCTTCCGATGCGCTGGCCTGCGCGGATGCAATCGCCGGTGCAGCACCGGCGTTTCGCTACGAGGTGGTCCGTCGCTTCGGCATCCTGGAGTTCCGGCGCGAGCGGATTCCCCAGGCATTGCGGCACTTCCACTGTGCGGCGGAAATGGCGGCAGCCAGTGGCGATCCGGTCGCACAGGCGCGCGACCTGAAGAATGTGGGTGCCGCGCTGCGACGCCTGGGCGACTTCCAGGGCGCTCTCCAGGCGCTGACAACCAGCCTCACGATGCAGCGCGCAGCCGGCGCTGTCTCGGGCGCCGTGCTGAACAACCTGGCCGATGTCTACCGTGACCTCGACGAGCCCCGGCCGGCTTTGCAGTACTACCGCGAAGCGCTGAAGTGGTACCAGGACAACGGCGAGAAGACCGAAGCGGCGCACGTTCTCGAATCGATGGCCGAAGCGTCGCTGGACGCCGCTGATGCCGCGCAGGCCGATGCCTGGCTGCAGGAGGCGCTGGCGACCTACCGCGCCGAGAAGAACCGGGTCTATGAACTTCGCGTACACGATGGGCTGGCGCGGGCGGCGCTGGCGCAGGGGGATCTCGCCCGGGCGCGGCACTGGAGCGCCTCAGCGCTGGCGATTGCCGCCGACGGTGCGCTGCCGCTGCCACCGGCGTTGCAGCGACAGATCGCCCGGACCGAGCGGTTGTCCGGCCGGCCGGACGCGGCGATCGCGCAGCTGCGGTCGGCCCTGGGCAGCGCGGTCGATGACGATCCGGAACGTGTGCCGCTGTGGGAGGAACTCGCTGCTGCCCAGACGGATGCGGGCGAGCACGCCGCCGCCAACGACAGTCTGCGCCGCGCCAATGGTGAAGCGCGGGAAGTGTCGCGTGCGCAGCACCACCGCCAGCTGGACTGGTTGCGCATCCGCTTCGAAACAGCTGAGCGCGACCGGACCATCGCTGCGCTGGAAAGCGAAAACCGGGCGCGCACGCTGCAGTTGTGGGGGCTTGTGGTGTCCGGTCTCGCCGCGATACTGGGATTGTGGTTGCTGTTCGAACGGCGACGGCAGCGGCATCGACTCGAAGCCGAGGCCCGTCGCGTGCGTCTTGAAGAGGAACTGGCGCGCTACCGTCGCGAAGCCGATGCTTTGGCGGAAGACCGCAATCTGCTCAAGTCCCTGCTCGACAGCCGGGATGATGCCGCCTGCCTGCTCGATGCGGAGGGGCAGATCCTGGTCTGCAACCGCGCGGCGTGCCGTCTCATCGGTGTCGACGCCGACCAGCTGACGGGGCAGTCCATGACAGCCTATCTGGACGCCGGCGATGGCGCTGCGTCGGAGACTGTCTTCGAACGCATGGAAGACAGCACCACGCAGACCCTGGAATTGGCGACCCGTGACGGCGCGCGCGTTGCCGCGCGCATCACGCAATGGCCGGGGGGCGGCGGGCGGCTGGTGATGGAGCTCGCGCCGCGCAGCGACGTGGCGGCTGCTGCGGAAGTTACGCCGCTCGACACTGGGGAATCGGATGGCGACGACATGCGCCAGGCGTTCCGTGTCGCCCTGGTGGATCTGATGCTCGCGGCCATCGAGGCCTGGGAGAGCGCTACCGCCAGCAACCGGATCGAGCTGGCGGAGAAAAGCCGCATCTGGCGCGTGAACATCGACGACGGGCGCCTGCGCGCCCGTGCGATGGAACGGTATCTGAGCGTGGCCAAGCTTCCACAGAACCCGCGTTGGCGCGACGTCCTGCGTACCGCCTACTACGTGCTGGGCCAATGCGCCGGCATGACCGCCGAATCGCGGGCCCGGCTCCAGGGACGGGTCGATGTGGTGCTCGGGTTCACCCGTCGTGACGCGATGGTGTAGGGCTCAGGGCGTGACACAGACGGCGCAGACCCCGGCCAGGCCCTGGTCGATGCTGTATCCCAGATGGTGGCCCGAGGTGCGGTAGCTCTTGGGCGCCGCAATGATCGGCACAGGCGTGTCTGCCAGGCCTGGAACATCCAGCTTGCTGCAATAGTCGTCGATCGCCAGCGACACCTGCGTCCACGCGTCCGGCGGCTTGGCCAGGTCCACGATGCCGCACTTGTCGATCAAGTGGCGCAGTCCCGCGCCGTCAAACTGAAATTCGTCCACGACCAGTGGCGATGCGGCCGGCTGCGTGCACCAGTCCTTGGGAACGGTTTCGTGTGCGCTGGCCGAGGTTGCGCCGGACAGCGCGGCGACGGCAGCACAGAGCACAAAGAGTCGACGCATCGGAGGAATCTCCAGGGGAAGAAGGGGGGCAAGCCTATTCGCGTCCCACTGTCCGGGTCCACCGGGATCCCGGGTAGAAGTCGGGAATAATTGATGTAACCGGCTTGATCTGAAAAGGAATCGAGCACGGTTCGCGCGACACGACGCGCCGCGTTGCGCGGCGTGTCAGACCGCCCGTGCGGCCGATTGCCCGGCTCGTTCCCGCCCTGGCCCGGCTTCGTCCTCGTCGCCGCAGTGGCCGCCGACTAGCGTGATCGGCAGGCGGTGACTCCCACGCCGCCCGGCTCTTACCCCCGTCGCACAGGACGTTCTGTGCGACGGCACCGTCCGCCGCCGAGCCCGGCCCATTTTGGAGACAGCAATGTTCACAGCTTTCGGTATGCGCAAATCCTTCCTCGCCATGGCGCTTGCCCTGGCGCTTCCGCAACTGGCCGTCGCCGACGATTCCGAAGGCGAGACGCCACCGGAAGAGCAGGAAGCGGCGCTCAAGACGGAGGTTCCCAAGGGTGCACTGGCCTTCCTGCACTACCTGGAGGATCTCGATGCCCGCTACCCGGATGCCGGCCTGGTCGACTTCAAGACATTCTTCGCCATCGAAGGCGAGACCTTTGCGCTGCGCTTCTGCGGAGCGGTGGGTATTGATGGTCCCTGCGTGCCGGCCGAGGACGAGGAGGGCAACGACATCTATGTGCCGGTGCAGGGCAGGACGGCGCGCACGTCCGGATCGCTCGATGGCGACGACGACCTGGGTGGTGGCACGGGCGCCGGCGACTGGTTTGACTGGGCGCGCGGGCACACCGTCAATGTTGGCGTGATCCCGGAAACCAGGGCCTGCCCGACTCATGCGAAGCTCGTCAGCATCCATCACGACGATGAAGACCGCCGCAACAACAACTCGCACAGCGGCTGGATCGGCGCTACCCGCGCCAACGACAACACCACCTGGCGCTTCTGCAAACTGGACGAGCTGGACTCGCTCTCGTTCCGTCCGCTACCGACAGCCGGTGACGACAACGACTACTCCGTGCTCAACATGGGCGCGCTGTGCCCCTCGGGCGGGCGTCGCGTGATGCGCATGGAAGAAGGCGAGGTGTGGCGCAGCCACGCCGACACTCACGGCGGCGTCGCGCCGAGCTTCCGTGCCTACAACCTCCAGTTCACCTTCTACTGCCACTTCGACGGCGCCAGGAAGGCGTCGCTGGGCCCGATGAACCAGTTCCCTGTGCTGGGCTTCCCGTACGGTGTGTATGCGCCCAAGACCCTGCCGACCACCTATGCGCTGGAGCGCGGACGCGTGTACCAGGACGACGAAGACTACGCCAACATCAACTTCTGGATGTTCGGCAGTCCCGACCTGGTGATGTCTGGCACGACCAACACCGTTCGCCGTCTGGCGAAGGTGCGCTGAGCCCGACGTTCCGTCAGGGCTAATCCGGGGCGGCGTCATGCCGCCCCATTTATCGCATCAGGTCACTCCAATCCGCTACGCCGGATGTAGTCGTTGCCGGGCGCAGCGGCCGGTGCGAGGCAATGGCCCGGTGTTTCAGTCTGCGTTGCTGGCGCTTGCGCTCTGCTCGCAACGGACCGCTTTCGCATAGGGATCGTTGAAGCACTGCTCCAGCTTTGACAGCGCATCGAGTAGTCCCCGGTTGGCTTTGACCGCGGGAACGTTCGGTTCTGCCTGGATGGCGGACGCGAGCTGGACCTTCTGTCTGGCGAATTCGGCTTTGTCTGCCTGCCAGTACGCGATAGTTGCCAATGCGAATTCGTTCCAGCGATAGCCGAACGTGAGGACGTCGTCCGCGGGGCGCAGGCCATGGGCCTTGCCGATCTTTGCGGCTTCGGCGTTCTCGCCACCGAATGCCAGTGATTGCGCCTGATGCCAGTACAACAGGCGGTCCGGTTCTTTCTGCAGTGCAATATAGCGCCGGATGAGTTCACCAGCTTCCCGATAACAGCCGGCATCAGACAGCGCGCGCCAGCCGTTGCCCGGAGTCTGGTCGAATGCCTTGTAGGGCAAGGCAAGGTCAGATTTCGCCCGTTCTTCGAGCTGCTCTGCGCAGGAGGTTGCCGACGCGGGGTTGACCCAGAGCAAGGCGGCCAGCAGGCCCGTGGCCAGAAACAGGTGATTCTTCATGCGTGCATGTCCCTCAGCCAGGAGTTGGCGACGCATAGAAGAGGGCAGACGTGAATAGTTCCGTAGCGGTGGCGCGACGCGCCTACCACCAGCGCAGGGTCTTACCGCGTCCCGCACTGTTGCAGTGCGGGACGCGGCACGGTCTTCAATTCGCCTGGAAGCCGTTGGCGAAGATGCGGTCGGCCACCGTTACGGTGTGAGCCACGGAGGTCGAGGCGGTCTCGTAGTTGGCGTCACCGCCGTAGGCTACGGCGAGGTTGTCGCTGCCTTCCGCCGTCATCACCAGGTTGCAGGACGTCGCCGGCAGCGTGATCGTGCAGCTGGTCGTGCTGCGCGGTGCGCTGACGGTTACGACGCCGGTGGCGGCCGCGGCGCCAGCGGGTGTCGACAAAGCGATCGTGACCATGACACTGGTACCGGTCACCGACGGGCTGGGCGAGTGCGACACGACCGAAAGACCTGGCGTGGCCTTGTCCACCACATGCTGGAAACCCAGGCTGGTCGCTGTGTTGTAGCTGGCATCGCCACCGTAGCTGGCCGTCAGCGTCTTGGTACCGGCTGTCGTGGAGTTCAGGGAACAGCTGCCCGAACCGTTGGACAAGGTGACCTGGCATTGCGCGCTGCCGTCGGAGACGGTGACCGTCCCGCTGGGCGTCGCGGCCGCACCATTGGCCGTGACGCTTACGCTGTAGGGCTCACCGACGAGCGTGCTGTCGGGCGTGGACGACTGGATGACCACGATCGGATTCGCCTTGCTCACCGTGTGCGTTTCCGTGTCGCTGCTGGTGGCGAAATTGGCGTCGCCGCCATAGTTCGCGGTCAGTGTCTTGGTGCCGGTCGTGGTCGAGGTGAGATCGCAACTGCCGCTGCCGCTGCTCAAGGTGGCGTTACACGTGGTGCTGCCATCGCCGATCGTGACCGTACCGGTTGGCGTGCCGGCCGAACTGCTCACGGAAACACTGACCGTATAGGCCTGCCCGACGGCCGAGGGGTTCGGCGTATGCGTGCCGATGGTCGTGGTGGTCGACGCCTTGTTCACGGTGTGCGTTTCGGTGTCGCCGCTGGTGGTGAAATTCGCATCGCCGCCGTAGTTCGCGGTCAACGTCTTGGTGCCCGCGGTCGTGGAGGTGAGGCTGCAGCTGCCTGATCCGCTGGAGAGCGTCGCGTTGCAGCTGACGCTGCCGTCGCCGATCGTGACCGAACCAGTCGGCGTGCCGCCCGTGCTGCTGACGCTGATGTTCACCGTATACGCCTGGCCGACGACCGACGGGCTGGGGTTGTGCGTGCCGATGGTCGTGGTGGTCGACGCCTTGTTCACCGCATGCGTCTCGGTGTCGCTGCTGGTAGTGAAGTTCGCATCGCCGCCGTAGTTCGCGGTCAATGTCTTGGTACCCGCGGTCGTGGAGGTGAGGCTGCAGCTGCCTGATCCGCTGGAGAGCGTCGCGTTGCAGCTGGCGCTGCCGTCACCGATCGTCACGGTGCCAGTCGGCGTGCCACCCGTGCTGCTGACGCTGACGTTCACCGTATACGCCTGGCCGACTGTCGACGGGTCGGGCGTATGCGTGCCGATGGTCGTGGTGGTCGACGCCTTGTTCACCGTATGCGTCTCGGTGTCGCTGCTGGTAGTGAAGTTCGCATCGCCGCCGTAGTTCGCGGTCAATGTCTTGGTGCCCGCGGTCGTGGAGGTGAGGCTGCAGCTGCCTGATCCGCTGGAGAGCGTCGCGTTGCAGCTGGCGCTGCCGTCACCGATCGTCACGGTGCCAGTCGGCGTGCCGCCCGTGCTGCTGACGCTGATGTTCACCGTATACGCCTGGCCGACTGTCGACGGGTCGGGCGTATGGGTACCGATCGTCGTCGTGGTCGATGCCTTGTTCACCGTGTGCGTTTCCGTGTCACTGCTGGTGGCGAAGGTCGTGTCGCCGCCGTAGCTGGCTGTCAACGTTCTGCTGCCGGCGGTGGTCGAGGTAAGGCTGCAGCTGCCGTTTCCGGCAGACAGGGTTGCATTGCAGCTGGCGCTGCCGTCACCGATCGTGACCGTACCCGTCGGCGTTCCGCCGGTGCCGGTGACGCTGACATTGACGGTGTAGGCCTGGCCCACGGTCGACGGGTGCGGATTGTGCGTGCCGATGGTCGTCGTCGAGGCGACCTTGTTCACCGTGTGGGTTTCCGTGTCGCTGCTGGTGTTGAAATTGGCGTCCCCGCCATAGTCGGCCGTCAGCGTCTTCGTGCCGGACGTCGTCGACGTCAGGCTGCAGCTGCCCGCGCCACTGCCGAGCGTGGCGTTGCAGCTGACGCTGCCGTCGCTGATGGTGACCGTGCCGGTCGGCGTGCCGGCCGTGCTGGTCACGCTCACGTTCACCGTGTAAGCCTGCCCGACCGTCGACGGATGCGGATTGTGCGTTCCGATCGTCGTCGTCGTGGCCGCCTTGTTTACCGTGTGCGATTCGGTATCGCTGCTGCTGTTGAAGTTGCTGTCTCCACCGTAATTGGCCGTCAGCGTCTTGGTGCCGGCCGTGGTCGAGGTCAGGCTGCAGCTGCCGGCGCCGCTGGAGAGCGTCGCATTGCAGCTCGTCGCGCCGTCGCCGATGGTGACGGTACCGGTCGGCGTGCCGCCCGAGCCGGTCACGCTGACGTTCACGGTGTAGGACTGGCCCACCGTGGAGGGATGCGGATTGTGTGTGCCGATCGTCGTCGTCGACGCCGTCTTGCCCACCGTGTGGGATTCGGTATCCGATGCGCTGGTGAAAAGCGTGTCGCCGCTGTAGGTGGCCGTGAGCGTCTTGGTGCCGGCAGTGGTCGACGTCAGGTTGCAGCTGCCGCTGCCGCTGGAGAGGGTGATGTTGCAGCTGGCGCTACCATCGCTGACTGACACGGTGCCGCCGGGCGTACCGCCTGTACCTGCTACCGTGACGTTCACGGCGTAGGCCTGTCCTACCGCCGAGGGATCCGGCGAATGGGACGTAATGGTGACGGTCGGCGTGCGTTGCGTGACCGTGTGCGTCACGGTAGCGCTGGTGCTGCTGTCAAAACCTTCAAAACCCAGATAGTTCGCGGTCAGCGTCCTGGTGCCCGGCGTCGGCGCACTCATCGAACAACTGCCGCTGCCGCTGGACAAGGTACCGGTACACGTGTTCGTTCCGTCGCTCACCTCGACGGTGCCGGTCGGCGTGGTGGTTGGCGAGGCGGTGTTCCGCGTGACGGTAAAGCTGACCGTATAGTTCGTGCCGAATGGTTGGTTGTCCGGCGTGTGGCCCGTGATCGCCGTGCTCGTGTTCTGCGACTCGCTGAAGTACCAGGCGGCCGTTGGCGAGAAGGTCAGTGCGGCCGAGGTGACGCGCGCATGGTTGCTGGTGAAGATCGTGCCGCCGGTGGAACACGCGGCGAACGAAGTGCCTGCGTTGAATTCCGCCGTGATATCGCAGGATTCGGCGACCCCGATGTAGTTGAGCTGCATCGTGTAGTCGTCACTGGTGCCGGCGGTCATGTCGATACCCGACGCGGCGAGCTTGAAGGTGGCCATGTCTTCGGCCGTCAGGCGGCGCTGCGCCTCGTCCGTGTACTGGCCCTGCTGCATCGACGATTCGGTATTGGTGTAGCCGAGTGCTGCAAGGACGCTGCGGTCCGCGTTGGCCGGGAACAGGTGCCCGGCGGGCAGGTTGGCCACCGTGCGGGTATAGGTGGTCTGATCAATGATCGCCGGATAGGAAAGGGGATCGTTGACGCCGGTGCGGAACCAGTACAGGTTGACGTCGTCTCCGCGCACGTCATCGCGTGAGCCGTGCAGCGTGTCGGTGCCCGCACCCTGGTCAAAGACCGCATTCGTGCCCTTACCGGACTTGGTGCCGTTGGCCGCCGGATCCGACAGCGCCGATTCCGTCGCATGATTCGGATGCGCAAGGCCCACGCAGTGCCCCAATTCGTGCAGCAGCACCGATTCCAGGTCCACCTGGCTGCTGCCGATATCGTTATTGGCGTTGAGGCCCAGGTTGTTGGTCGAAACCCGCTGGGCGTTCCAGGTGCGGATCGCCTTCTGGACCGTGTTTCCAAATTGCGCGGCGGTTGCGCCGGAGGGCAGGACGGTGGTCTTGATGCACACGCTCAGGGTGCGCTGGCCGCCCGCACCGGTGTAACCAGTCGGATGTGTGATGAGATTGGGAGAGGACTCGCTGGCGAAGATATAGGGCCCTGCCTGTGCGGCAGCGGCGAACAGCGGCGAGACCAGCAGCGCGCCCAGGCGCAGGAACCGGCGGTTCATCGGGCCACCTCCGCAACCTTGGCCTTGCCATCATGCGCGGCGACGGCGCGCATCTGCTCGACGAAGCGGACCAGTCCGGTGTACTGGGAAATTTCCTTGTAGCGGTGCGCGCTCTGCTGCAGCGCGTACCACTCGATGACCTGGGCCTTGCCGCCCTGGTTGATCAGAATCCGGGTCACGTCCCCGTCGGAGACTTCAAAGAGAGCCGGCTGGTCGACCCGCAGCCCGCTGCGCAACATCTGTTCGTGGTTAGCAACGGCAGTTTCGAGCGCGGCCGTGTCCAGATCGGCCAATCGGTGTTCGACCACGGTCTGGGCGAGCGCGTCGAATTCCTTGGTTCCGAGCTGGCGCTGGTAGATGCCTGCGCGGACGTCGAAGCTGCCATAGCGAATCGTCGCGCATCCGTCCGGACTCACGTCGACGGTTTCAGCCGCCTCGCTGCCGGCATATTCCGAAGCGATGATTTCCAGGGTCAGCCAGGGTTTGGCGTCGCCGGCACAGGTCGCGTGCGCAGCAGGAACGAGCAGCAGCAAGGCCGCGGTCAGAACGAAACGCATTGAATTTCCCCCTTGTCGAAACGTGGACCCTGGCGGGTCCCCTGTTCCTGGCGACCCATCCTGGCGCCAGAAAATGCCGCGTACAGCAAGAAACGCACCAGCGGGGCAGTCCTGTAGCCCGCGTCCGCGGCCGGATACTAGGGACCAATTGTGCAGATACGGTGTAGGTGTTCTGGATGACCGGGCCGTTCCGACGCCTTGCGTCTGCGGTGCGGCGGCAGTATTCCGCCGGCCTGGCGGGGAAATCTCTGACCAGGATCGGAACACCCTCGTGGGAATTTCCTGCGGACCGGATGGCAAGCACGGTACCGAGGTTGTCGCGTTGGATCCTGTGGCGGCGATGCGCGAGCCGGTACGGTGTGCTCACCGGCGCCGTCGCGCCATCGCAGCGCGGAAGGTGGATCTGCCATGAGCCCCGATTTCGTTCCAGATGATCAGTTTCTCACTTTAGGCGGGAACCGGATTCGCTACTGGAGCGCCGGTGAACAGGGCACGTCAGTCGTACTGGTGCATGCATTGGGCGCATCGATCGAGTACTGGGGACGTGTGATAGGCCCGCTGGCAACGCATCACCGGGTGTTTGCCCTGGACCTCCTGGGATTTGGACAGAGTGACAAACCCGAGGTGGCGTACGCGGAGCCGCTCCTGGCCGGGGTCGTCCGTGAATTCGTGGATGCGTTGCGACTGCAGCGGTTCGCACTGGTCGGCAATTCCATGGGGGGCGCCGTCGCGCAACGAGTGACGCGCGACATTCGGGATCGCGTCTCGCGGTTGATCCTGGTGTGCGCGGGCGGTCTTGGCTATGGCATCAGCCGGCGCGTCTGCGCACTGAGCCTTCCACTGCTGGGTGAATGGGTTTCGCGGCCACGCAAGGCGTTCGTCGACCGTCTTGTGAAAGGATGTGTCGCCCAGCAGGACGCGGTGGCGCCCTCGCTGCTCGATGCTGCGCTACGCTATTTCCAGAGTCCCGGCGCACACCAGGCGTTTCTCCGGACCTTGCGAAATGGTATTGGTTTCCGCGGTCAGCGGGCCGCCATCGTGGATGCGCACCGTGCGGCCTTTCCGGCCCTGCCACCCACGCTGGTGATGTGGGGCGATTGCGATCCGCTCATTCCCTTCGACTATGCCGATGCCATCGGGAACATTCCGCACCGGCAGGTGCACCGTTTCGCCGATTGTGGTCACTATCCCCAGCTGGAGCATCCCGGTGAGTTCTGTCGCGTGACGCTGAACTTCCTGCGCGAACAGCAGGATGCCGCCCTCGACGGATATCAGCCGCTCACTGCCGCCAGGTAGCGTTCGAACGATGCTTCTACGGCCGCGTCTGCGCCGCCCCGGATATTGCGTCCCCAGGAAAAGCCGAACACATCCTCGAATGCCAGGCCGGCAATGCGCGCACGCATGGCCCGAACGTCGCCCGGCTTCATGGGAATGAAATTGGGATAGCTGTACATGAAGCTGACGTGCCGCCGGTCGGAAACCACCTGCAGCGCATCACCGGGAAACAGTGCGCCACCAGCGCGCGGCCCGCGTCGCCAGTGCAGCGCCGTGCTACCTGGAAAATGGCCGCCGCAGCGGATTAGCGTAACATCGTCGGAGAGCGCCAGCGCATCGCCTTCCCAGAATTCAATCTGCTGCGTGGGGCGCCGGACCCATTCCCGGTCGGCGGCGTGAAGCAGGATGGGAACGCCACCCAGCGCCTCGCTCCATTCCACCATGGACGAATAGAAGTGCGGGTGTGAAATCACGATCCGGTCGACGCCGCCGCGCTCGTTCAAGGCGGCAACTGCCTCTGCCGTCACCAGGCTCACGCATTCCCACAAGAGGTTGCCGGCGTCGGTTGGCAGCAGCAGTGCCCGCTGGGGGATGGCGAAATCGGGCGAAACTGCGATACCAAACAATCCGTCATCCTCCTCCAGACGCAGCGAACAGCGCTCCGTCAGCGCTTCGTGGGTGGTCCAGCGCTGTCCATTCCAGCCGACGTACTGGCGTTCGTCGTTACAGATGACGCAACACGCGGGGGGCGCGGGCGTTGGCGCGTATTGCGTACCGCAGGTCTCGCACAGGAAGCAAGGCATTGTTGATGACGACGTCGCGCCCGCCGTGGGGCAGTGCAGCCACTGTACGCGGGGCGACTGGTGTGTGATGCACCAGAAGGTGCGAATCCCGGGGATCCAGTCCGCGGCGTGAGCGGCGCGGGGTCTTCCGTACGAAAAGCGCCTTTCGCCGCGCCCGTTCTCGCAAATACCACGGCTGCTTAACTCACGAGGGCGCATGGTGTGCTGACGCGGTGCGGGATCGGTGAGTCAGGTGCCGGTCGCGGTGCTGGCGGCAACGGAGAAAACACCATGAACAGTTTCACGCTCACCATCGTGGACGACCCGGCCAATACCACTGTGTACAAGGGCCCGGGATTTGCCGCCGCCGTTCGCGCCGAAAAAGTCATCCGTTGCCTGCGCCAGGAATTCCCAGGCTTCCAGTTCGATACGACGCGTGATGACGCGCTGACCTGGCTGGCCGCCTCGGTGGAGGTGGTGGGCCCTGTCGCCTTCGGTCAATTCCTGGTATTTCTGCGGGCATCGTTGCTGCGCTCGGGAACCCGGTTGAGGCCGGATCAGGAAACCGTGGCCCACCAGTGCCGCGTCGTCGATACGGAAGCCTACCGCGTGGCTTAGCGTTCAGGCTGGCACCCTGTGGTGTTCGCCGCGAACGGGAATAACACGCGCTTAACGGTCCTGGGCGCACCGTAGGCCGATTCGGGCGTGCTCCACGTCCCGGCCGGCCTCAGTGCGGATAGCGCTCTGAGCGAATTTCCCGCCATGACGAGCGTACGTTCTGCGCAATTCTCTACTCATCGGTAGATTGTCCGGCCCCGGGCGGCGTCACCTGCCTTCCTGCCGGATCAGATCGGCGCCGCCGGGCACAGCGCGGCTCGCCCGATCCGCGCGCTTCCTGGCCGCGGTGCCAGGAGCGCGGCCTTCAGCCCCGGACGAATGGAGAGTGTCATGACCTACGACATCGGCGTGGGGCGATGCGTGTCGATCGATGCCGACAGCATCGTTGCCTTGATCGACAGCGCCGTGCTGCAGAAGCTGCTGCCCGGGCAACCCTGGCAGCGGTTCGGTACCAGCCGGCTGATCGTCTCCCCGGGTGCATGCAGTCGGACGCGGCCGCCGGTGGTTGCCCAGGAACTCTGGATCGATCGCGCGGCCGTAGCCACGCAGACGGCGGCCTCCGTGGATATCGACGGCAACGGCGTCCTGGTGACGGTGAACCTGGGCACGCTTCTGGAAAACCTGGATCCGCTGCGCACTCACGAAGAGAAACCTCGCAAGCGGGTGTGGGAACATCGCGGCATATAGTCGCCGCGTTGCAGGAACGATGTGTGGATACGCATCGGGTGTGCAAATGTGAATTGGCGCGGCCCTCACGCGACGGTCACGGGCCGCAGCGCACACTGAAACCCTGACAGGGTGGGGCGACTGGTCGTCCCGGTAGACTCCAGCATGCATCCCGGTCGTCGTGAGCCGCTACTCTATCCGTAGCGCCGTATCGCGTTCACTCGACCAACCATGCCCAACAGACCGTCGGTCGCTGGACCCTTCGCGTTCCGGCGGACGCGTCGTTTCACCCTGGTTGCACGAACCAGCCGTCACTGGGACGTCCGCCGTGCACCAGGACTTGGGAGATCAGCTCATGGCACCGCAACACCACGATCCGCGCGAATCGGAAGGCGAGCCCGGCATGGGCCAGCACGACCAGGGCATGGACAATACGACGGACCGGGGCAAGGAAGGCCCCGGCAAGGACGACGACTCGCATCCCACGCCCGGCAACGAGCCGGTTGAGGAGCCAGGGAAGGCGGACAACGCCGATTGACGGTAGACGCCGGCCGCGCGAGCTGTTGCCAGCGTGGAGCATTCGTGATCGCAGGCGCTCAGGCGCCCGCGATCCTGCGCGGTGATGTCCGGAAAACGTCCTGCGGATCTGCGTGATCCGTTCCTTCGTTTTTCGGGTTCGTGGTCCGGTTCCCATTTCCCATGGCGGCCTATCGCGCCCGTCGTCGTCTCCCTGCCGAAACGGGGAGGACGATGCATGCCATTTCTACGTCACAGTGTTGCGGCTTTCGTATGGGTGCAGTGCACCGGCGCGCTGGCGGGAACGATCCAGGGCATCGGTACGGCTGGTCCGGACGTCATCAGCATCGTCGTCGAGGCGCCGGTTGCCGAGGCGCCGCCGACACAGTCCGTTGCGCAATGGAAGGTCAACGGCACCAGCCCGGTGGCGGTGGGACGCAACAGCTACGTGTGGGACCAGGCCGCCACGAGCAGCGCGATGACGATGCGGCATCACCTGTACCTGCGTCTGGCCGCCCCGCTGGTGGAGAACGCGGACTACGCGGTGACGACGCCCTACGGTAACCGCGCGTGGCGATTCCGCGCTGCAGAGGTGGTTTCCGAGGCCATCAAGGTAAATCAGGTCGGCTACGCCGCATTCGGCTCGCCGTACGCGGTTTACGCCAGTCACCTGGGCGATCTTCCGACCAATGCACTGAGCCAACCACCGCACTACCGCGTGCGGCGCGTTTCCGACAACAGTGTCGTTGTCGAGGGGACGGGCATGTATCGGGGTTTCGACAACGACGGTCCGGTGGCTGGCGGGGAACATGTCTACCATCTCGCGCTGGGCGCGGTTCCCGAAGGCGGTCCCTATTTCGTGGTGGTCGATGGTGTAGGTCGCTCTCCGCCGTTCGGAATGGGGGCGTCTGCCAGCCGCGAGATTGCCTATGTCGTCACACGCGGGCTCTATCACCAGCGTTGTGGCATGGCATTGGCGACGCCCTACACGGTGTTCACGCGCGGGCTCGACCACACCCAGGTGCAAGTCACCGACGCCGAACCGCCGGGCTTCATTACGATGACCGGTCCGATGCGATCGGTTGCCGGTGGATACCACGACGCCGGTGACTTCGACCGGCGTCAGGCGCATACCTTGATACCGGCCTGGCTGTTGACGCTATTTGATGCGTATCCCTCGCGCTTTGGCGATGGCCAGTTCAATTTGCCGGAGTCCGGTAATGGCGTTCCCGACTGGCTGGATGAAGCGCTGTGGGGTGTACGCCAGTGGGAGGCGCTGCAGGAGGCGGACGGTGGCGTGCGCGCCGGTACCGAGACGACGCAGCATCCCACCTACGGCGCAGTGGATGCCGCGACCGACACACTTGTCTACCGCACCTACCGCCGGGATGGCCACGCCACGGCCAGCGCAGCGGGAATGTTCGCGCAAGCTGCGCGTCTGGTGGCACCGTTTGACGCCGCGCGCGCGCAGCAGCTGCAGTCGCGCGCGCTATCCGCGTGGAACTGGCTGCAGAGTGCCAATGCACCGTCCGCGCATACCGCGCAACGCATGTACGCTGCGCTGCAGCTCTATTTGCTCACGGGCCAACCCACCTACCACGATGCCTTTCGCGCGGCAGTCACGCAGCTGTCGACGGCGGGCTGGCCGCAGCAGTACCACATGGCCTTCTTCAACTTGAACACCATTGTCGACGGCATGGTGTTTTCACCCTATTTCGCGCCGTATCTGTGGACCCAGCGCCCCACCGATGCGGCGACGCGGCAGGTATTGATGCAATGGCTGCGCAGCAGCGCCGACGGGTACCTCAATGCGGATCCCGATCAGCCCTATGGCGTCGGTGCGACGACCAGCGTTGCCTGGGGTGGACTCACGGGACAGGGGCGCTATGCCGATCCGATGATCTACCTCTACCGCGTCACAGGGGAGGGGCGCTATCGCGACGCGGTCGCCCGTCTTGCGAACTATCCACTGGGGCTCAATCCGCTGGGAAAGTCGTATATCACGGGCCTTGGCAGCAATCCGCCGGTGACGCCGCTGCACCTGGATTCCTGGTTCACGCGCCAGCGCGGGCTTGGCGTCGTTCCTGGCATCACGGTGTATGGTCCGGTGCCCAACCCCAGTTCGATCAGCTACCAGCAGCAGGTCTGGAGCCAGGCGTGGCCCGCCTGGAGCAGCCGCCCGCCGGCGCGGCGCTACAGCGAGGGTTGGTCGTTTGTTGCCGCGAACGAGTTCACCACCTGGGAAACCATGGCGCCCAATGCAGTGATGTATGCGTTTCTGCTTCCGGATTTCGATCGAATTTTCGCGGATGGATTCGCGCCGGTGGCGCAGCTGCCGGTACGTTGACGACGATGAAGTGCTCGTGCCTTCTCATCCACGGATGAGAGGAATCCGGACAATGGAACAGTTCATCCATTGTCCGGCGGCACGCCGACAATGCCGCGTCCGCCGGGCAATTCCTCTATATTCGCGGAAGCCCGGCCATGGCCACGATCACGATCAACGGGGTCAGCATTGACCCTCAGAGGGACTCGGAAGAGATGGCGCTGGCCGGTCTGGACAGCAGTGATGCGTCCACGTCGGATTACATCCTGGTGCAGTCGTCGCAACCGCTGCTGCCTGACCAGCGCGAGTTGCTCCGGCAGGCCGGGGCAGAAGTGCTGGCCCGGGAACAAACTGACCCACCCGGTTCTGGCGCCACGTATCTGTGCCGGTTTCCGGGACAGGATCTGGAAGCGGTTCGACGTCTGCCCTTTGTCGCCGCAGCGCTGCTGTATCCGAGGCAGGTAAAAGTGGCTCCGGAATTGTTGACGCCGGAAGGGACGCTGCGATTCGCAACCTTCGAAGCGGGCTTGTCGCCGCAGACGACGATGGCGCAGGAACCACGCGACGTGTCCATCATTCTGCATCCGGGGCGGTCGGTCCGCGAAGTGGCAGCGGACATCGCGCGTGCCGCGCGGCTGGACTCGGAAGGCATCAACATCGAAGACGAGCACATCGTTGTGCGCGTGCTCCCGCAGCATCTGGCGGATATCGCCAATGTGGACGCCGTGCACCATATCGAGGAATACACGCAGCCGAAATTCTTCGGCGCCATTGCGCTCAATATCATCGAGGCGGACCGGGTTCACACGGCCGTCAACCTGGACGGCAACGGCGAAATCGTCGCCGTCTGCGATACCGGGTTTGACCAGGGCTCGACGGTGAACCCGCATCCGGCGTTCGCCGGGCGCGTACTGTCCCTGTATGCGTTGGGACGAGCAACACCGGACGATCCCGACGGCCACGGTACGCACGTATCGGGTTCCGTTCTGGGCGACGGCAGCTCGGTCTCCATGGGCGGTCCGATTCGCGGTGCTGCGCCGGGCGCGCAGCTGGTGCTTCAGTCAGTGCTCAATGGCGCAGGCGGTCTGTCGCTTCCATCGAACCTCGGCTCCCTGTTCGCCCAGCCTTACAACAACGACGGCGCGCGAATCCACACCAATTCCTGGGGCAGTGCTGCGGCAGGTCGCTACACCGCGCGTTCCAGCCAGGTTGACGACTTTGTGTGGAGTCATCGCGACTGCCTGGTCTGTTTCGCCGCCGGCAACGAAGGTGTCGATGGCAATGCCAACGGCATCATCGACGCCGGTTCCATTGGCTCGCCGGCGACGGCCAAGAACTGTCTTTCCGTTGGTGCCAGTGAAAGCGCACGACCGGGCATCTCCAAGCCATGGGGCGGGCCGTGGGCCAGCCGCTATCCCGCGCAACCCATTGCCAGCGATCTATGGGCGGACAATCACAGCGGCATGGCCGCATTCAGCAGCCGCGGGCCGACGCGTGACGGCCGTATCAAGCCGGACGTCGTAGCGCCTGGCACCGCGATACTGTCCGCGCGCTCCCGCAATGCGTTGGTCGGCTCATTCTGGGGGGCATCTTCCGATCCAGATTACTGTTTCATGGGCGGTACCAGCATGGCGACGCCCTTGGTCGCCGGCAGCGCCGCGGTGGTACGGCAGTTCCTGCGCCAGCAGAATCGTGGAACACCGAGTGCTGCGTTGCTCAAGGCGATGCTGATCAACGGCGCAACGGATATGGCGGGCCAGTACGTACCGTCCGAGGCGGGGGTCTTGCCAAACAACGCCGAAGGGTTTGGTCGTATCAACCTCGCGCGCTCCGTCAACGCCGATCAGGCGGAGCGGCTGGACGTTCTGGACGAGGGAACGGCGCTGGATACCGGCGAGGAATATCGCGTCTCCATTCCCGTCGAATGCACGGGGCGCATCCTGAAAGTGACGCTGGTGTGGTCAGATCCGCCGGGCAGTTCGCTGCAGAATGACCTCGACCTGATCGTCGTCGACGCCACTGGCGACGAACGCCACGGAAACATGCCTGCACAGTCGCCTCAGTTCGACCGGAAGAACAATGTTGAGCAGGTGGAGTGGGTCGACATCGCGCAGGGCGACGCGGAAATCATCGTACGCGCCCACGATACGCCTCGTTTCCGGCAGGACTTCGCACTGGTCATCCGGCTGACCTGATCTGGCCCGGGGCGAACGGCGACGCCCAGCCCCGGTGTTGCCGTCGCATGCCCATCCGCGAGGGCTGCCGGATGCGTGTGTCGACGCCGCCTCAAATGCAGGCGCCCCGTGCGCTATCCTCCGCGCATTCGCGCCGAAGCGGCGGAGGGGGCTATGGACATACGACACCGGAGTGCCGGCAATGACTGATACGGCATCCTGGGCGCGCATGAAAGCATTGTTCGCTGCTGCCATGGAGCTGCCTCGCGGGGAGCGGGACGCATTCGTGGAGCGGGAAGCGCACGGCGACACTGCCTTGCGCGACGAGGTGCTGGCCTTGCTGGCCGCCGATGCCGGCGAGGATTCCGCCGGCGAGAACGTCCGGCGCGTACTGGATGGTGGCGCGCAGATGATGGCCGACCTGGTCCGCGAAGGGCCGTCGGCACCGGAGCGCATCGGTGCCTACCGCGTGCTTCGGGAAATCGGCCATGGCGGCATGGGCGTCGTGTTCCTCGCAGAGCGCGACGACGGCAGCTTCATGCAGAAGGTCGCCATCAAGCTGGTTCGCGGCAGCCTGATCGATGCCGGCCTGGAAGCGCGCTTCCGGCGTGAGCGCGAGATCCTGGCGCGGTTGTCGCACCCGCATATCGCGCGCCTGGTCGATGGCGGTGTCGGCAGCGATGGCTTGCCGTGGTTTGCGATGGAGTACATCGACGGTGCCCGGGTCACGGAATGGTGCGATACCCATCGCAGCAGTATCCGCCAGCGCGTCGAGCTGTTCCTGTCGATTGTCGATGCCGTCGATTACGCCCATCGCAATCTGGTGGTTCACCGGGATCTCAAGCCGTCCAACATCCTGGTGACCGAAGATGGCACCGTGAAACTGCTGGATTTCGGTATCGCCAAGCTGCTGGATGAATCCGAGGCCCCTGCGCTCACCGGAAGCCATACGCGCCTGATGACACCGGACTATGCCGCTCCTGAGCAGATCCTGGGCGAGCCCGTGAGCACGGCGACCGATGTCTATTCGCTGGGTGTGCTTTTGTTCGAACTGCTGTCGGGTCGGCTGCCGTATGCCTCCAGCGGTGGTCCGCGCGTGGCTGCGGCCATTGTGGATACGGAACCGGAGCGCCTGCGCCAGGCGATCTCGCGCCGCACGCCGAACAGTGGCGACCTCGATACGCTCGCAGCCCGCCGTGGTGTAGCACCCGCCCAACTCAAGCGCGCGCTGGACGGCGACCTGGAACGCATCGTGGCGCAGGCGCTGGCGAAGTCCAGTACAGAGCGCCATCCCACCGCACAGGCCCTCGCGGCAGACCTGCGTGCCTGGCTGCACGGCCGTCCGATTCTTTCGCGGCCAACGCCGTGGCCGCAGCGGGTGCGCAAGTTCATTGCGCGCCACCGCTGGGAGGTCGCCACGGGGACACTGGTGGCGATCGTGGCGATCGTCGGAGCCTTCACCACGCTGTGGCAGGCCCAGGAGGCCCGGCGTCAAGCCCTCCTGGCACGCGAGCAGACGGTCGTGGCGCAGGCCCAGGCGCGTCGGGCGGCGGCGTCTCTCAAGGTGCTTTCGGATCTGATCGCCCACGCCGATCCCTTCAACCGCGGTGGCGCCAGTGACGTCACGCTGCGCACAGCGCTGGATCGGGGTGTCGAGCGAATGGAGCGTGAGTCGGCCGATGACGTGGACATCCGGGTTCCGTTGCTGGCGGAAATCGGAAGCGTCTACGGCCACCTCGGCGACCCGGGAAAAGGCATCACGTTGCTGGAAAAGGCACTGGCAGCGGCCGCCAGGTCGCCCGGTGCGATAGACGCGGAAAAGCAGGTCGAACTGAAACTGCGCCTGGCAGAGCTGCAGCAAGGCGCTGGCAAGCTTGACCTGGCGCGCGCTACCTTGGCGGAAATCACGGGGCCGCTCGCACAGTTTCCAGCGGATTCGCCGCTCAAACGGGACGGGGAGATCGCTGTGGCCAGTGTCGACTGGGGCAGCGGGAACCTGGATGCTGCTGCCAAACGGCTGGAATCGATTCTGCCGTCGGTCGGCGAATCGACCGATGCGCGCCGCCGCCTGAAGGTGCTGCGCCTGCTTTCAAACGTGTATTACGACCAGCGCGACAAGCGCAGGGCGGCCGAAACTGACCTCGCTATTGTCGAGCTGACAACCCGCGTCGGCACCGAGGCTGAGCTGGCGGTGGCGCGTTATTACGCGGGCACCAGCTTGTCATCGGCCAATCGCAACGACGACAGTCGCAAGATGCAGGAGCTGGCGCTGCCCGTGCTGATGCGCGAGTTGGGAAAATACCATGTGTACACATTGCAGGCCAGGTCGCTGCTGGGCAGCAATCACTGGGACGGTCACCAATGGGACAAAGGCGTCGCCCTCTTGCGGGAGGTGATCGCTGACTATCGCGCCGCACCTCACAAAGTCGTGCCGGGCTACCTCGCATCGCTGATCAGCCTCTCCAATATCGAGCGGGATCGCGCGAACTGTCGGGCGTCCGAGGAGCTGGTACGGGAGATTGAGCAACTCCGCGTCGCGCACCCGGACATCGGCGACCGCAGTGCAGGGCCGATTACCATCGCGCGTATTGAATGTGCTCTCGATCGTGGACAGTTTGCGGAAGCACTGCGCGAGACGGAAGACGGGATCGCCCACGACAAGGCGAAAGGGAAAACCCCGTCAGTCAGCCAGCTCGTTTTCAAGGCACGCGCGCTGGCCCAGGCCGGACAGTTGGAGAATGCGCTGACGGCGGCGCGCGAAGCCGCAGCCATCGAAGTCAAGAACGTTCATCCGGCGCGCGTCGCTGCACGCACCGAAGAGGGCAGGATCCTGCGCCGCATGGGGCGAATGCAGGAAGCTCACGCGGCGCTGGAAGCTTCCCTGGCGTACTGGATGGCGCCTAATGCGGACGGCGGGTACAGCGCACCACGCCGCGCGGAAACGCGGCTGGAGCTGGCCCGGGTACTGATCGACCTGGGAATAGATCCTGACCGGGCCAAGGACCTCCTGGAAAAAGCCCTGGAAGTTCGTGCCGCGATGATGGGGGATCAGCATCCCAGGACGCTCGAAGTGAAAGCCGAACTCGCGCGGCTGGCCGCTGCACGCGTCCGCGGCAATCCAGCACGGTGACAGCGCCCCTGGGCAGGGTGCGCCTGCTGGATAGGTGGTTGGCGGCCATCGTGCTGCTTCTGCTCACATCGGCAGCAAGCCGGCGGGCTACGCCCTCGCCATCTTTGCCGTGTGCGTGGTGATCTATCTCGTCGCGGGTTCTATTCTTACCAGCCAGCCCCTCTGGAGCGTTTTCGGTGCATCCGATGCGGCTGATCTGATCACGCACCCGGCATACGTCCTGGCCGTGGGATTCCTGCTGTTTGCCAGCAGTCGAGCGGCCAAGCGTGTGCCGAAGCAGCACGCCGACAGGGCGGTCGCCGGTATCGAATCCATCCTCAAAGGCGAAGACCGGCCGAGCGAGGAAGGGGCATCTCCGATGATGACCTTCCACGACGACGTGAATGCGTCCGCACGAAAAGCGTATGCGCTTGCAGTGCTGGGCTTGCTTCTGGGGTGGTATTGCACGCTCAACGTTGGCGGGAAGGTCACCAGCGTGGCGAAATCCTACGAGTGCAATCTCGATCTTCGGGTCGTTGCCTATTCGAAGGGGTTCATCGGAATTGGCCGCGACGGTAGCAGTCAGCTGGTTTTCACCAGGGATCCGGCGGCGTACCTGTGTGGCAAGGCGGAAGCAAAGCCGTCGGTTGCCACGCCGCCGCAGGTGGTCCAGGGGGATCCGAAGGGCGGCGCGGAAAAAGACGGCTCGGGAAAACCGCCAGTTGCGGACAAAGCCAGTCCGGATGGCAGGAAAGCGCCCGATGACGGTAGCAAGCCGGTCGGCCAGGCGCCGAAACCCGCTCCGATCACCGTGATTGAGTTGGCAGGGTGCAGTCAGACACCGCCCTCAGCCAGGTGTGCCCTCACTCCGATGGCTGACGCGTTGACGCGCCTTACCGAGCGTGCCGATGCCGTGGACGCGCACCTGCAGGATCTCAAGGGAGTGACGACCCGGCAGCTCGACGCGCAGGGTGTCGCGCTGGCATCCATACAGAAGTCGACGAACGGAATGTTCAAGTCCATGACGGAGCAGCGCTCACAGAACATCTTTCAGCATGCGGCCGAGAAGCTGACGGGCAGGAAGAAGGGGGCTACGGGCGATGACGTGCCGGTCAAGTAGGTTCCCGGTGGAACCCTGCGGATATATTGAGCTGCTGGACCTCCGTTTGTGGAGGTCCAGGTGCGTTGGCGCTTAGTTGCCTATGGCAATCTTTACACCGTGAACAGCCGTGTCGGCTCGAACGACGACAAACAGCGGTGTGTCGCCCCCGTCGTTCTCAATGATGCAAAGCTCATCGCTGCCGGTGCGATAAGGACGGCAAGTAAAGTCGTCTTGCGTCGGAATGAAACCCTGGCCAATGTAGAGATCCGCGTCTCCGTCCTCGCCGGTGAGCCTTACCTTCACACTGGTTGCCTGTGTGGGAAGGCGTAGCGAGTACGTTTGCGTCGCGCCTGCCGGCAGGTTGCCTGGCAACACGTGCGTCGCGCCTGCTGACAAGGGCGTGATTTCGCTGCGCTCGCGGATCTGGAATCCCGACTGTTGCAGTACCTGGATGTCCGAAGTGTTCGCGGGTAAACGGACCGACGACGTAGTGTGTTGGACATTGAGTGCAGGAAACGCGGCAAGAAGTGTCTGAAGCTCCTGCGCGTTCCGGTAGGGCACCGTGATCTGGAATTCCATCATCCCTTGTGCGGCAGCGCCGGTCGCGCCGGCGGCCATGCCCAGGCCAAGTATCCATTTCTGCAACATCAGGTGGGTCCTTTCGGTAGGTGATTGGTCTGGGCGGCACCCGCCCGGTCCAGGACGGAGGCGTCCTGGAGGCTATTCGACGCAATACGACCAGCAGTTCCCTACCCTGAGGGACGCCGTGCTCCCAGCGCCCATTGCGCTGGCCGAATGCAGCTGGACTATCATCCCCTGTCGTCCCTCTGCCGGAAGCCGCTGTGCGCCACGCGATCGCCAAGACAATGCTGGTACTTCTCTCGATAGCGCATATCCCGACGTCGGCGGGGAGCGCTGTCGACGGCCTGGTGGCGCGCAATGCCGTTCTCGATGAGGCGGCTGACAAGGCAGCGCAGGAACGGCTCAATCAGGTGTCGTCCCGCTTCGTGGCAGAGGAATTCGAGGGGAAGGCGGGTGTCTTGCGCTATCGCATGCTGAGCCCGCAGACGATGTCTGGTGAGCATCCTTTGGTCGTGGTGTTGCACGGCTCTGGTGGCATCGGGCTGGATGACAAGGCACCGGTCGGCGCGCTCGCCCACTCCTGGGAACTGCCGGAGATTGCCAAGGCATTTCCGGCTTACGTCGTCATGCCGCTGGCGCCGGCTCGTACAGCGGTCTACACCCCCGATGCCAGCGGTGTTGCGGTAGCCACACAAGGTCCGGCGTTCGCGGCTGTCGTTGAATTGATCAACCACCTGGTTGTGCGGCTGCCGGTTGACCGTTCGCGCATCTATGTCGTGGGCTGGTCGATGGGCGGTTCCGCTGCGCTGCAGATGTTGACGCTGGACCAGCCGCGCATCGCTGCCGCGATGGCGTTCTCTCCGGTAGCGCCATCCCAGGATGTGCTACCCCGGCCGATTCCGCTGACCGTCGTCCACGGTACTGAAGACACGGAGAATGCCTATGCTCCCACCCTGGCCTGGTGCCGAGCGTACGCGGCGGGTGGCGCAGCGGTCACTCACGTCAGCTATTCAGGAATGGGGCACCGGCTACCGATGGATCTGTTGGCATCGCCGGAATGGCGCCGGTGGTTGTTCGCGCAAGGCGTGACTATGCAGGACGAACGGGAGCCCGTTGCAGTTCCGGCGCACCCCTAGTTGTGCGAGTAGGTAATCAGCGCGTTCAGATCGGGAAAGAACTTCATGGCCTCGATGGTGATGCCCTCCGAGAAGTCGCACGTTTCGACAATCACTTCGGGGATTGCATCGCGGCACCGCCTACCTCCGTGCCAAATCGCATTCCTGCGAATGTGACGGCGTCACATAAAGGCATAAATATACTGGGTGGCCTGAGTCTGTCGCGCTAGATGAGCATCGGCACCATCGACAGCACGATGGCGACGAACGAGGTGATCAATGCATGGCAAAATGCCACGCGACGTGCTGGCCACGGATCGATTTGCCGAACCACCGCCATGACCTCGTTCATGAGGGGAGGGTTTGAAACGCCGGCAGCTACCTTCACTGCACGCGCGGACAGGTACGCTTCGTGTTGCGCCAGGTAAACCAGACGCCCATTCGGAAGGGCAAAGAGAAGAAACCCGCTGAACAGGAACATCGAGAGTTCCGGGCTCTTGGCCGCCACGACTACAGCGGTTCCGCCGGTCAGCCAAAGGTAATTCCACAGCTTGTGCACGTTGTCGACCTGCCTGTAGTGCAGTCCGATCAGGTCATTGAGGGACAGCGCGGGTTTGGGCTCCTCGCCGCGCGCTCCGGGTGCCGGGCTTGCGCCCGTAGCCGGTTCCGTGACCGGCGTGCTGACCGTACTCATGGGCGGTTCCTCGTGAAAGTGTGCGCTGCGAACTAGCCAGCTGTCGCGACCGCAGCATCCCTCTCTGTGTCCGCCGTTGAATTTCCGCTGAAGTGGCCCGCGCGGCCTGGCGGCGGCGCGGGCCGGTGAGCGGCGTCACGCAATCCGGATCGACACCTCCACATCCTCATCAAACGGTATCGACAGATATCCCGCCGACGGCGAGCGTACGCGTTCGAGGAACTCCGGGCTGTAGTCGGCATTGTCCGCGACAATGATCGCACCGGGGCGCAGTCGGCTCTCCACCAGGGCGAGGATTTCCGGATACAACGCCTTTGCGCCATCAAGCAGAAGCAGGTCGATCGACTCCGGCAGGTCGGTGCGCAAGGTCTGCAGCGCATCGCCTTCGCGAATCTCGACGAGGTCAGCCAGGCCGCCGGCGATGAGATTTTCCCGCGCACGAACCACCTTGCCAGGCTCGAACTCCGTCGTGACTACGCGACCGCCACCATTGTCGCGCAGCGCCGCGGCCAGATGCAGGGTGGAGAGTCCGAACGAGGTGCCGAACTCGATGATGCTGCGCGCGCTGCTGCCGCGCGCCAGCAGGTAGAGCAGGGTACCGGTCCGACGGGAAACGGCAAGGGGGAAATCCTTCAGGCGGGCATAGAACGCGAGGTAGTCGGTCTTGCTCCGCATCAGCGCCTCGTGGTTGCCGACGAGGTCGGCGAGTGCCGGATCCGTCGCCGGCGACGCGGCATCGGCCTCCGTGAACAAGCGATCGAGAAGCGGCGCCAGGGGCGCAATCGTCAGTGTGGTCATGGTCAATTCCTGGTTGGGGTAGGCGCCTTTCCCGGCGCCGACGTAGAATGTGACGGATTCGTCAGGTTCACAATTCGCATTCCCCGGGCCCCATGAACGACCGCCGAAAACCGAAGATTTCCCTGCGAAAACAGCCAAAACAGGCGCGCTCGAACGAACTGGTGAGTGTCATTCTGGAAGCGGCAGTTCAGGTTTTGGCCAAGGAAGGCGCGACGCGCTTCACGACAGCGCGCGTGGCCGAGAAGGCGGGGGTCAGCGTCGGATCGGTGTACCAGTACTTCCCGAACAAGGCCGCAATCCTGTTCCGGCTGCAGAGCGACGAATGGCGCCAGACATCGGAGCTGCTGCAAGGCATTCTCAAGGACGCCTCCAAGCCACCGCTGGAGCGGCTGCGCAGCCTGGTCCATGCCTTCATTCGCTCCGAATGCGACGAAGCGGCCATCCGCGGGGCCCTCGACGACGCGGCGCCGCTCTACCGCCACGCACCCGAGGCGCAGGCCGCGAAGGCCTCCGGGCAACGTGCCATGGATGCCTTCATGGCGGAGGCGCTGCCCAACGCGTCAGAGCTGGCGCGCGCACTGGCAGGCGATCTGATCACCAGCACCCTGACTGCCGTCGGCAAGGAATTTTCGGAAACACCGCGGAGCAAGGCCGAGATTGCGCGCTATGCCCAGGCCATGTCCGACATGTTCTGCGCGTACCTGCAGCAACAGGCAAAGGGCTGACGAGGCAATTACGATGCGGCGACCGCGACATGTCACCGGTTTTCCTGGTTTGCCCGCTCTACCCGCACTGCGCTATGGGTCCAGTCCCGCTTCTTTGCCATCGGACGGACAGCCATGACCCATCAGGAAACGCGTGTTGATCTGCTGGTGGTTGGCGGTGGCGTCAACGGCGCGGCGATTGCCCGTGACGCCATCGGGCGCGGGCTTTCCGTACTGCTTTGTGAAAAAGACGACATTGCCGCGCACACGTCCAGCGCCAGCACCAAACTCATCCATGGTGGCCTGCGTTACCTGGAACACCAGGAGTTTGCACTGGTGGCCAAGTCCCTCGCCGAGCGTAAACGCCTGCTGGATACCGCGCCACACATCATCTGGCCGCAAGGCTTCATCCTGCCGCACCAGTCGCACCTGCGCCCCGCCTGGATGATTCGTGCAGGACTGTTCCTGTACGACCGGCTCGGCGGCTGGCCGGATCGCCGTCTTCCCGGCTCACGCGCCGTCGACCTGCGTGCACACCCTTCGGGCGTGCCACTGCGTGACAGCCTGGTTCGCGGATTCCAGTATTCCGACGCCTGCGTGCTCGATACCCGCCTGGCGGTGCTCAACGCGCTGGATGCGGCGGAACGCGGCGCCACGGTGCTGACGCACACCGCCTGTATCGCGGCGCGGCGCGACCAGGCGCACTGGCACGCCGATCTGCGCAGTGACGATGGCGTCATGCACAGCGTGACTGCGCGCGCGCTCGTCAACGCCACGGGGCCGTGGGCCACTCGCTTTCTCGATGGTCCGGCGCAGTTGCCGCATTCGCATCAGGTTCGCCTGGTGAAGGGTAGTCATGTTCTCGTACCCGCGCTGTTCGGGCACGAGTACGCCTACATCTTCCAGCAGCCCGACCGTCGCTTCGTGTTCGCCATTCCGTACGACGGTGATTTCACGCTGATCGGCACCACCGATGTGGAGTTTCACGGCGATCCCGCGGATGTGCGCGTCGACGACGACGAAGTCGCCTATCTGTGCGAAGCGGCCTCGCGCTATTTCAAGCAAGCCGTATTGCCACAGGCGGTGGTCTGGCGCTACAGCGGTGTGCGGCCGCTGGTGGAGGACAGGAGCGCGCGTGCTTCGGAGATCACCCGCGACTATGTGCTCCCCTTCGATGGCAGTGCCGCCCCCATCCTGACCGTGCTCGGTGGCAAGATCACCACGTCACGCAGGCTGGCCGAAGAAGCCGTCAATACGCTGAGTCGCGCCTTGGGGGTGACGCGTCCTGCCTGGACCGGCGGGGCGCCATTACCCGGTGGCGACCTGCCCGGGCGCGATTTCCACGCCTTCGCCGCGGACTTCGCGCGCCGTCACGCGTGGCTCCCCGCGCCATTGGCCCTGCGTCTGTGCCGCCACTACGGCACGCGCGCCAGCCGTATCCTGCGTGATGCCACGACGGTGACCGATCTGGGCGAACACTTCGGCGCCGGCCTGTATGCCGCCGAAGTGGACTACCTGGTGGACGTCGAATGGGCCCGCCACGCCGACGATATCCTCTGGCGCCGCACAAGGCTGGGGTTGCGCATGGATGCATCGGGGCAGCAACGACTGCGGGATCACCTTCAGGACCGCCAGCCCGTGCGGCACGCGCGCGTGACGCGAGCACCCCATGTACTTTGAAGACCTGTCGCTTTGCGTCGAGAAGGACAATGTGCCACGCAACTGCCGCTTTATGCTGCGGTCATCCCGTCTCGAAGAGGCCCTGCGTGCGGTGGCGATCACGACGGACGTCCCGCTCAGGCAGACGCTCGGCCCCTCCTTCTTTTCAGCGGATTTCTGGCCGCCCGGCAACGTACCTCACGAACGCTCTTACATCGTGTCCGGCACCGTGGATGCGGTACGGGTGAAACCAGCGCGTGAGTTCGTCGAGACGTCGGTCCTCCCGGCGTTCATCCAGTGGGCGCAGGATCTCCTCGCACTTCCGTTGAATTCACCGGTCCGTCGCACCAAACAGGTGTTCTGTCGCGAATTCGAAGGGCGCCGTCCTCGCTCTTGAGTGCGCGTGGTATGCCACCACGTCGAGTCACCGTCCATTGGCGAGACGACTTGAACGGCGGCTATGTCCATGCATGGGGGAGTGAGGGTGATCACGGTCTATCAATTGCGCTGGTCGCACTACGTCGAGAAGGTGCGCCTGGCGCTCGCGTATATGCGGCTTCCGTTCAGCGTCGTCGACATCGATGCCTTTCGGAAAGACGCTTTTGCCGGGCGTGTCAAACCGGCGCATCTGCCGACGTTTACGGTGCCGGCCATCCACGACGCGCGCACCAGCGCGTTCGTGATGGATTCCACGCCCATCCTCCACTATCTGGCCGACACCTATCCCGATGCACCGAAGCTCTTTCCGGGCGACGCAGCCAATCGCGAACGCATTCAACGTCGACTGATCGAGTTCGATACCACGCTGGCGCTTTGCGCCCGCCGCTTTGGCTATACACAGGTCATTCTGGAATGCCCGGAACTGCTGACAGAACTGTTCCTTCCCCATCGGAGCGCGGTATTTCGTTGGCCGCTGGTGCGCAGCGTGACAGGGCATCTTCTCGGCATGGTGCTGAGCAAGCGATTTGATTTCCATCGCAGTGACGAGCGCGGGCTCTACGAAGCCCTGGAGCAGTGGTTGCTGACTCTGGCCGTCGAGCTGGACCAGCGCGAATTTGTGGTGGGCGCCGCGTTTTCCGCGGCGGATATTGCGCTGGCCGCGCAGCTTCGTCCCCTGACTATCGTGCCGTACTTTCGCGAACATCCGCGCCTGCAGGGGCTATTCGCGCGGCACGAGGCCGTGACCGCATCGCTGGGCGGCGAACGTTTTGCCTATGAACGGGCGATTGAACAGGCGCGCTTGCGACGCCCGCCGTTCCGTCGCCGGTCGCTGGCGGGCAAGGGCAATCTGCCCACCGCGGGTACCAGCGACCTCGCGGTCAACGACCAGCGATCTGTGTGGGACTGGGGCATGTTTGCCATGCCGTGGCACTACATCGTGCGCCTGCGACGCAACCGGAAGCGGTCTGCGCAGGCGAGCGACGGATGGCGATGAGCAAGGACGGGTGACAAGAAGGAACCCTCGTTCCGGGTCATCTGTCACCGAGCGATTCGGCAAGGCGCGCGGCTTCGACGCACCAGACCGTGCCACACGTCGGCAGGTGCCTGCCGCGCTGGTGCACGCCAGGCAGCGGCTACTCCACAGGTGCATGAAACAGGCGTAGCGCTACAGCGAGGATCCCGGAACAGGCTGCCATGCCGCCCTCGCAAGGAACGCGGTGCACGCGCCGAAAGGCGCCGCCGCCCCTGCTTGCCGGGCGCATCCGCTCCTCCCGGGCGGCTTCGTCGCGATCGGTATCCCCTGTTGTCCGGTTTTGTGCTGAATACGACAACTGAGTTGTCGCATTTACCGCAGTTCCGATTTTCCGGCGACGTTGTCACGGAAATTCCCGCCGTTGGCGGCGGCGCAGTGAAGCGGGATTTGACAGGAAATTTATCGTCAACTCGTTCACGAATATTCCGATCGAGTTTATTTTTGCGAAATTGTGCGTGACGGCGACGGACGTCATCAATAATAATGCCGCGTTGTCTAATCTGCCGTCGGGGCCGCTGGACCGTCGAGTCGAAGGTTTCGATCTCGCGGGAAAAATGCGGTTCCACCCTGAAGTACTGGCGGAACTGGATGACACGTGGACGACTGTCGCGCCGGGGAGGGGCGGCAGTCGATGCCTGGCATCGACCAGGCGTCTAGGGGAAACGGGCGCTCGACGCTCAGCCCGTCACGAATCGGGGAGGTGCACCAGCACACAGCAGGCCCATACACCTTATCGCAGCACTTGCTGCATGCCTGCATCAAAGCCGTTCGCATTCGACGACGCGGCCGCACGCATACAGCCATCCGCGACGACCGGGACTCGCACCCGCCTGTCGTCACTTTCGCCACTGTTTTCACCGCACGGGGGTCCGGTGTGAGCAGGGCATAGTTGCCGCTATTAAGGAAAAACCGAAATGCGTAATTCTCTGTTCATTGGCATCGGCGTTGCCTTGTCGGCCGCCGTCATGGCCGATACACCGATCAGCGTGAAGGGTTCCGATGACTCACGCTCCGGCAGCGAACGTTGCGTCATCTCGTTCTCCGCTGCCCAGCAGGATGTTTGCCAACGCACCGTCACGATGGCCAATCCGGATCTGGCCGTACTCGGCGAAGTCCAGCGCTACGAAAAGTCGCCGCTCCGCCTCATCAAGTTCGACGGTCCCATCACCAACCAGCGCCGCGCCGCCGTCGAAGCGAAGTACCACATCCTGGGTTACGCGCCGCACTACGCCTACATCGTCCGCGCCAAGGCGAACGTAAAGCCCGGCACGATCGAGGGTGAAGTCTGGAGCGGCCCGTTCCTGCCGGCATTCAAGGTTGATCTGAACGTCGCCAATGAGCTCAAGGGCGAGAAGATCGCCGAGGCCGCGGGCGTCACCGAACTCGTCGTCAGCATGCATGAATCGGCCGATCGCTCGGCGGTGGAAGCGGCTGTCATGAGCGCGCCGGGACTGGAGTTCGTCAGCACGATTACCGCCGGCCCGGACACGCGCGTCGTCGCCCGCTTTGATCGCGCGAGCCTGCGTGCCGCCGTCGAGCAGCTTGCCGCCGATCCGTCTGTCGCTGCGATCGGATTCCGCTGGCCGATGACCACGCGCAATTCCCAGGCCGACTGGTTGCACCAGAGCAACGTGAACAGTCCGTCGCCGCTGCGTCCGGTCTTCGACCGAGGCCTGTATGGGTGCGGCCAGATCGTCGGCGAACTCGATACCGGTCTGCATATCGCCAACTGCGCCTTCAACGATGCCGCGCAGGCGCCGCCGGTGAATAACTGTACGTCGGGCGCCAGCTGTCCGACGATCACCACGCCGAACAATGCCGCGCGCAAGGTCATTGCCTATTACAAGTGGTCGGGCCTCACGGGCAACACGCCCACCGATCCGCATGGCCACGGCACCCACGTCGCCGGTTCCATTCTCGGCCAGAATCCGGCGACTCCGATTGACTGCACCAACTTCACCTCGCCGGGTGGTCATACGGACCTGGACGGCACCGCGCCGGGCGCCAAGCTCGTGATGCAGGAAACCGGCTCCAATCTCGCCTATCTCAACAACCACGGCGGCAACCCGTACCACGCGGCGAACACGGCGTACCAGAACGGTGCGCGCCTGCACAGCAACTCCTGGGGCGGCGGTTGTACCGATCAATTCGGTGCCTGCGTTTCCGGATGTACGGTGACCTACGACGCCCAGGCCCGCGACGCCGACAACGTCACGCGTGATCGCGATGATCTCGTGCTGCTCTTTGCCGCGGGCAACGATGCGTCGGCCTGCCCGGCCGGCAACAACGTCGGCAGCCCGGGCAATGCCAAGAACGTGATCACCGTCGGCGCCACCAGCCGCGGCACGGCTGCGAACGGCATGGCGAGCTTCTCCTCGCGTGGCCCGACGATCGACAGCCGCACCAAGCCGGACATCACCGCGCAGGGTTCGAGCATCGTCTCCGCCGGCCGCAACGCCTGCGGTACCGCCACCATGAGCGGCACCTCGATGGCGACGCCGACCGCCGCCGGCCTGGCTGCCCTGGTGCGTGAGTACCTGCAACGCGGCTTCTATCCGACCGGCCAGAAGGTCGCGGCGAACGCCATCGCCAATCCGTCGGGTGCGCTGGTCAAGGCCATTCTCATTGCCGGCGCCATGCCGATGACGGGAACTGGCGCTGGCACGTCGCCGGGCCAGTCGCAGGGCTGGGGACGTATCCTGCTCGACGACTCGCTGTATTTCAGCGGTGACACCAGCAAGCTCTACATCCACGACGCCACCACCGGCCTTTCCACGGGTGGCCTTGATACACACACGCTGACCGTCTCCGCCGGATCGCCGCTTAACATCGCGCTGACCTGGACAGACGCGGCCGCGGCGGTCAATGCCAACCCGGCCCTTGTCAACGGACTGCGGCTGGAAGTGGTCGCGCCCAATGGCGACGTGTGGACGCAGAAGCTGCCCTCGGGCGTTTCGCCGAGCAATGCGAACCCGAGCCAGAGCACGACGACCACCAACTACGACAACCGCAACAACGTGCACCGCATCAGCTTTGCCAATCCGGCAGCGGGCACCTACACGGTACGCGTACGTGGTGTGAACGTGCCGTCCGGTCCGCAGAAATACGCGGTCGCGGCTACCGGCAACTTCGGTGGCGGCGGTGGCAACGTACCGCCGGTGGCGAATTTCAGCAGCAGCGCCAGCGGCCTCGTCGTGAACTTCACCGACAGTTCCACCGACAGCGACGGCACGATCACCGCGCGCAGCTGGAATTTTGGTGACGGCAGCTCGTCCACGGCGACGAACCCGAGCCACACCTATGCCGCGGCCGGCACCTATACGGTCACGCTCACGGTCACGGACGATGACGGTGCCACGCACACCAAGACGGCTTCGGTCACGGTCACGAGCGGTCCGGGCAATGTAGCGCCCGTGGCGAACTTCACCTCGACCACCAGCGGCCTCACGGCGAACTTCACCGACACCTCGACCGATTCGGACGGCACCATCGCCTCGCGTAGCTGGAACTTCGGTGACGGATCCACTTCGACCGCCACCAATCCGAGCAAGACCTATGCATCGGCCGGCACCTACACGGTCACGCTGACGGTCACCGACGATGATGGCGCCACCAACACCAAGTCCGGTTCGGTCACGGTCACCGCGCCGCCGGATACGGTGCTGCAGAACGGCGTGCCGAAGACCGGCCTGTCGATCGCGCAGGGCGCTGGCCTGTCGTTCACGATGGTCGTTCCGGCCGGCGCATCGGGCCTGAAGTTTGTCACCAGCGGTGGAACGGGGGATGCGGATCTGTACGTCAAGTTCGGTTCCGCTGCGTCGACGACGAGCTACGACTGCCGCTCGATCGGTTCCACCAACGCCGAAACCTGCAACATCGCGACGGCGCAGGCGGGCACCTACCACGTGTTCATCCACGGCTACTCGGCGGTCTCCGGCCTGAGCCTCACCGGCAGCTTCAACACCGGCGGCAATGTGCTGCAGAACGGCGTGCCGCGCACGGGCCTGTCGGGTTCGACGGGAAATACGCAGGTCTTCACGCTGGCCGTGCCGGCTGGTGCGACGAACCTGAGGTTCGTCATCAACGGCGGCTCCGGCGATGCCGACATGTACGTCCGCTTCAACGCGGCTCCGACGACGACGACCTACGACTGCCGCCCGTATCTGCCGGGCAACAGCGAGACCTGCAACATCTCGCCAGCGCAGGCGGGGACGTACTACGTGATGGTTCGCGCGTACTCAACTTACTCGGGCCTGAGCCTGACGGGCAGCTACACGCCGTAGTAGAAGCCTCGCCGCGCAATCCAGCGGCGCAGGTATGACGAATGAAGCGACCGGCCTGTGCCGGTCGCTTCTTTTTGGCTATGGGGTGAAGGCCGTTTCAGCAGTTGCCCCGGAGCACATTCTCCAGGGCGTATTCGAGTAACTGTTCCGCGAGAGCGACGTCTGCGAAGACAGTGGAGGTCACTGAAGTTGACCGCGAAGACCCAGTTCGGTATAGCGGTTCCGCACTGCAACAACGAGATCGCCCTCGATGGGTATTGACGTATTCGGCGCCTTCCAGCGGAACAGCGACGATGGCTGGCAGTTCGTCCAGAAGTTCTACGACGGCCGCCGAGGCCATCTTCGCGCGTGGTTGGGCGTTGCATCGGGTTACGCCGGGACAATCAGGCCGGTGCGGCCCTTGCGCCGACTGCCTGCGGAGTTCGACCACTACCCCTTCATCTATCACACGGATGGGAGTGTCCTGGCGTTCCTGGGCGAGTGGGGTCATTCATGCCTGCACGGCGACGAAATTCTCGACGCGCTGCCGGTGCTTTCCATCGTGTCGGCAAGCATTCCGTTGCATTTGTATGAGAAGGCGTGGCCGCACGAGAACGATCCAGCGCGCTGGCAGACGCTCACCGGGCTATGGCGCGATGCGGACCTTCCACCGCCGATCGCTGTGTGTTCGCGCACCGACAAGCCGCTGCACCACACGCATTCTGTCGAGGTGGAAGGACTGTTCGACGTTACGTCGTGCATCCAGTACTTCATTGATGAACTGATTGCACTGCGTGAGACGCATGGTGATGTGCGGCTCGTCTATGGTTTTGCCTAGGCCGGGGGCGCTGCACTGGTTTGACGCCGGCCGCAGCTCCCTGCCGCATGGCGTATCGATGCCCTGATCGGGCTGGAGAGCCGCTGCATCGCCTGAGATCCGAAAGGGGGCTTTCCACCGCAACAAGCGGATGGTTTCTGCGCTTGCGTACCGGCACGATCGTTCGCTCCGGCTGGCCAAGCCGTGCCCTGAATACCAATTCCCGCGCAATGCCGGCGCAATTGGTACTCGCTAACGGGGCGCGGCGCCCCCAGGCTGGTACCGAACGGCTTGATCACCACTGGCTCTGCGTACGACGAACCTATGATGTACAAGATCGCGCTACTGCTGTTACTCGCGGCGACACGGGTTTCCGCGCAAGCCCCTGTGCAGCGTCAATCCATGGACGATGCCTGGTGGACCGGCCCGATGCTCGCCAATTCCGCATCGACGCTGCCGAAAGGTCACTACCTCATCGAGCCCTACCTCTATGACGTCCAGTCCAATGGGGCATTCGACCGCGACGGCAGGCGGCACTCGACGGGCCGATCGCATGGCTATGGTTCCCTGACGTACATGACCTACGGCGTTACCGACGCGTTCTCGCTGAGTCTGATTCCAACATTCGGCTACAACGATCCCGCGCAAGGTCCCGGCAGCTCCGGCATCGGCATGGGTGACCTGGCGGTGCACGCGCAATACCGCCTGACTCAGTTTGAGCCGGGACACTGGCTGCCAACCCTCTCCGTCGCGCTGCAACAGACGTTTCCGACCGGCAAGCACGATCGGCTGGGTGGGCGCGCCAGCGACGGATTGGGGAGTGGCGCGCGTTCGACGATGCTGGGCGTCTATTCCCAGACCTACTTGTGGATGCCCAATGGCCGGATCCTGCGCATGCGGCTGAATCTCACGAAGACATTCTCCGGCGACGCGAACCTGGCCGACGCCAGCGTCTACGGCACGGACGATGGATTCCGCGGCACCGCGCGGCCAGGCGACACCTTCGTCGCAAATGCCGCGTGGGAGTACAGCATCACGCGAAACTGGGTCGTTGCGCTTGATGCGGTGTATCGGCGCACCGGCAACACGCGGGTGCGGGGCGTCGACGCAGCCGGGAGTGTGACACTGTTTGATTCCGGTTCGAGCAGATCCTTCGCGCTGGCGCCGGCCATCGAATACAACTTCAACGCGAATGTCGGCGTGCTCTTCGGGGTCCGCGCCGTTGTTGCGGGGCGCAATACATCCTCACATATCACGCCGGCGATTGCGGTGAATATCGTGCGTTGAGGTTTGTCGGGGTGGCGTGGAACTGGACGTGGTGACGGTCCGGCTCAGCGCGCCGGAACGGTTCGCCGGCAGGCCTGTGCATCTGGAGATCCCGCTGGAAGGCGACGGCCTCGCACAGCGCAAATCCTATCTGCGCGAGTCGACGATTCAATTTGCCGTTACCGCGGCCGCTGTCGGCAAGGGACGCGTAATGCTGTCCGCCTCCGAGATCCACGCCGCTGCGATGGCACAGCTGCATTGATGGCAAGCCCTCACCAGATCAGCTAGATTCGCCCGGCGCGCCGCGGGGAGGGCTCGAGCACATGATCGGCCTGTTGAACAGGGTGTGCAGAACCACAGATGCGCCGCCTGCACCCGGGCCGGCCGCAACCCGGGCACGCCATCGACCGGACGTTCACCGGTTCCCGGATCCGGTCGAAGACCTTACACCATCGCGGCGAACGCTTGATCCCGCGCCACCGCGCAGTTGAAACTGGCTCATTCGGGCCCGGATGGCCCAGGACCTAAGGACGGTCACACGGATCATGCGCACTTTTGTACTCAGAGCACGGGCTGCACCGACGGACAGCCAGAAACTGCTCGCGTCCGTGGGCGGCGAAGCCCACACGGAAATCCTGGCACACACGCTGATGAACGCGATCTTCACGGCGCAGTCGCATCGGCCGGATGTCGTGGTGTACCTCGTGCTGGAAAGCACGCAGGACTTCTCGCGCACCATTCGCTTCGCCGCTGATGCAATGCATGATATTGGCGGCTTCCACGAACAGGCATTGCTGGGAAAGGTCGCCAGGGCGCTCGACGTCTCCCGAGGCATGGGCAAGGAAGAGGAGCGGCCGGTGGAAGCGGGCATCACGGTGCGCACCATCAGCTTCGAACACCTCGTCCGTGAGCTCGCCGACGACCATGCGCTGTACGTGATGGATCGGAAGGGAACGTCCATTGGCGAGGAGGCGTTCGCGCCCAATCCCTGCTTCCTGCTGACCGACCATATTCCGATGCCGAAGAAGACCTTTCACAGTCTTGGCCGGCTGGGTGCGAAGAAGATCTCGCTGGGATCGAAAATGCTGTTCGCTTCGCAGTGCGTCGTGCTGATTCATCACGCGTTGGATGAGCGGTAGCGGTTAGTGTGTGGCTGATGGGCAGGCTCAATCAATGGGTCAGCCAGGGCACAGGCCGGTGATTCGATGGAGCGTCGATGAATGAGCCGGATCAGCGACCGACTGGCGCGCCTTCAAGAATCAGTGCGGGCATTCCCGAGACGCTCGTTGCTACCGCAACCGCGGTCATCACGCTGCAGGTCCTTGTTACGATCGGTGGCGTGTTTCCACGCGGGAACTGGTATGCCGGATTGTTCTTTTTCGCCGGTGCGATTTCGCTGTTCGGCGCTATTGGGCTGATCGTCCTGCGTCGCTCGGTCGTGTGGGTCGTGGCAGCCGCCATTTCGCTGCTGGACTGGTTGGTCGCGCTTGTCGTGCTGTACGGCATGGGTATCGCCCGGATGCATTAGGGAAGGTCGGGACGAGCTGCCGGCTTGAGTTCGTGCTGACGCCCACATGCCTGCAACCGCGCCCGGCACCGGCTTCGTCAGCGTTGGGCCATCCCCTGGCTCCAAGGGGCCCCGGAAAAGCAAGGCTCGCGAGGTGACTGCGGGACAAGTGCGCGCGTCGTCACAATTTCTTGATTTGTGCGCACGTGCCGAGGGCTTTGCGTGGCATTCCGGGCGTCCCCCCTGCGAATTCATGAGTGGGTGCAGCGGGGGGCTACACCTACACCCTGTAGTTTTCACTAACGCTTCGGCATCGCCAGGTCGATCGTCGGTCTGTTGTTCCTGTCGTAGCGCCGGCATGGCGTTACTACGGCCAGCCCATGCCCACGACAATCCGCCGCGACCTGCTTGTCGCCCTTATTGCGCGCGATGTCCGTGCCTGAAAAGCTCTGGAGACCCGCATGACCGCAATCGCTACACCCCTGGAAACGCCGGAGAGGGCGTTTCCGCGCCTGGCGCTGATCGCGCTGGGAGTATCGCTTTCCCTCGTTGCACCCGTCCACGCCGCCCGGCCCGATCGCAGTGTAAACGCCGGCGCGCGCGCCTTGCCGGATACGTCCTTTGTCGCCAATGCCCGCAACGAGTGCTCGCACTACGTGGCGCCGAACGGTAACGACAGCGCAGTTGGCAGCGCGTCACAACCCTGGCGCACGGTCGGCAAGGCCTTGCGCACGCTGCGCGCGGGCCAGGTCGGCTGCGTGGCATCAGGTACGTATGTGGAAAATGCGGCGCAGCCAGCGTTTTCCGGCACCCACGCCGCGCCGATTGTGCTCAAGCGGCAGCCGGGATCGGCCACGCGCCCGGTTATCCGTCCCAACGGTGCCGTCGCCGTCTTTCACATGGACCAGGACTACTGGATCGTCGACGGGTTCGATGTCGATGTTGCCGGGCAACGTGTCACGGGATTCCGCTGGTACAACAACGCGGATTTCGGCGTGTTGCGCAACTCAGTACTGCATGGATCGTCCGCTGGTGCGAACGTGTACGTCTCCGGCCGCGATTTCCTGCTGGAAGACAGCGAAATCCACACGAATTTCCGTACTGACAACGAAGACAGTCACGGCATCATCGTTCCGGAAAGTTCACCGGCTCCCGCCCGTATCCTGATCCGGCGCAACGTCATTCATGACAACGGCGGCGACGGGTTCCAGTGCGAAGGCTACAGCAGCCCGGACGCCGCCACGACGCCACGCGACATCACGCTGGAAGACAACCACTACTACACCTCGCCGGCGAACTTCGGGCGCGTGGAGCAGGCCGTGGATATCAAGAGCTGCCGTCAGGTCACGATCCGCGGCAGCATTCCGCCCGATGCGGACCGCCCGGGCGTGGCAGCGAACTACATGCACGGATTCCGCGAGAAAGCCGGAACCGTTGCCAAGGCGGGCAGTGCCATGGTCGTGCACTACAACGCACGCGATGTGCTGATCGAGAACACGCGGATTTCCGACTCCTGCAACGCACTGGGGGTCGGTCGCGGCGGCGACAGCAGCACATTGACCACGAATGTGGTCTTCCGGCGCAATGTGGTGCACGACCTGTTCAAGAACACGCCGAGCGGTTCGCGTTGCCTGGGCTACGGTATTTCGCTCAATCGTGTCGACAACGTCGATGTCTATCACAACACGTTTGATCGAATTCCGGCGACGGCGTTCTACGCCACGAACTACAACCCGGGCGGAACGCCAAACCGCAATATCGATTTCTGGAACAACATCGTGCGGGATGCGTCGCCCTGGATCAGCGTACCGACCAGCGCGTCGGTCCTGCAGGGGTTCGTCAGCGACAAGAACCTGTACTGGAACCGCTCGGGCCAGCAGGCGGGCATTCGCGTCAACGGTGCTGCGAAAACACTGGCGCAATGGCGCACCTATTCAAACTCCGCGCATACGCTGGTCGCCGACCCGGCCGGGCTCGTTCAGGACCCCTTGTTCGTCGATGCGCCAGCCGAGCATGACTACCAGTTGCAGGCGAACTCGCCGGCCCGCAACATCGCCCTGAACAACACCGGTGCGACATTCTCCGACGCGGGACCGGATATCGGTTTTCGCGAGCGGCACGCGGCGATCCACTCGTGCCGCCCGCTGAGCATCGTCGCCAGTGCCAGTGAAGGCGAGAACGTGCCGGCCAACGTCGTCGACGGCAATCTCGCCACACGCTGGTCCGCGCCGGGAGAAGGCTCGTGGATCACGTTCGACTACGGTAGCGTCCGTACGATGTCCGCCGCTCACGTGGCGTGGCACCAGGGCAACCTGCGCAGAAACCGCTTTGTGGTGTCCGTTTCGACGGACGGCCTGGCATACCAGCCTGTGTTCTCCGGCACGAGCAGCGGCACAACCACTGCCATCGAGAATTACGCCTTCGCGGGTACGCAGGGACGCTTCCTGCGTCTCACCGTCAACGGAAACACCTTGAACAGCTGGGCAAGTGTCACCGAGCTGTCCGCCACCAGCGCCTGTACGCGCGACGGCGAACAGAACTGATCAACACCGCGCGGCACCGGACTTGCCGGTGCCGCGCTTGCCCTCGTACTGGAGACAATATCCCATGACTGCACACCGATGGCCGCGCCGGGTGGCGCTGGCCCTGGCGCTTGGCCTGGCTGCGCCGCATGTGTCGGCTGCTATCGACACACCAACCGTGGCAGAACCCGAAACCGGGGTGGTGGAAGCGCTGATGTTTCAATCCGATGGCCGGTCCGCCGAGCCGGTGGAGATCTGCCATCCCCAGGCGCAATGGCTGCGCCTGCGCTTCAAGGCGTTCGCACTGCACGGTGCGGACACGCTGACCCTGGTCAGCTCCCAGGGCGACACCGAAACCCTGGGCGGCCAGGCGCGCAACGACCGCAGTTTTCACCTGCGCGCCCTGCGCGGCGAATGCGTGCAGTTGCGCGCGAACTTTGCCGATCCCGCCAGTCGATTCCTGGTCGACAGCTACCAGTTCGGTACCAGGGCATTGGAAGAAACGTCGCTGGTTGTCGCTGCCGCAGGGGATCTGTGCGGCTCCTGCGCGCAGACCGCCGCCGTGGTGGACGCCATCCGGCCGCAGGCTGTCATCGTTGCCGGCGACCTCGCCTACGATAACGGCACGCTGGCCGAGTTCCAGCAGCGTTATGCGCCCAACTGGGGGCGGTTCAAAGCGATCACGCGGCCGTCGCCCGGCAATCACGAGTACAACACCAGCGGTGCCAAGGGCTACTACGACTACTTCAACGGTAGCGGCCAGTTCAGCGGCCCGGCGGGGGATCGCGACAAGGGTTACTACAGCTACGACCTGGGCGAGTGGCATATGGTGGCGCTCAACAGCAACTTGCCGATGAGTGCCAATTCCGCCCAGGAACGCTGGCTGCGGGCAGATCTCGCGGCGAACACCAAGGCCTGTACGCTCGCCTATTTCCACCATCCGCTGTTCACCCGGGGCGGTCACGACAACGCCACGGCGACACGCCCTTTGTGGCGCGCGCTGCACGATCACCGCGCTGACGTCGTCGTGGTCGGGCACGACCACAGCTATCAGCGCTACGCGCCGCAGAACGCCGACGGCGTCGCCGATCCGGCCAACGGTATCCGCCAGTTCCTGATCGGCACAGGAGGCGCGCAGCCGAGGGCCTTCACGCGAAATATGCCGAACTTCGAGAGGGGTTCGGATACGACGCGCGGCGTGATGAAGTTCACCCTCGGTGCGCGTGGCTATGCGTGGCAATTCATGCCGGTGGCGGGAAGCACCTTTACCGACTCCGGAACCGCTACCTGCCATCGCGCGCCGCCGCCGGACGGCTGCCGTACGCCCACCGTTGCCGCCAGCGCCAGCGAAGGCACCAACGTGGCGGCCAATGCCGTCGATGGCAACCTGTCTACGCGCTGGTCGGCGTTGGGAGTGGGGTCCACGCTCACGCTCGACTACGGCAGGGAGGCGCGCGTGTCCGGCGTGCGGGTGGCCTGGCACGAAGGCAATCGGCGTCGCAACCACTTCACCGTGGCGGTTTCATCCGATGGCAGCAAGTTCCGCCAGGTGTTCGCCGGTACGAGTTCAGGCACGACGCTGGAACGCGAGCACTACACGTTTGCCGCGACGGCAGCCCGCTTTGTACGCCTGACGGTCAACGGCAACACGCTCAACGAGTGGGCCAGCGTGACCGAATACGGCGCCGACGCCGAATGCGGCGCCTGTCGCTTCGCGACGGTCACTGCCAGCGGAGCCGATGCCACGACACCGGCGAGCAACGTCATCGACGGCAACCTGGCGACACGGTGGTCCAGTCTTGGCGTCGGCCAGTGGGTGACAGGCGACCTGGGCGGCAGCACGTCCGTCAGCGGCGCAAAAATCGCCTGGCACCTGGGTGATCAACGCACCAATCGCTTCACGTTGGCTGTCTCCAGCGACGGCGTGCAGTTCCGTGAGGTCTTTTCCGGCACCAGCAGCGGCACGACCGCACAACCGGAGACTTACGCGTTCCCCGCTGTCTCTGCCCGGTATCTGCGCCTCACGGTCAATGGCAACTCGCAGAACACCTGGGCCAGCGTGACGGAGTTCGGTGCGCGGACGGGATGTAGCGAGGCGGAGTAGCGGCCATCGCGTGTTGTGTCGAACTTGCCCCGTGTGCGCTCGTCGCGCACGCGGGGCGTCAATCGGGAGGCGTGCCCCGGGGTTGTTCCGCTGGACGTGGCTTGTCCAGCGCGATAGTCCGACTGCGGTCGTTGGCAGGCAGCACCGCCGCCGGCAAGGCGTCGTCCGTGCCGGCAAGAATGCGAACATCTGTACTTACGGTGCGCTGCGATGTAAAGAAGGGAAGAAATGCCGAGCGGCTGCGATAGTCGGGAGGGGCGATGATGCATTGCCCGGGCTCCTTGCGATTGGATGGCTGCAAATACCAGCAATTGCCGGGCATCCATCGTGGCCGGCCTCCGGGAGGCCGGGCCCGTGAGCCAGCGCAATGTCATGAAGCGATCGGAAAACGCCGAGCGGGTAGTCCCGTTTCGGGCGCTCCTGGCGCCATCGGCTCCGGTCAGCAGCTGTCCCGATACCGTTCAGCTGTCTCGATGACCCCTGGTAGCGACAAGCGCCGCCACCGCCGCTATCGTTGCCGCCGGCGGCGCAAAGCCGCCCCGAGCTGGCTATTGGGGGGCTTGTCATGAAGATTCACGCAGTCCTGCTCGTTGCCCTGACGTCGGTCACGGCAGTCGACGCCCACGCCGCATCCAGCGAGCTTTCGAACAACACCTCGGCGAAGTGGGGCGAACAAGCAAACGCTGACCCGTCATCCGTCAGCAACGCCGTCCGGGAAACGCCGGCGGCAGCCGCCGAACAGGCGGGCTACCGCGACCGTACACCCGAGGAGCGGCAGCCGGAGCCCAAGCCGACCGTCGCCCGCCAGCCGCTGACGCCTGCCCTTGCGGCCGCCGTCGCCACCGCGGCTGATCCGGAGAAGGCGCCCGAACGTCCCTGGGGGATGATCACCGCAATTGCCGTTGGCGTCCTTTTGTTGTGGCGGTGGTTCTTCCGCTGACTCCGGCGCGACGGATCTGACGGACGTTGCCGTGCGGCGGCGTCCGTCCGTGCCGTCGCCGCGCGGGGATCCCTGCTATTGAGTGCGCTGGGGTGGCGTTGCCAACGCCGCACTACGCTGTCATCGTTACGGGTTTCCGTTCCCACGTAGCCGGAGCTCCCCGTGACCGTATCCCTCTATACCGCATCCGTTCCCGTGTTCCAGCAGATGCTGGGCAGCCTCGGCGACGTGCTCGCCAAGGCGCAGGCGCACGCCACGGCGAAGAACATCGAACCCGCAGCCCTGCTGCAGAGCCGGTTGTTTCCGGACATGTTCCCACTCACACGCCAGGTGCAGATCGCGTGTGATTTCGCCCGCGGCGTGTCCGCGCGCCTGGCAGGTGTCGAGGTGCCCCGGAACGAGGATAAGGAAACCTCCTTCGAGGAACTGCAGGCATTGATCGCGCAAACCCAGGCCTTCATCGCGGGCCTTGCACCCAGCCAGTTCGACGGCGGCGAAGAGCGCGAAATCGTGACGCGCCCCGGCACGCCCAAAGAAAAGCGCTTTACCGGCAGCGCCTATCTGCTCACCTACGGAATTCCCCAGTTCTTCTTCCATGTCACCACGACCTACGCGCTGCTGCGTCACAACGGCGTTGAGATCGGCAAGCGCGATTACATGGGACTGAAGTAAGAAGTTGATGCGCACTGTCCGTCGAAGGGGCGGACAGTGACTGGGCCGTACTCCCCAGTACACGGGTGAGTGCAAACAGAGCTTCGCCGCACCGACGCGAAGTAGTCGGGCAACTTTTACACTGGGAGACACCAGGCCTGGGCTGGGACCTTTGTCTCCGATCGGACCAATTCCTGTCCGACCAGGGCGTGCGTCGAACCTCGTACGCACCGCGGATAGCAGTGTATGTCCCTGACGCTGGTCGGCGAGCCGGCCGTCGAATACCGATAGCACCCAAGTTGGCGGCATGTCTGCCGATGCCGCGGAGCTTCGTGCCAGATCATCCCGGGAGCTGCAAGAGCGTTCGCGCTGCTCTTGGCGCAGACGTGGTGCACTGGTGGCAAGTGCCGTGATCAACGGTCGCGCTGATTTTCGAAAGGAGCCAATGGGGAACGGGCCGCCCCATAGTCCCTTCACTATGGAATAGTAAAAAATGAGAAAGACATATGGTCTTGTGGGTTTCCTGGCCCTCCCGCTCCTGGGCGTTGGTACTGCAGCGGCGCAGGACATTCAGCACGTTTGCCGCAACCAAGTGCCCGCCGGCTATATCGCGACCGACAAGAAATACTCCATCACCGAGTGCGGAACCTTCTCCAGTGCGACCGATAACGTCTGGGTGGTCACCCGATATGACCATCTGCCGGTTGGGGCCCGGATGGATGTCTGCGCTGATCAACCCATACCCGCTGGCTGGCAGGCGGTGCGCTCGACGCAGACTGCACAGCGCTGTTCGATCAGTCACATGCCCACCTCTCCGACGGTTACGGAGATCGCTCACGTCAGCTGTGTCAACCAGAGTCACTCGTCGTGCTACCCGCCATCGGGCTCGTGGATTTCGGTCTGGCCACAGAAAGCCATCGTGCCGCCAGGCCAGAGTTACGGATGGACGGACGTTTCCTACGGCTCTGGCGCAGGTGCATGCATCTGGATCCACAACACAGGCGCTCCGGCACCCACGCTGTGGACGTGCGGCGGACCGCAGGGCACGAACATCCGCTGGGATCACGTCCCCGCAGGTGGGGAAACCCGTTTCATCCTCTCGCCGAGCATGACGTCGCCTAGCCCGGAATTGGCCAGCAAGACGATCCGGGCTCCCGCCAACCCGGCGGCGTCGATTTCCGCATCGCCACTGGTGGTCAGCGTGCCGGCCGGCACCAACTTCGGGAGCACCACGATCTCCTACCAGCTTCCTGGCGCTTCCGGTGCGTGCGTATGGACCCAGAACTCGGGCGAAGCACCCAAGCTCTGGAGTTGCGGCGCTGCCTCGGCGACGCTGCAGTGGTCATATGTACCGCGGGGAGGGAGCTCGACATTCTGGTTGACCACCAGCTGGACGGCCTCAGAACCACGCCTTGCGACGGTGACTGTCACCGGTCGATGAATCGACTTCGCCGCGGAGATTTATTACATCTCACTGAATTGCGGTGACTGATGCGTGGCGGCGCCCGCTGATGAAGCGGGCGCGCGCCACGGTCGATGGGGGACGTACTCCGAGGATGCTACGTGGAGGCCATCAAGGACAACCCACGCCATCAATCGCCGTCAGTCGTTGCAGCTGCATCATGCCCGCTGGCGTAAAGGCGCTGTCGGTGCTGTTCCAGTCCACGCGGCCGTTGTTGCAGTCGGTGAAGGTGAAGGTCAGGGTTCCCCAGGGACGCCGTTCAATCGTTGCTGGATTGAAGTTTGGCGGGAAGCGACCGTTCAGAACTCGCCCTGCATTCATCACCACGCGATCACCCTGGATATTGCCAGCGCCGTTGATCCACACGGCGTTGCCGGCATTGTCGAAGGTGAACCAGAACGCCGTGGCGACGCCATTAGGCAGGATCTCCAGCTGGAAACCATGCCCGTTCTGCGCCGGGTCGTACCAGTTTCCGGTGATACCGGGCCTGATCGTGAACGATGACCCCGCTGGCGTGCCGTCGAAGCGCCCCGATACGATGCCGCGACTTGGGCCGCCGCTGCCACTGTAGGTTTCCACGCTGCCGGTGAGGCCCTGTGTCGTGATGTTGATCGCAACACTGCCGCCGCCGTTGGTGAGTGCGGCATTGGGCGTCATGCGCAGCACACGCTGGCTTCCCTGCAGCTGGAATACCAGCGTCGGTTGCGGATTGCCCAGATTCGTGGTGCTGGCGACGGAATTGGCCGGACCGAAGGTGATGGGCGGGAAGTCTCCGATATGACCGTTCGCGACCGACACGGCCCATTCGGAAAAGTGATTCGTATCGACGTCGTAAATGAAATAGCCCGAGATCGATCCGCTGTCATCGAATGAAGCATTGGACACATTCCAGCGCACGGGGCTGGCGGATGCGAAGGCGCACCAGCTCAGCAGTACCAGGCACACGAGGCGTGCCGCGCGATGGGCCAAACCTGGCTGACGCGTCGTCATGATCATCTCTCCGTGATGATGGTGCTGGCGACTGTATCAGCGTCCCGGCGGCGCACGGCGATCAGCGGTACGGCCTGGTCAGAGCGGGTTCCGGATTGTAAATCGGGCGTCAAAGCGCATCAGTGCGCCTGGCATGAATGTTGGCGAAGCACTCGGCACAGAACGTCGGTGTTGTGTGAAAGAAGGGAATGCCACGCACGCGACGAGGGCATGGATTCCACCGTGTCATCGAATTGGCTTGAGAACCCGTGCATCCGCGTTTTCGTGCTATGGGACATCGGCGACGAAGACGCGGAGCGGTAGATCCGGTGTCTCGATGTCGATATCCGGAGCGGCATCGTGGTCGGCGGCGTCGCGCCAGTCCTCTTCGACTGCGTGTCGCGCAATCTCCGATGCGTCGTCCGTCATTGTGATGGAGCGGGCAAACGGAAGCCGTCCATGTGACCGGGATATCAGGCTCATTCGCAGCTGGCGTGCTTGGCCGTCGTGCCAGCAGTAGAACCACATGGCGCCAGCTTGCAGCTGTTGCCGTCGCAGCGCGGCGACATCCGTGATGAATGTCGTCACCGTGGTGGTGCTCACGGCCTGAATTTCGTCGTCGATAGGCGAGAAACACCACAGGTTGTCATTTGCTTCACGCAGGACGTCACCAGCATCGATGACAACGGCGGGGTCGTCCTTGATCAGATCCAACCACTTGCGGACAGGCGTTTCGTCGCTGCGTGGCATCGCTTTTTCTGCTTGTCCGGGGTAGTGGATTGAATCATACGCAACGAGATCGGTGGAATGTGGTCATCCCTGTTCGGTCCGGTTGCCGTTCTTCGTTCTCGGGAATCACGGGAATTATCCGGATGTCGGGATTTGCACAGCGGCGACGGGCATTCCGGCCTGCGGACTATGAATACTTCCAGCCGCGACCACTGCCACCAGGGAAGCACGATCCGCATGAATAGCAGCGCCAGTTCCTTCGTGCGTTCACTGCGGCGCGTGAGCCGGTCACTGCGGAGGTGCGTGCCGTGCTTGTGCGGCGTGACGTTCGCCGTGGTCGCACCACTTTCCACAATAGCTGCGGACAACTACGGCACGGATCGCACGCTCATGCGGCCGCCGGGATTTTTGATCGCACCCGGAGGAATGACGTCACTCACTGGCCAGATGGCGACGAGGTTCGCGGACCGGCCGCTGATTGCCGCCACGGTGTGGACGATCGTCGCTGGCGAGTCGCCTGCGCGCACCCTGGGCCTGGACCGGAAGCAGGTGCTCGGACCCACTCGCGCCCTTGCCAGGTCTGACACCGCCGAAGGCCGCATGAAGATCGATCAGGCGTTGGAGCAGGCGCGAATGGCCGCCGACAGCGCGCGCAAGGCGGACGCATCCGGACCAGTGCGCCCGGTGCGCAAGTTCCTGTCCGGGGCGACAACGGACGGGGAGTACGTGGACTACCTGCGCGACTGGGAAGCACGCATCGGACGCGCCCACAAAGCCGTGCAGCTCGACAGCGGGGTTCGCGGCAGCGTCACCCTCACGGTGGCGATCCGTCGCGATGGCAGCGTTGAGCGTGTGGACGTGGTCCAGCCCAGCGGTCACCCCGATGTGGATGCCAGCGCGATTCGTATCGTCCATGCCGCCGCACCGTTTCAGCCCCTGAACGGACTGTCCGTGGATGTGCTGCATATCACGCGCACCTGGCAATTCCTCGCTCCGGAAGGCCCCCGTCGCCCCTGACCTCGGCCGGCCTCCCTCGGCCTGGCAAGGTATCGGAGGTCCAATCGGCCCGATCGGACGTACGGACCCGCCGGGGCGGACGACCTCAGCAGACGCCGGGCCGAGCATGACGTCACCTCACCGGAGCGCCGTCATGTCTCGTCCAGAACCCACCCGCCCCTTGGATAACCGCCTGCCCGTGGACCGGGCCACAGCCGTCGCCCGGCTCACCGGGATCGGGAAGAAGATCGCCTACGGCGCCTGGTACCTGGCCTTCGCCGCGCTCAGCGTGCAGATCGCGGAGCACGCATTTACCTTCCTGAGCCAGCGTCCAACGGGCCCGAGGGACGTTTTTGGCCTCAAGTTCGCGCTCCAGGGCATCGACGTCCCCTTGCACTTCTTCGGCGCGGGCCTGGCGCTGCTGCTGGGAATCCTGCAGGCCAGCAGCTGGGTGCGCCGCCGGTGGCCGGCATTGCACCGCATCGGCGGATGGCTGTCCGCCGCGGCGATCCTGGTGGGTGGTGTCAGCGGCCTGTCGATGTCGTTCCATGCCTACGGCGGCTGGCGGAGCGGCCTCGGTTTTTTCCTGGCTGGCGTGCTGTGGATGGCCACCGCGGCCTACGGCATTCGCTGTGCGGTGATGGGCGACTACGCCGCCCATCGGCGCTGGATGCTGCGGTGCATGGCCGTTACCTACGCCGGGGTGACGCTGCGGCTCATCCTTCCCATGAGCTTCGTTTTCAAGTTGCCGTTCGAATCCGTGTACATCTTTGCGGCGTGGGCGTGCTGGTCGGTCAACCTGATGATCTGCGAGCTGTGGCTGCGCTGGCCCGCCTGGCGCCACCAGCGACGCCTGCTGGCCGTATCACGCGCCTGACGTGGATTGCCTTGCCCGGTACGTGCTGGGTGTATCGCCAGTTTCCCGCTTGAAGACGGCGTTGAACGTGGATTTGGACGTGAAGCCGCAGGCATAGGCAATGTCGAGGATGGTGCGGCTGTCGTTCGGATCGGCGAGCAGGCGGCGCGCGGCGTGTACGCGTTGGCGGTTGATGTAGTCCCAGAAGGTGCAGCCGAAAACCCGATTGATCGTGGCGGAGACGAGGTACTCCGGGTAGCCGCTGCGTTTGGCGACCTGCGTGATGGTCAGTGCGGGCTGGAGGTACAACGCATCGTCGGTCATGAGCGTCGCCAGCCGCGCCTGCACTTCCGGGAAGCGCGGATCGTCTGTCATGGGTGCGCTGTCTGCCGGCGGTGGTGATGGCGGTGGCGCCGCTACCGGAGCCTGGATCAATCCGTAGTAGCCCAGCGCACACGTCCACGCGGTGACTAAGCCGTAGATGAGGAAGTAGTTGATGCCGGGCAGGTCGGTAACGTCGTTCAGGATGGCGATGGACCAGATCGCGATCTGCCCCACTGCCTGCACCAGCAGCCAGCGCAGCGACACGCGGTCCGCGTCGGCGCGGCGTTCTTGCACGTCGCGACGATACCGCACGACCTGCCGCAACGCGGCGCCAATATAGGTGAGACTCCATCCGTACAACACCAGGGGCGACCACGCCGCGACGGGCGGCAGATTTCCGTCCATCCAGAGCTGCAAGCGGGTGGCGAGGTGAGCGTCGTCCGACAGGAGCGTCGTGCGCACCAGCCACAATGAACCCAAAAAGCCCATGGCATGTATGCCGTCGCGCAGTGAGAGCGGCAGCGTCGTCGTCAGGGTACGCACATACAGGTAAAACAGACTGGCATGGAGAAACGGAAACTGCGCGACGAACAGAAACGCCCTGAACCCGGTCACCGACGGGGCGGCCAGGAAGGACGCCTTGACCGCCAGGTCAATGCCGACCAGGGCCAGCCAACCTGCCAGCAACCGGTTCGCCGCGACATTCGTGGGGCGCCGGGCGAGTGCCAGCGCCAGCAGAACAGCCTGTGCGGCGCCGATGGCGTAGACGACGATCCAGATGGTCATGGACTGGATTATGTCAGCCGGCGTCCGCAGGGTTCCATCACGGTATGATGGCTCGATGTGCGTGGGCGGAATGAGGCGTGTTGTGCGTCAGGAATTGCCGATGGGCCTGGAGTCACTCGCGCAGCAGTGGCGCGATGCCATGTCGCGACCGGAATACGAGCTGCCCGGCACCACATTCGAACAGAAGCTGATCAATGGCTGTGCGGGCACTATCGCCACAGACCTGGATACCATCACGTTGTTCGCGCTGCGATCGGCGTTGCGGTGCCTTCAGTTCGAAGCCAGTACTGCGCAGGGTGAGCGTCTTGCGGAAGCGTTGCGTGCGAATGCCGATCACATGTGCGAGCGTGCCCTGAACCCGGCAGATCCGCAGCTGCCTGCCGTCACCGCCGTTTATAGTTTTGCCATTGGCAGCACGTTGATGGATGGCGCCGCACCCCGCCGGGATCTGCTGCGACGGATTGGTGCCTACTACACCGGCAAGAAAGGAAAGAGCCGGCACGCCTCAGAGCTGCTGCGTTTGCGTGTGGCAGCCGATGCGGCATTGCTGTCGCAGAACCTTGAACTGTTCCGGGCCGTGGTGGGGTTGCGCAGCAGCATCGCCATCTACCCGACCTCGTGGCCGTTGATGCAGGCGATAGCCAAGGACGCCCGTACGACGGAATACCAGGGTGAAACCTATCTGCGTGTGCCGTCCCCCGAATTGCGCGGGCGATTCGTGCAACTGTGGCAGGCACTCCGTTTACCTTACGTGGCCGACTTCGAGCGGTGCCTCCCCGGCGACCGCCCCGCCACCGGACCCATCGTCGACAGTTACGCCTATGGGTGGATCTACAGCCAGAGTTTCGCGCCCGACCCCATCGCCCGCGTCGATCGGGCGACCTGGCTTTCCTGGCTGTTCGGCTGAAACGCGGCGTGTCCGCATGTCGTTCGGCAGTCGGGTCATGCAGGCGGTGGCGTTGTCCCCCGTCCGCAGCGTGATGTGGCTGCCCGGGGGCTTGGCGCACCCGGGGTGAACGGCGGATTGCGGTCCAATTGTCGCTCCCAGCGCGCGGTGCATTTTCGGCGCCGACTTCCGATTCACCCGGGCGATCCCTGCGGGTCAGCCCAGGCTATGAAAGCAGCAGCGCGTCGCGCTCAGTTGTTGCACGAGCATGCGCGACGGAAATAGAGGCCTGGGTCGCTGCCGCTGTTAGCGCCAGCGGTCGTTGCGCTTGTGAAGCGGTAACTCGTGGCTTCGTTGGTGTAATCGGAACCACAGCCCATGCCGCTGATACCGTTGAGCGATGCTGTTGCGGTGACAGGCGTGGGATTGAAAGCACCGAGCGCGGTCAGCACCTGGCCGCAATTGGCGTTGCTGCCGCCGGATCCGGCGAAGCTCAGCGTCGCGGCGTTGTAGCCGCCATGCGTGGTGCAGACCGTCGTGCAACTTTCGTCGTTCTGTCCGAAGTACCAGCAGGTGCCGCCGACGGCTTGTCCACCCGATCCGCAGCTGATGGGTGCCTGCACCGTGATGTTGACTGACGTGGTCGCCGTCCCGTCGACGTTGTGCGCCGTGATGGAATACGCCTGCGCAGCCTGCTGGACGGTCGGCGTGCCGGAGATCACACCCGTGGTGGGGTGAACCGATAAGCCGGTTGGCATCGTGTCCGACGTATAGCTGGTGACCTGCCCGAAGACGCTCGGCGAGATCGGCGTGATCGCCACGTCCTTGTTGAAGATGTAAGGCGTTCCCGGATACGAAAAGTTGGTCGGCGCCTGCGGGTACACCTGTACGTTGATCGAGACAGACTTGCCCCCTCCGCTGTTCTGGGCGACGACCAGATGCG